>JAKBBY010000010.1 GCA_021808315.1 Pseudomonadota bacterium | reverse complement strand
CATAAATGGACCCATATTAGCGCCCGGGCTTTTCGATGCCAATGCGCTTGAGGCTCGGCGTTTGATAGGCTTTCAGCGAGGTCGCATCATTGCTGCCAATATCCAGCACCGTATCATGCGGAGAGAGGCCCGCAAGCCGTTCAAGATGATGGATTTTCTGGGTGAGATGCCGCACCATGCTTTGGTTCAGGCCGGAGCGGTAGCCGTAATTATCGCCATACATTTCGCCGAGATCATAGGAATGATCGAGCTGCACCAACCCACTGTCAGGGCACCAAACGAGGCGTAACGGGCCGGTGGTGATCGGCGCCGATGGATCGCGCGGGAACACGCCGGTGAGTGCTTGTTCGCCCAGATCAAGGATCGGGATCAAGGATTTGCTCGCTGAAACGCGGCATTTCTGCAAAGCGGTGTAATTTCCCATGGGGCGCGCTGCTCCTGTCTCGTTGATCGAACTGATCAATAGGCTGGTGGCGCGGCGCTGTATATCCTTGACACGCTCGAGTCTGGGCGCAAGCGCTTACGGCGCATCGAGCAAAACGCCCTGGCTGGTGCCGGTCACGGCGGCTTCGCCGGTCGCATCCAGCGTCAAAGCACCGCTGCAGCTCACAATCGTGCCGGTGCCTGGCTTGGCGGTCAATTCGGTGACCGTCCAGGTTATCGTGGCGTGCGCGTTCATCGGCACCGGGCGGCGAAAGCGAAAGGTGAATCCCATGCCCACCGTCGGGCCGAATTGGGCGAAATGGCTCGCCGTCAGCCCCATCATCAGCGCGGTGGTTTGCGTGCCAGAGACAATCAGCCCGCCGAAGCGGGAGTTTTGCGCCGCTGCTTCATCGTGATGCAGCGGGTTCAAATCACCAGCGGCGCGGGCAAAGGCTTGCGAGGAAGCCGTGTCGAAATAATGTTTAATGCTGAATTGATCGCCGATTTTAACGCGCATGGGGGCAGCGGCTCCGGAACAAGGATGTTTTCAGCCGTTATCATGCGTCAAATGTGTTTTGTCTGCAATTTCATAACGTTGATTGGGCATGATGGCGGCGCCGCCGGGTGTGGCGCGCCGCGCTGGTGATCTTGCCCGCCACCGCGATAAGTGGCAGTCACGCGACGTGATTTCACGTTCGCTCCGGCGCGCGGTTCGCGCCGCCAGTTAGGCTCGCCGTCGATCGGGCTGGAGACATTTTATCTATTGAAGGGAATGGTTGTGGCGTTCAAACCGTTGCGCAAAGCAGTTCTTCCAGTCGCGGGGCTCGGGACGCGGTTTTTGCCGGCGACCAAGGCCATCCCGAAAGAGATGCTGCCGGTGGTCGATCGCCCATTGATCCAATACGCGATCGATGAGGCGCGGGCCGCGGGCATCGAGCAGTTTTGTATGGTCACTGGCCGTGGGAAAACCGCCCTGATCGACCATTTCGATATCGCTTTCGAGGTCGAGCAGAATTTGGCCGCGCGCGGCAAAGACGAGGCCTTGGCCATGCTGCGCTCGGCGGCGATGGCGCCGGGGTCGATTGTCACGGTGCGCCAGCAAGTGCCGCTAGGGCTGGGCCATGCCATTTGGTGTGCGCGGGCCTTTATCGGCGATGATCCGTTCGCCATTTTGCTGCCCGATGATTTGGTGCTGAGTGACACGCCGTGCTTGCAGCAGCTTGCCAATGTGTATCACGAAACCGGCGGCAATGTCGTCGCGATCGAAGAAGTGCCGATGGCGCATGTCAATCGCTATGGCGTGCTGAAAACCGGCACGATTGAGGGGAGCTTGGTCGAGGTTCTGGGGTTGGTTGAAAAACCCCAGCCGGAGGTCGCGCCCTCGAACCTGTCGATCATCGGGCGGTATGTGTTGCGCCCGGAAGTGATCGGGCATTTGGCGCGAATGGAGCGCGGGGCGGGCGGCGAGGTGCAGCTGACGGACGCGATGGCGAAAATGATCGGTGGCGCGCCGTTCCATGGTCTGAAATTCGATGGCAGGCGGTTTGACTGCGGCGACAAGGTTGGATTTTTGGAGGCGCAGATCGCGTTTGCCTTGCAGCGGCCCGATTTGGCGGCGTCGGTGCGGGAATTCTTGAAACAATATCAGGTGGATTGACGATGGATTTCGCTCATCATTTTCCGGCGAGCACGCTGCGCGAATATGATATTCGCGGTATTGTCGGTGAAACACTGCACAGCGCCGACGCCTTTGCGATTGGGCGGTGTTTCGGCTCGTTGATCGCACGCGCGGTCGGCAGCCGCGTGGCGGTGGGGCGTGATGGGCGGCTCTCCTCGCCCAGCCTGTCGGCGGCGCTGATCGATGGGTTGATGGCGAGCGGCATGCAGGTGTTGGATATTGGCTGTGGGCCGACGCCGATGCTGTATTTCGCCGCAACGACGGAAAATATGGACGGCGCGGTGATGGTGACCGGGAGCCATAATCCAGCCAATTACAATGGCTTCAAAATGATGCGCGGCAAAAAGCCGTTTTTCGGCGCAGACATTCAAGCCCTCGGCCAGATGGCCGCCGCCGGCGATGTGGTCGCCCAAACCACTGGCCGTTGCGTTCGCCGCGATGTGAGCGAGGCGTATGTGGCGCGGATTGCGCAGGATTGGCAGGGCGGCACCGTGCGGCTGAAAATCGTGTGGGATCCCGGCAATGGCTCGGCGGGCGATGTGTTGGCGGATTTGGTCAAGCGCTTGCCGGGCGAGCATTTAATCATCAACGGCACCATTGATGGCCGGTTTCCCGCTCACCATCCGGACCCGACGGTGCCGCGCAATCTCGAACAGCTTATGACCGCCGTGCGTAAGCGCGGGGCGGATATTGGCATTGCCTTTGATGGCGATGCTGATCGGATCGGGCTGGTTGATGATACGGGGGAGATTTTATTCGGCGATCAGTTTTTGATTCTGCTCGCGCGCGATGTGCTGATGCGCCAGCCAGGGGCGACGATTATCGCCGATGTGAAGGCTAGCCAGACCTTGTTCGATGAGGTCAAAGCGGCGGGCGGCGTGCCGCTGATGTGGAAAACCGGCCATTCGCTGATCAAGGCGAAAATGGCGGAAACCGGCGCACCTTTGGCCGGCGAAATGTCGGGCCATATTTTCTTCGCCGATCATTGGTTTGGGTTTGATGATGCGCTCTATGCGGCCGTGCGGGTGTTGAACGCGCTGATCGCCTCCGGCGCCAGCCTGTCCACGTTCCGGCGCGGCTTGCCGCCGGTGTTGAACACGCCGGAGTTGCGGTTCGATTGCGTGGAAGACCGGAAATTTGCGGTGGTCGAAGAAGTGGCCGCCCGGCTGCGCGCCGATGGCGCCTCGGTCACGGAAACTGACGGGGTGCGGGTGAATACCGAGGATGGTTGGTGGCTGCTGCGCGCCTCAAACACCCAAGCCGTGCTGGTGGCGCGCGCGGAAGCCCATTCGCCAGAAGGGTTGCAGCGGCTGAAAAGCGTGCTCGCGACGCAACTAGCCGCGTCAGGACTGGCGCCCGATTTCTCCGGCAGCAACGAGGGGCATTAGAACAATCACGGTCTGAGTGAAAAGCTGGCCTAGTTTTTGCGGGCCAGCGGCGCGATGAATTGCGGCTCGGTGTCCCACGGGAACAAAATCCAGGTATCTTGCGAAACCTCGGTGATGAAACTGTCAACCAGTTCCTTACCCGCAGGCTTGGCGTAGAGCGTTGCGAAATGCGCGCGGGGCAGAAGTTCCCGCACCACACGCGCCGTGGTGCCGGTATCGACCAGATCATCAATAATCAAAAAGCCAGTGCCATCACCGGCGGCGGCGGGCAGTTTGGTGATTGCGGGCGTGCCGCGCGCTTCCTCATCATAGGTCACGATGGAAACGGTCTCGATCAGCCGACATTCAAGCTCGCGGGCAATGATCGCGGCGGGGATCAACCCCCCGCGCGTGATCGCAACAATGCCGGTAAAGGGCGGCAAGGCCAGCAAGCGCCAAGCGAGGGCTTTGGCGTCGCGGTGTAATTGCTCCCAGGAGACGGTGTAATAATGGGTCGCCATTAAAATAGTCGGCCCCCATCGGGCACCGCGAAATCGGGGCGGATCAGCACCACCGCACCATTCTCATCGGGCATGCCCAAGGTCAGCACTTCGGAGAGAAACGGGCCGATTTGGCGCGGCGGGAAATTCACCACGGCGCAAACTTGCCGGCCAATCAGCCGGTCCGGCGGGTAATGCACCGTTATTTGGGCGGAGGAGCGCTTGACGCCGATCTCGCCACCGAAATCGATCCAGAGCTTAATTGCGGGCTTACGCGCTTCGGCGAAGGGTTGGGCATCGGTAATCGTGCCGACGCGGATGTCGATACGGTCGAAATCATCCATCGTGATCATGTGGCGTTGTCCCCTCAAGGCCGTGATCCAAAAGGGATTGGTCAAGGGGCCGCGATTGTCAATCGTTCGCTCAGGTCTGTCGGAAATAATTACCGAGAACGAAGCCGAACAGGCCGATCAAGCCAATACTGATGAAGGTTTCCAACTGGCCGAGGATCGCGAAATTGTCCCCAATCGCGAAACCATCGGGCACTGAGGCCAGCATTTTCCCGAGGCTGAAGGCGAAACATTGGCTGAGCGTTGCAAGATGCGCGCTGCCGCTGCGGAGCACGGAGATCGCGTCGGTCGCCCAATAGAGCAGCGCAAATCCAACAATGGTTGCGAGCATGCTGAGCAAAACCTGCCGAACGCTGGTGCCAAACCGGCACAGCGCATCCGCGATCAGGAGTTCGAGATAAGTCGGCAAGGCCGTGATCATTTTGCGGCGGAGCGCCGCAGCGCTGGGAGGAGACATTTTGTTAATCACCGCCTCGGCACGGGCGATGCGGCGCACCTGGTCCGGGCGCAGACTGCGGCGCTCCATCCGTTTGGCGGCAACATAGGCCTCGGCGGAATCACGATATAATCCATTGGCGGCGAGCAGGGCGGATAATTTGCGATACACCCCAGCCGCCTCGACCGGCGCAATCGCGACATAATGGGCAATGCGGTGCGAAAACCCGTTTCGTTCCGCCGGATCGGCGATGCGGGACGCGGCGCGCTGGAGAAATTTTGCATAGGCGACGGGATCAGCCTGCACGATGGCGTTTTCGCCAAGGCTTTCCCACTCAACATCGCATCCCGACAGATCGGCGCGGTGCAGCGAACAATGATGCAGCCGGGTGCGCTCGAACACCACGTTGCGACGGAAGACAGCGCGATAGAAATCGCAGTCAGTGAGGCTTGCACCGGCGAAGCTGGTTTCATTGAACTCGGCGTAGCGAAAATCGCCTTGCTCAAGAATCGCATCACGGAAAGCGACCTTGTGAAAACGCGCGGCGCGGAAATCAGCGTTTTTGATCGGCTGACCGTTAGTCGCGATGCCTGCGATCCGCAGATTGTTCAAATCAAGATTGGAAAAATCGCCATCACTGAGATCATACGCGGTAAGATCAAGCATGATGGCCGGATCGCGGGTGGCCAACAGCGCCAGCAGACCGGCACGGTCAAGCTTGGTGCGCGGCTTCATGCCCAATGTTCGGCAAGCAGGCGCGGCAGATCGGTCAGATCCGGGCTCACGATTGCGTCGGCGGCGCTGCGATCAAATCCCGGTTGCTTGGCCTCTTCATGCCGGTCAACCCAAATGGTCATGCAGCCAAGGCGTTTGGCCGCGATGATATCATCGGTGAAATTATCGCCGATATGGATGATTGCCCCGGGTGCGCACCCGGTTTGCGCAAACAGGCGCTGGAATATAGCGGGATCGGGTTTGCAGGCGCGCACATCGGAGGAGAAAATGATCGTGTCGAAATATGGCAAAAAGCCGAATGCGCGCAACTCCGCCACCGTGTAAGCGCGCTGGGTGTTCGAGCAGATAGCGAGCGGCCATGACGCGGCAAGGTGCTGAATTGCTGCCTGCGCGCCACGCACCGGGGTGAGGTTGGTGGTGGCCGCGCGCAACACCAAGGCCGCCTGCGCGAGCAGATTGGCATCGATGGGCGACCCGAGCGCGGCGGCGAGAATCTCCAGAATATCAACATCAGGCGTCGGCGACGGGTTTGCGGCCAGCGCGCTCCCGGTCAGCGCCGTCACACGCTGCTGCAGGGCGCTCGCCGGGATGATGATGCCGTGATAGGCCAGAAAGCGGGCAAGCAGCGCAAATGCTTCGGGGCGGTCTTTGTCCTCCTCGATATCGAGCAGGGTTCGGAAAACATCAAACGAAAGCAAGCGTGGCGGTGCGCTCAATCATCCTGCCCTTCGAAAGCGCTGAGCGGGGCGTGCTGGGCAGCGGCGCGGTGTGCAAGATAGGCCATTACCCGGCGATAGCTGGCTGCACCTTTGCTGGCAATCCATTCCTGGCGCATTTGCTCGGGGCCTGACACTTTCAGGAGCGTTGTCGGGGTGTAGCGCTGCGTCGGCGGGGTTAGCGCCGCATGTTTTTCCATCGCCGCGGCAAATTCGGGCGTGAGCAATTGACCAACGGCGCCGGCCTTGCGGCGTAGCGTGCGGGCGAGCGAACATTTGCCCGGATTAATCGCCATGGCAGTGCGATAGGGCCGGGTCACGAAGGGCGCGACATCAGGGCGGCTGGCCCAAATGCCGTTGATGATTTTGGCGTTCTGATCCCATTGCGACATCGGCGGCACGTTGGTGATGGCTTCGATGGTGCGCATCACATCGACCTGCGAATAGGGTTTGGTGATCAGCACACCGTGCTTGATCCAAGGGCCATAGGCGGTGAGAAATGTGCGATGCGCGTTCATATGATCTGCACCGGATTGCGCGTCATCCTCGGTCACAAACACCGCCATGTGGGCCCAGGCTTTGGTGTGGGATAGCGCCGCGAGGATTTCACCCGTTGCATGATCATTATTCGCAACGAAATAATCCGGCGTGTAATAGCAAGGGTTACGCCCTGCCGTGTGATCATCCGGCAGATAAACATAAATAAAGTGCGGCAGATTATTTTGATGCGCCTTGATCCAGCGCGCGGCAATGCCCGCACGCGTGGTATCCAGGATCATGCGGTCCCATTCGGGATATCCCAAATCCGAAGCCGACTGGATGGTTGGCCTCACATCACCGCCGCGATTGCGCGCGATGAACTCGCCAAAATTCTCGAACGCGACATGGTGACGTGCCAGATCATCGAACAAGAACCGGCCATTTGGGTAGGAAATCCAAGGGTTCGTGGCGGGGCGCGCCAGTTTGCTGAGATCGGTCACGTCAGAATACGGGTTGTCATTATCGTGATCGGTCGCCGGGGCGGCGAGCGGCTGGGTCCAGCCGGGATTTCCTTGCAGGCCACGATTGGAATAATACTGGGCCCAGCTTCGCTGCACAAAATCCGAATCAGCCGCCGCAGTGGTCCATTGATGACCTTGGGCGGTGACTTCGCCATCCGCATCAAAATCGGCAAATAAAGCGCCATGACGCGCCATGCCATACAGGTTTGGCAGTTGCGCGGCGCCATAGAGATTGAGTTTTGGGTCTGCCCAGTGACCGAGGCCGGGATAGCGGCCAAATTCCTCATCGAAGGTTTTGTTTTCACGCAAAATCAGCACGATTGTGTGGATTTTGTGCTGTAATGCGGGGGTCAACGCCGCGTTGCGCGCGGCCAAATGCGCACGTTGAGCTGGCGTGAAACCATCATTGGTCAGGGCCGCGATGCTGTCAGCCGTGCGGGTGGTTGCCGAGGGTTCCCGCTTGATGCGCTGCAGCAAACCATGGATCATATTGCCCACCCATTGCCCGCGCAGATTAGGCCCCGAGCCGAAACCTTTGGCCGCGAGCACCAGCAGCGCATGCGGCGTGGCGGCAACGGCGGTGGGATACCAGCCGGTTGGCGCGAGGCCCAGCACCGCGCCCGATTGTGTATCGATGGTCGCGACATCATCATTGCCAGCATTGGCAACGAACAGGCGTGTGCCGGTCAGGGCGAGGCCATCCGGCTCGGTTCCTGCTGCGGCACCAGGGTAGGGGCGCAAATCAATCCGGCGCATCATCCGCCGCGTGGTGGTGTTGATTTCAACCACCGCATCGCCATTCGCCAAGGCCACATAGAGATGCGGCGCGGACCGGCGAGCCGCCAGCGCGATCGGGTGCAGACCGGCGTTGATCGACTGCGCGGTGAGGGCAGGGCCGATTTGCACGCGGCCCAGGCGTACAAACCGCGCGGTATCGATCAAGGTGACAGCATTCGCCCCCCACAGCGAAACGGCGAGCACGCGGCCATGATCCGTCAACGCCAGCGCGTTCGGGTATGGGCCGACGTTCAGATAGCGCGTGGTGCCGTTGGTGATATTGATGCGCGCCACATTATTCGCGAGCAGGCCCGCCACATACAGATAATGCCCCTGCGCCGCCAGGGCCGCGGGATAAAAATGACGCGGCTTTTTGCTGCGCATACCCTGATAGACATAAGGATATTGGCTGCGCGGGAAGGGCTGCGCGATGAGGGCGTACCGGTGAATGATGGTGGGGGTTCCGTTCGCGAGCTTGATGGCGAGCACATCATTCGTCGCCCCACCGGCCGCATAGAAAACGCCGTGCGCGGCGATCAGGCCTTGGAAGAAATTCTGGCCTTTCACCACGGTTCCTGCATCAACGGGCGCTTTCTTGCGGCCTTGCGGCACGCCAGAAACCTGACCCAAACGGGCCAGGGTTTTCGAATCGTAAAAACCGATCGTTTGCGCGCCCGTTGCGCCATTGGACAGCACCGCGATGACATGACCGGCCACCGCGATGCCCGTGGGAAAGTTCGGCGTGCCGGTGATCAACCCAACCGGCGCGACAAGACGCCCCGTTGGCAATCGATGACTATAGGCAGCTTGATTTTGCGGGGTGATGCGCACCGGCGCTGCCGGAGCAAGCCCTGAATGCGTGGGAACCGAAGCCGGTTTTTGCACCGGCCCCGCCTGTGCAAGGCTGGTGACGGCCAGCAAGGCGGCAGCGGTGGCGGTGATCAGCATGATGCGGCGATGGCGGATCGACATAACTTCACTGTGCCCCTGAAACGTTAATATTTACTTCAAAAATAATTGGGTGTTTTGGCATTTTGGCAAAAAATGCGGGAAAACGCGAATCCCGCACGGCGGCCAGCGCCGCACGGTTAGCCGCCGCATAGTCGCTCGCGCGCAGCACCTTGGCGGAAAGGATTTGACCATTCGGTGCCACTTTGAACGCAATCGTCGCGACACCACTCGCGCCGAGATTGCGCATCGCCGTCGGCACGACCAAATTGCCCAAAATAATGCCTTTAATGGTTCCAACATACCGGGCCTCCACCGATTGAATAACCGCAGGGCTGGGCGGTGGGGCGCTTTGCACTGGCGCAGGTGGGGCCGGCTGGGTTGGCGCGGTAGGCGGCGCTGGCACCGGCGGTGGTGGCCGATGGATGATCGGGTGATGGATCACCCGCTTGGGCGGCGGCTTTGGTGCGACATGCGGATGATGCGGCAACGGCGGCGGTGGTTTGGGCAACGCGGGCACGGGCGGCGGCGGCAACGGCGCCGGTTTGGGATTGGGCTTGGGTGGGGCAGGCTGCACCATATGCACAGCGAGCGTCGCCGGCTTCACCACCCGCGCGGGCGGTGGCTCCGGCGCATAAATCAAAGCGGCCAGCGCCAAAATATCGAGCACCAAAGCCGCAACGATAAAGCGACCGAACCGGGCTGAACCCGGCTCGGCCAGACTATCGTAGCTCATTGCATCAATAGGTCATTGAGAGTGCATGACCCGCGCATCGCTGATCGCGCCAAGCAGGTCATGATTTAGAATAACGCCGTCACGCTGAAATACACAGCGCGTGGCGCACCCAACAACACGGATTGATAATTATTACCGTTATTATCTTGGTAAATATTATCGGCCGTATAATAACGGCGATTCAAAATGTTATCCAGATTGAGCGAGAGCCGCAACGCGCTCACGCGCCCGAGATGGACTTTGACGGTTTTTTGCACCGTCGCGTTCAGCAGGAAATAAGGTGGTGATTGCAGGCTGGTGGGCGTACCCGCAAAGCCTTGCTGCAGATATTCCGAACCGACATAGCGCGCATTGACATCAGCAAGCCAGCCTTGATGCGCCCAGCTAACCCCTGCACTCACCAGATTATTCGGCACATTGGCCAAAGGCTGACCGGCGGTGACGGTGCCTGCATAGACCGAACTAAAGCCCGAGAGAAACACAGCGTTATTATGCGCATAGTTGAAATAACCGGACCATTGACCAGGAACGCTGCCAAGGCGGCCAAATTGGCCGACGAGTTGCAACTCCTCGCCATCATAACGCGAGTTACCACCATTACTGGTGGTGGACGTGCCGGTGATCGGGCTGGTGGAGGTGATGAAAGTGTTCGAGAAATTTTCGCGGTAATAATCAATTGCTGCCGTTACGCCGTGCAGCGTATAGCGCAAGCCAATTTCGTAATCCTTGACATATTCCGGGCTGACATGCAGCGGCGTCACCACATAATTGCCCGCAGCATTCTGCAAAGCAACATTGCCATAATAAGCGCTGATGTTCGGAAATTTGATGTTCTGACCATAGGCCGCGTAAGCGGTGAGGCGCGGCGTGATCGCGAAGCTGGCCCCCACGGTGGGAGACAGATAATGGGCCGTGTTCGAGACACTCCCGGCAATGGGGTAGAAGAAGCCGAGGTCATCATGATCTTTGGTGATCGCGTAGAGATATTTCACGCCCGGCGTAATGGTAAGCCGGTCATTAAACAAGGTGATTTTATCTTGGATATAGGCTGACGCCAGCGTGCGTAAATCATGTTCATTCCACGCATTATTATAGCCCGGAATTTGCGGCACCGGCGCCGTGCCATACCAATATTCGCGCGAATGCAAATGGCCCGCGGTTAAATTGCCACCAAACACGATGGTGTTATGCGGCAAATCGAGCGTGAATTTCGGTTGCACGCCAATCTCGTCGCCATAATAGCCATAAAAATGATATTGTGCCCCCACCGGGTAAGACCCAAATTGCGCAATCGGATCATAGCTGGTTTGGCCCGGATAAGGCGAGTAGGCGAATGTTGCCGGCGCATTGGGTAGCTGATAGGGCATGGTTGCGCCTTGCAGCATATAGGGATTGCTGAACGACGTGCGCGTGTAATTATCGGCACCAAAGAAAAACTTCAAATCACCCGCGAATATTGAGGTAAATTGCTGGCTGGCTCCTAACACCGCCAGATAATTTGTGTCGATATTCTCTGAGTAGGTATCGCTGGTCGGAAATTGATAGCTCGGGCCATATTGCGCAATCAGCGCTTGTGGCACGGTGTGCGGCGTTAAGCCGCGGTTTTTATTATAGATGAAATAGCCATAAACCTTGCCGGTTCCGCCGAAAATCGGCGCATTGAACGTATAATATAGATGATTGTTTTGGTCCTTGGCATTTTGCAGCCATGATCCGTCAACATCGCGCCGGATCGATAAAAGCTGGCGCAGACCAGCAATATCGCCCGTGGCGATCCGCACATGCGTATCGAACGAGTTAAAGCTGCCATAGCTCACCCCGGCCTGGCCACCGGCAATGGCGGGGGCTTCGCGCGGCACATAATTAATGGTGCCACCGAGCGAGTTATAGGAATTGACCGCCGGATTATTCACGCCGCGAAATGCTTCGACTTGCTGAAAATCATCGAGCGTAACCAGCTGATTATTGCGCGCTGAGGCTGAATTGACCACGCCAGCATTGAAAATATCGTTCAATGCAACGCCGCCAAATGTCTCGGAAAACTGACCATCATTAAACGCGCGGAATTGGATATTGGTGCGCATGCCGTTCGGCCCGGCGGACACCGCGACCACCGAAGGAAGCTGATTGAGCAAGGTTTGCGCGTTGGTCGCCGGTGACGCGAGCTTGATTTGCTGCTTGCCGATAATGCTGACGGTGTAGGGTGCCTTTTTCGGGATCCGCGATTGCGCCGCACGAGACGCCGATTTTGAAATGGTGCCGATTTTCACGGGCGTTTTGGCATTATCGCTCACCACCGCTTGTGCCCGCGCAGCGGGTGCCAAACCCACGACCAATCCACTCAGCGCCGTGCCGAGCAAGAGCGACAATTTCGTCATCACGATCCCCTGAAATTATATTCCGTGAGGGGCGATCTAAACATTTTGGATGACAGGGGAATGACAGTTTGGTGGCAGTTCGATGAAACTACACAAAATATCCATCACAGAATCCAAGCGTGATCCTGCGGCCACAAACTTTAGCGTGTTGATCGTATTACTTGAAATAATATGCTGTCAACTGTGATTTCGTGGGCAACAAATCGCCGATGATGAAATTTCGTTGGCGTAGCCCCCAGCGATAGAGGATTTCGTTGCGTTAAACGTTTTGTTGGTCTACCTTGGTCGGGTAAATTTTAAATGCAAAAAATTCAGGAGGACCATCATGGCTGCCAACGCGCCACCCCCGTTACCGACCGTTCAAGCCTTCAAGATCGCCACGACGGTGAAAAAAGGACCGTTTGCCCGGCCGCGCAAAAATATTTCGGTCGTTGACGCCGCGCTCGAACATTGCCTGACACAGATGGCCGGTAATGATGACCAGAAAAAGATCAGCGCTTTAAAGTGGCTAATCGCCATTTGCGATGGCTACAAAACTGCCCATGTCACGAAAGGCGCCACCTCGACGAGCGCCGTGCGCCTGCCGCAGGTCAACGCGCTGGGCATGCAAGCGTTCAAATGGCTGGCATGGATCTCATTCGGGAAACGTAAAGCCGAATTCAATGCCCACGGCCCCAAGGCCCCCGCCATCGGGCTGAAACCGGGTTACGCGGTTGAACGAACGCAGCGCGTGGCGTTGAAAGCGAACAATGCCGTCAATAAAATGCCAGTCAGTGGTACTTTTGTACATCGGCAGCAAGAAATATATGCGATCGATGCTTCGCAATTCCCCGGCGCACCCCTCGCGGTGATTACGGCCCTGCAAAAATCATTCGATCAACTGACTCCGGCGGATTACACAGCAATCGGCACGTATCTAACCAATCAGCGTGTGGGCGATGCTGATACCCGCGTTTGGATGATGGATAAGCAAACGCGGCTTGAGAAGATGCTGATTGTCAAAAATGGCCAATTTTACACAGGTTTTGACCAACCGCTGGATCCGGGCAGCAAATTGATCGTCTGGGCGATGGACCAATATGGATCGATCTTTGCGACAGCGTCGAACACCGACGCATCAGCCCATGGCGCGATCAATATTAATCATTCCACCATGAATGCGGGCAAAGACGTGATTTGTGCCGGTGAAATTCAGAAAATTAGCCAGTTCGACGTGGGCGATGGTCCGGGCGATATTCCCCGCAAATATGTTGGTTGGATGAAAATCACCAACGGCAGTGGGCACTATAAGCCAACTGCGGCAAATCTGGTGACCGCCCTGCAGCTTTTGGCCGATGACCATCTTGACTTCTCGAAATGGATTGCCGGTGTCATGACGCCAAATGACACGTTCGACTATGCGCTGGCGAGCGAGATTGTTCGCTTAGGGCGGTGGCAACCCCGCTGGTTTTGAGTCTCGCCGCCGCAGCCGGTGCAGCGCGTGGCGCATTGGGGCGAGTGCGCGCCACATCCGGCTGGTTTCAATCGCGCGCGCGTGATCCGCAAGGTTTTGACCCTGCACCGCCAGCGTCAATTTCTCCGCGTTGAGCTGATCGATCTCTTGGCGCAGCCGTTCAATTTCGCGGCGCAGCGCCACCCGATCAAGCTGCTCAATCGTCGGATCAGTCACAGCACGATCAACCCGGATTTTCGTCGGATCAGCAATCCGCGCATGCGCCGCCAGCGCCTCTGCCGCCGGTACCGGATGCGGCAAAACGGGTGCGAGCTTTTGATGCACATAGGCCGCATCATGCACGAGGCGCGGGAACGACAAAAACACCACCGGAATATCCGCAGCGATCAGCCGTTCCAATAAATGATGCAGGCCAAGCGCCAGGATGCGGGCCTGATCAAGCGGATGGAGCGAAAACACCACGCCGCCAGGCGCTGAACCACGATGCGCCCAGGGCCGATCCAGCACGGTCCAGAAATCATTTTTCTCGGCCATGTCACGCAGTTCGGTAATGGTGCGGCTTGCACTCGCGCTCGCTAAATCACGCAGCGGAATAATCACCGCATCGAGCGTGATGGTAGGGTCCGCGATGATCTGATCAATCAGCTCGGTGGCCCAGGGTGATTTCACCACATACGGCATATCCGCATCGAGTGCCGGCAGCGGCAAATTCTCGGCACCGGCATTGGCCGCCTCGTCCCAACTGGCGTAGTCGCCGAAACGGGAAAAATGCGTGGCATAGCCCAGCGCATCGAAATATTTAACCAGAAACGAGGTGCCCGAACGCCCGGTCCCGGCGATCAATAAATGATGGCCGGGTGGCGTCTCGCGCCGGTCGGTCACGGGAGTAAAACGGTGCTGCCGGTCGTTTGCCGCGCCTCAAGCGCACGATGCGCCGCCGCAGCTTCGCTCAGCGGGAAGGTTTGATTGACGCGAATTTTCACAGCCCCCTGCGCCACCACATCAAACAAATCACTCGTCACCGCCAGTAAATCCGCGCGGCTGGCGGTGTAGGTCGCAAGTGTCGGGCGGGTGAGAAACAAGCTGCCTTTGGCCGCGAGCATGCCAACATCCACCGGCGGCACCGCGCCGGACGCATTGCCATAGCTGACCATCAAGCCCAACGGGGCGAGACTATCAAGGCTTGCGGTAAACGTATCGCGCCCGACGCTGTCATACACCACCGGCACCATCGCACCCTCGGTGATCCGCTTAACCTCGGCAGCAAGATGATCATGGCCGACAATGACGTGCGCAGCACCATGCGCCCGCGCCAATTCAGCCTTTTCCGGCGTGGAAACCACGCCAATCACCCGTGCGCCGAGATGGCTCGCCCATTGGCATAGAATAAGCCCCACCCCGCCGGCAGCGGCATGCACCAAAATGGTTTCACCGGCACGCACACGATAGGTGCGGCGGAGCAGATATTGCGCGGTCATGCCTTGCAGCATCATCGCGGCACCGGTTTGAAAATCAATCGCGTCCGGTAACTTCACCACCCGGTCAGCCGCAATCACCCGCTCGGTCGCGTAAGCCCCCAGCGGCCCACCCGCATAGGCCACGCGATCACCCACAGCGAGGTCGGTGACGTTGGGGCCAACCGCACGAACCACGCCCGCCCCCTCAAGCCCAATGGTCGCGGGCAGTTGCGGGATTTTGTACAGGCCGGTGCGAAAATAAACATCGATATAATTCAAGCCCACCGCTTCATGATGCAGCAAAACTTCGCCCGGTCCCGGTTCGGGGGTAGGAACATTTTCCCATTGAAGAACTTCGGGTCCGCCTTGGGTATGAATCCGTATGGCCTTGCTGCTCATGCTGGGTCTCCGTGTAAAAGCGTCTGGACTGCGCGCCAGCATTGCTACAATCAGGGTATGATCGCAACTGCGCGAGCTTACCGATCAGCTTGATATCAAGCGATGGGCAATCAGGCGGGAGGGTTGGGGGTCGGATGATGGCGTTGCTGCCAAATCTCCATATAGCGCAACACCGCCGCCGCTGTTTCTTCAATCGAGCGGCTCGTGACGTTGATCATCGGCCAGCCGCGCTGGGTGCAAAGGCGGCGCGCCCACAGCAATTCAGCCTTGACGTTATCCTCATCAATATAGCGATCCTGTAATTGACCCGCGATCGCCCCAAGCTCACCGCTCCCAAGCAGACGCAGCCGATGGCGGCGAATTTCAATCAACGGTGCCAGATCAACAAACAAGCCAATCACCGGGCAGCTATCCGCACTCAGCGCCTCGGGCAGCGCGGTATAGGGCACCAGCGGGATATTGGCGGCTTTGACGCCCCGATTAGCCAGATAAAAAGCCGTCGGGGTTTTGGATGAGCGTGACACGCCCACCAAAATCACATCCGCCTTGGCCAAGCCACGGCTCGCCTGACCATCATCATGCGAGAGCACATAATGCATCGCATCAATCCGGCGGAAATAGTCGGCATCCAGCACATATTGTCGGCCCGGGCGCTGCGCCGCCGGCGCGCCAAGCTCATCTTGCAGCAGCGAAAATACCGGATCGAGCATATGCAGCAGCCGCAAACCAAGCCGCGCGCAAGCTTCTTCAAGCGCATGGCGCAACGCCGGATCGATCAAGGTGGTCAATACCGGCCCTGGTTCGGCCTGAATCCCCTCAAACACCTGCTCAAGCTGCAAGCGTGATCGGATCAAACTCCAGCGATGAATATGAATATCGGCCCCCTCAAACTGGGCGAGTGCGGCGCGCGATACCGCGCTCAGCGTATCGCCAGTGGCGTCGGATACAAGATGCAAGTTGAGGCGCTTCTCGGGCATGGGGATAGAATGGCGCAAAACCCTGTGGATGAGAAATCGCTTCTTGCGGCAAAGCGGGGATAAGTTCCGCCGTTTGCCCCCGAGCGCCGGAGAGCGGTGATAAGTTCAATCACAAAATCCCTGTGGATAATTTTTGCAACCTGATCATAATAAGAGGGGAAAACATATTTTTATTGATTATTATCATAGATTTACATTGGTGTTTCTGATGTGGAAAACTCTGTGGATTGGGTGGGAGCTGCGATAATCCCCGTGATTAACAACCCTAGAGTCTTCGCTACTCCTTTTAAGTCATATAATCATTCTATAGTGAGGGTGAGATGAACGGGAAAACAGCGGATCGACGAGTTTTGCGGGTTTTGGCTGGCGAGGCGCTGTGGCCACCGCCAGTGTGGCTCATGCGTCAGGCGGGGCGGTATTTGCCCGAATATCGAAAATTACGGGCGGAGGCCGGTAATTTCATCTCGCTTTGCACCACGCCGGGCTTGGCCACCGAAGTCACACTACAGCCGGTTCGTCGCTATGGCTTTGATGCTGCGATTTTGTTCAGCGATATTCTGATTTTGCCCTGGGCGATGGGCCAAAGCCTGCGCTTTGCCGAGGGCGAGGGGCCGCGTCTTGCGCCGATTGAAACTGAGGCCGATCTCGCGGCCTTGTCTGCTGAGCGGCTGATCCCGGCGACGGAGCCGGTCATGGAAACGGTCTCGCGGGTGCGCGCTCAGTTGCCCGATGAAACCACACTGATCGGCTTTGCCGGCAGCCCTTTCACCGTTGCCTGCTACATGATCGATGGGCGCGGGGGTGACTTCCCGAAAACCCGGGCGATGGCTTATGAGAACCCTGCTTTGCTCACCGCCGTGATCGAGTTGGTCACCTCGGCGACCATCACCTATCTTAGCAAGCAAATCGAGCACGGGGCCGATTGCGTCATGCTGTTCGATTCCTGGGCTGGCATGCTGCCCCCTGATTTGTTCCGTGCCTATGTCATTCACCCCACCGCACGGATTGTTGATGCGGTGACCAACGCGCATCCTGATGTGCGGATCATCGGTTTTCCGCGTCTGGCGGGCATTATGGCGCTACCCTACGCAACCGAAACCGGCATTTCGGCCTTGGCGCTTGATACCGCGGCAGACCCCGCTTTAATCGCTCCGCTGCTTGAAAAACCCATGGCCTTGCAAGGCAATTTGGACCCGCTTCTGCTTCGCTCCGGCGGCGAGGCCTTGCGTCATGCCGTCGAGCGGATTGCACGCGGCATGGCCGGGCGGCCGCATATTTTCAATCTCGGTCACGGCATCGTGCCGGAAACGCCGCCCGAACATGTCGCGGATTTGGTTAAATGGCTTCGTGCGCTTGAGGATTCGCCGCCAGACCTTATTTCTGCTCCATGAACATGATTCCGATGACCGAACTATCCAGCGACGGGCTGGCTGACGGCCCGCGCGATTCGGAACCGGCGGGCGCCGAGCGCATTGCCATTGTGCTGTTCAATTTGGGCGGGCCGGATGGTGCTGATTCGATCAAACCGTTCCGGGTAAATTTATTCTCCGACCCCGCGATTATTCGCGCGCCGATTTTCATCCGGTTTTGGCTGGCACGGCTGATCGCGGCCTCGGCGCAGAAAAAAGCGGAAGCGGGTTATGCGCTGATGGGCGGCAAATCCCCGTTGCTGGAACTCACCCAAGGCCAAGCGAACGCTTTGGAAGCGATGGTGCCAGGGGCAAAATGCTTCATCGCTATGCGCTATTGGCATCCTTTCGCCGCCGAAGCCGCCGCGGCGGTCAAGCAATTCGCGCCAGACCGTATTTTGCTGCTGCCGCTTTATCCGCAATTTTCCACCACCACCACCGGCTCGTCGCTGCGCGATTGGCATGAACAAGCGGCAAAAATTGGCCTCGTCGCGCCCACCACCACCCTCTGTTGCTGGTTTGATGATCCAGCCTTTGCCGATGCCATCGCCGGTTTGGTGCAAAAAACGCTGGAGACGGCGCGCGCCGAGTTGCCACCCACACAAAAAATCCGGCTGTTATTCTCAGCCCATGGACTGCCCGAAAGCATCGTCAAGGCGGGTGATCCCTATCAGGAAGAGGTGGAACGCAGCACCGAGGCGGTGATGAAGGCGCTGATGGCGCGCACGGGCCGCAGCGAAGATTACCAAGTTTGCTACCAATCGCGCGCAACCCCGCAACAATGGCTGGAACCCTCGACCGAGCAGGCGTTGGAACGCGCCGCCAAAGATCAGGTCGCCGTGCTGGTGGTGCCGATTGCCTTCGTCTCCGAGCATATCGAAACATTGGTCGAGCTAGACATCGAATATCGCGAAGTCGCCGAGCATTTGCACTTACCGGGCTATTACCGGGTGCCAGCCCCGAATTCCGACCCTGCTTTCATCGCTGCGTTGGGCCAGATCGTGCAACGCGCCGTCGCGGGCGGTGATGGCTTATGCTCGCATCAAGGTGGCCGGGCGTGCTCGCTGGTGCATGGTGATTGCCCCTGGGCGCGCTATCGGGCATTGCAGAGCGCATGACCCTTGCAGCCTTAGCGCCATTTTATCGGTGGGAACTTGCCTTTCATGTCATGTCGGTCATCGCATGGATGGCGGCTTTGTTCTATTTGCCCCGGCTCTATGTTTATCATTGTCAGGTCGCCCCCGGCTCCGCCGAATCAGCGCGGTTTAAAATCATGGAGCGGCGGTTGCTCAAGCAAATCGCAACACCCGCCATGATCTCTTCCTGGTTTTTCGGGATTTTACTCATCCTCACCCCTGGCGCCATGTCGTGGTCTGCCCCCTGGTGGTGGGTGAAATTTATCTCGGTCATTTTGATGAGCGGGTTTCATGGCGCCCTGTCGAAATGGCGCAAGAATTTCCTCAATGACCAAAATACCAAGCCCGAGCGATTCTACCGGATTGCCAATGAAGTGCCGACCATTTTGATGGTGATCATCGTGATTATGGTGGTGGTGCAGCCTTGAAAATCGCGTGACGCTCAGCGATTGAAAATCCGATGCGCGATGCGCAGTTGCCCGGCCAATTCCGCGCTATGCGGCTCGGCGCAGACGGCGAGTTTTCCCAAAATAATGTCTAAACCGGCAGGGTTCAGGGCGATCGCACAATAGCCCTCGGCCATCAGCTGCATGGCGCGCGCACCGGCCTGCCCGTATTCACTGGCGGCTTGTGCGAAATGCGCATAAGCGGCGGTGCGATCATTCTGTGCCAAGCGCAACGCGCCAATCAGCCACACCGCGTTGCCAACCTGCATGGGCGATTGGTTGAGCTGCTGCACACAAGCCCAAGAGCGTTCGGCCAATTTAACCGCATGGGTCAGCTCCTCATGGGTTCGCACCGAAGCCGTCTCGCTCCAGGCCGGCCAGGCATCAGCGGCGGCGTTATAAGCCATTCGTTTGATGGTTTTCAGGCACTGGGCATGATCGTCATCCGTGACTATCTCCGCCTCACGACGCTGGTCGATTTGGTTGATGATGCGGTCAGCGAGATGTAAAATTTTTGCAATATCATGGGATTGGCGGGCTGCATTAAACGCGGCCTCAAGGTCTTTGATCCAATCATTGATGCCGATCATCAGAGATTCCCACCAATTTTGTTAATGATTGACCATATTTTGCCCTTGTTTCAGCGATAATGCTAGATCAATCTTGGTTGGGGACGGATTGGTCGATCTGGGTTAACCCCATGAAATTGATCGCGAAACCAGGGCTGGTGCGTGATGGGTGATAAGCAAGCGCGCTCCGGTATTCGGGTGCTGACAAAATATGATGGACTCGTGAGAGGCTTTGACCTAAATTAATGCAATTAGATCAGATGAATATGGACATTCACCATGGCTGACGACACGACGGCAGAGGATCCGACCCCTGAATTTGAGGTCAATGCCCATCAATTCGGGCATAAAAATGCGGATCGTCGCCGCGAACGTCGGCGCTCGATTGTTGGTCGCGTCCGCTTGATTTTGAACACGCCCGGCGCGCCGAGCCATGACTATTTGCTGCTTGAAGCCTCGGATCATGGCTACCGGCTGTCCGGCGCAGCGCTGCCGTTCGTCTCCCCCACCGATGAAGTGACGGTTGAGTTAGCGAATGGCACCACCCAGCGCATGGCCGTGCGCTGGGTTGAGGATGGTGAAATTGGCCTTGAGGTGATCGGCGGCTAAATTACAGGGTCTTGAAGCCGGGAACGCTGCTAAGCGGCGCGGCTTGGGCCAATTTTTGTATATCGGGCAGCGGGCGGCTCAGCGTTGGTTGATGCGCGGTCGCGGCCTCAATGGCCCGCGCTATGGCGATCAAACGATGATCCTGATGGCGGGGAGCGATCAGTTGCAGACCAAAAGGCATCCCGCTCTGATCGCACCCCAGCGGCAAGGACAAAGCCGGATGCCCGGCGAGCGTGACGGCGTAAACCAAGGCCAGCCAGTGATAATAAGAGCGCGTCGGCACATCATCGATGCTGGCGGGAAATAGCTCGGTCCAAGGGCGCGGCGTGATGGTCACGGTGGGGGTGATCAGCAGGTCATAATCCACAAAAAAATGCTGCCAACGGTGATAAAGCGCGGTTTGCAAGGCCAGAGCGCGGGCAACATCGGTGGCACTGTAGCGCAAGCCTTCTTCGAGATTCGCCCGGATATTCGGGCCTACGCTGTTCGGGTCGCGCTGATACGGCTCAAGAAACGCGGCGAGGAAATTAACAGCGCGCAGCACCGCAAAACTCTCATCCGCCCCCGCGCAATCGGGATGGGCGGCGGCGGGACGATTGAAGAGCGGCGCGAGTTGCGCGATTTTGCTGTCAAAACAGCTTCGGATCGCCGCACTGGTGGGCGCAAAACCGAGATCGGCACTGTAAGCAACCCGCAGGCTCGACAGATCAATCGGCGCGCCCACGAAGCGCTCACGGGCCGGTGGGCTGAGCATATCGCGTGTGTCAATCGCTTCAATCGCGCCAAATAGGAGCGACAGATCATCAACCGAACGCGCCATCGGTCCCAGCACCGAGAGGCCGGAGGCGCCAAGCAAGCGCTTTTCGGAAGGCACAGCACCGGGCGATGGCCGCATGCCAACGATGCCGCAAAAAGCGGCGGGATTGCGCAAGCTGCCCCCCATATCCGAGCCGCTGGCAAGGCTGACCATCGATGTCGCTAATGCAGCGGCAGACCCGCCGGAAGACCCGGCGGCGGATTTCAGCGGATCGAACGGGTTGCCAGTCGCCCCATAAACCGCATTGATCGTATTCGCGCCCGCGCCAAATTCCGGCGTATTGGTTTTGCCCAGCACGATGCCACCCGCCGCGCGGATGGTTTTCACCAAAAGCTGGTCGGCGCGTGGCACATGATGCGCGAAGCGGATACTGCCATAAGTTGTGCGCAAACCTTCAGTATCTTCGAGGTCTTTGATGCCGATGGGCAGGCCGTGCAGCGCGCCCAGCGTCGCACCGCGCATCACCGCCGCTTCCGCCTCACGGGCGGCGGCGCGGGCGCGGTCAAAATCGCGCGCGACCATGGCATTGATCGCGTGATCGATGGTTTCGATCCGGCGGATACAGCTTTCCACCAGCTCAACCGGCGACAAGGCTTTGGCCCCAATCAGCCGGCGCGCCTCAATAGCGCTGAGATCACAAGCCTCAACCATGCTCAATAGCCCATCGCGCACCCATCCTTGCGCGGATCAGAGCCGCCGATGAGCAGGCCGGTTTTCGGATCAATCACGATCGCTTGGCCACCCCCGTGCGGACGGTCGGTGACCGGAATGGGGTGGATTTTATGACCGCGCGCGATCAAGCCGTCGATGCTGGCCTGCGGCACGCCGCGCTCAACCTCAACCTGCCCGGCATAGGGGAACACCCGCGCCAGATCGAGCGATTGTTGGATATCAAGCCCGTATTGCCGCCAGTTGGTGAGCAACCAGGATTGACCCATCGGCTGATAATGCCCGCCCATCACGCCAAACGGCATGATCGCCGTGCCATTTTGCGTCGCCATGCCGGGGATGATCGTGTGCATCGGGCGTTTGCGCGGCGCAATCGCGTTCGGATGACCGGCTTGCAGTGAAAAGCCGAGGCCCCGATTATGCAAAATCACCCCGGTATTCGGCGCGAGAATGCCCGAGCCAAAGCTTTCATAGGTCGAATTAATGAACGAGCAGGCATTGCCCTCGGCATCGACGACCGCGAGATACACCGTGTCACGATGCTTGGGCAGCAGATTTTCGCCAGCCCGTGGCAGATTGATCAGCGCGTGATCATCATTGATCAAATGCCGCAACCCGCCGAGATACGCATCGCTCAACAAATGCTCAACCGGAACCGGGGATTGATCTGGATCGGCCAGCAGCGCATCGCGATCGCGATAGACCAGCCGCGCCGCCTCGATATGGCGGTGCAACCGCACCGGGCCGAGCGGACCATCGGGTGCCGGGCCAAACCCCTCCAAAATGCCGAGCAGCATCAGCGCCAGAATGCCGGACCCGTTCGGCGGGCATTCCCAGATGGTCAAACCATCGAAATCGCGCTTGATTGGTGTCACGAATTTCGCAGCGAGGCGGCCTTCGGCAAAATCGGCCTCGGTATGCAAGCCACCGCGGCGGCGCAGCTCCGCGACCATGCTCGCCGCAATCTCACCCTCATAAAACGCCCGTGCGCCGTGCTGGGCAATCGCGAGCAGGGTGCGCGCCAGGTCGGGCTGGTGCAAAATATGCCCGGCTTCCGGTGTCTTGCCGTGTGGCAGAAACAGCGTCGCGCCGGTTTTGCGCAGTTTTTCGCCCACCAATGCCCAATCGAACGCGACGCGTGGATGCACCGGAAAACCGTTTTCGGCATAGGCGATGGCCGGGGCGAGGGCAGCCGCCAGATCGCGCTTGCCATGGGCTGCGAGCAATGTTTCCCAAGCGCCGACCGCGCCGGGAATCGTCACGCCATGGGGCGAGGTGGAGTCGAGCGCGGTGATGCCGTGTGTCTGATAATAATCAAGCGTTGCCGCCGCCGGGGCGCGGCCCGAGCCGTTCAGCGCAATGACATCGGCGCGGCCCGCTGGCTTATATAAGCAAAAACAATCCCCGCCGATCCCGGTTGATTGGGGTTCAATCACCGCGAGCACGGCGGCGGCGGTGACCGCCGCATCCAGCGCATTGCCGCCTGCGCGCAGCGCATCGAGTGCCGCCAGCGTGGCGGCGGGCATGGAAGTCGCGGCCATGGCGTTGGTGGCCATCACGGCGCTGCGGCCCGGTTGATGAAAATCGCGCATTTTCGCTCCTCGAACAATGAATGGGATGGTTACGCCCGTGATCGCGCATTATTCGCGCCGATCCAAGCCCCCGATCACGTTTTTGGCAATAGGCTGCTTAACGCGACAGGATCAGCCGCCCATAATTCGCATAGCCGATATGACATATACTCGTGGGCAAAATCCGCGCGAATCCGGGCCATTCCTGCACGTCTTGCCATTTTTCAGGATAAAATCATTACGATACCGCATCGAGCGACGCCATATATGCATGGAGCAGAACGTTTTTCTTGTCATGGCAAGGTGATTGTTGGTTAATTCAGCCCTTGTGCGGTGCGGCGCTCTTTCGCAGCGCGGCATTTTGGCGCAGACTCCTGTCAGGCTTCGTTGACAGCCGCGTTTGGCTGACAGGGACGAACGATAAGGACCGGTGGATGCTGACAGATCATGGCTGGGGTGCGCTCATAAATTATTTACCATTGGCGGCTCATCATGCCGAGATCGTCAGTGTTAGGCCGACGCCATGAAATATAGTTTCTACCAATCACAAGATGATTTGCTCGCGCCCTGGCGCAGCGCGGCGCGCAATCTGGCGCCTCTGGTTGAGCTGTTCACGCCGATGCGGCCCTTTGGGGCGATTGCCCGTGAAACCCGCGCCTTGCTTGATTTATTCGCGCGGGGCGGCATGCGCCACCAGCGGCCTGAGTTCGGCATCGATGTTGTGCTGCGCGATGGCCGGGAAATTCCGGTGGTGGAGCAGGTTGTCCGCGCCACCCCGTTCGGTGCGCTGCTGCATTTTGCCACGCCGGATGATCGGGTTGAGCGGTCTCGCGTGCTGATTGCCGCACCTTTATCTGGCCATTTCGCCACCTTGCTGCGCCATACGGTGCAGGTGATGCTCGCCGATCATGACGTGTTCATCACCGATTGGTTCAACGCGCGCGATATTCCGCTGGCGGCGGGGCGCTTTGGCTTTGATGATTATGTCGATCACATCATGCTGTTTATGCGTGAGCTTGGCCCCGGCGCGAGCGTGGTTGCGGTCTGCCAACCCGCCGTTGCGGTATTGGCGGCAACCGCGCTGATGGAAGCGGATGGCGATCCGGCGCGCCCGCACGCCACGGTGCTGATGGGCGGGCCGATTGATACGCGGTGCAACCCCTCGAAAGTCAATCAACTCGCGAAAACCCGCGATATTGGCTGGTTTGAACAAAACCTGATCGATACCGTCCCCTGGCAGCATCAGGGTGCCGGGCGGCGGGTTTATCCGGGCTTTGTGCAGCTCGCCTCCTTCATGTCGATGAATTTAGACCGGCATATCGGCGCGCATGTGCGCCAATTTCGCTCCATCGTCACGGAGGATGCGGAGGCCGAAGCCGCGCATAATAATTTTTACGCCGAATATCAAAGTGTGATGGATTTGCCAGCTGAGTTTTACCTTGAGACGGTCGAGCGGGTGTTTCAGCGCCATGATCTGCCGCTCGGGCGGCTGACCCATCGGGGCGACCTGATCGATCTCGGCGCGATTACCGAGACGCAGCTTTTAGCGGTGGAAGGTGAGCGCGATGATATTTGCCCGCCCGGCCAAACCCAAGCGGTGATCGATCTGTGCGCCAAATTGCCCGCGAGCCGCAAACTCAATCATGTGCAAAAAGGCGTTGGCCATTACGGCGTGTTCAGCGGCTCGCGCTGGGCGCAGGAAATCTATCCGCTGCTGCGCAGCACCATCGCCACACCGCGCCCCCGTCGGGCACCACGGCAAAAATCCTAAGCCGCACATCAATTTCCTGTTATCGCCACGTTGACGCCATGATTGAATGGTTCTTGTATATATGAGGTAATCAGGTGGTGATTTGGTGCCTTGCCTTTCCGAGGCGGTGACCAATCTCTTGCTTGGTACTCGTGCTTTCGTGCCGTGTGATTATAATTTTTAGGAGAACGCTCATGTCCAACGAATTCAATGAATCGCGTCGTGGTCTACTGAAGAAGGCCGCTGGCCTGACCGCCGTTGCCGCCGGGCTCGTTGCGGCGGGTGCGGGCACGGCGCAAGCCGCTGGTATGGCGCCGGCCTCGGTGCAGTATCAGACCAAGCCGAAGGACGGCCACCAGTGCGATGGCTGCGCCCTCTACATCCCGGGCGCGTCCGCAACGGCGGTTGGCAAGTGCAAGGCCGTTTCCGGCCCGATCGCGCCGACCGGCTGGTGCACCCTCTGGGCGCCCAAGGGCTAAGCGATCATCTTAGCCGATCACCAAGATCGCGCAGACTAATCGCGCTTTCGAACAAACGGCACGGAGTTTCGCTCCGTGCCGTTTTTTATGACCCGCTTGCAGTTCGGCCCGCGCAGCGTGTCGCTCTTACAACACAAAATCGTAATTTCTTCAGTCACCATCGCGTGACATTGCGCCGGGGCATCGCTTCGGATAGCTATCGTCTACGCCGTTTGGCCGGGGGCAAAAAAAAAGCCCCACCGGCGAACCGGCGGGGCAAGTCAACAGGGAGGCTTCACGTCTGGGAGACGTCGGGGCCGGAAAACCAGCCCCTATCCGACCGTGCAAGGCCGGATCTCTGCGACTGATGGTGCGGCAAGAACCGGGGAGAAGGTTTCGCGCGCGCATCAACCATAGGTCATCACGTGACGTAAGCATCTTATAACGCAGTTAAAGGCCCCGTAGCGTTACCATCATGTGAAATTGCTGCATGGTTGACCATGCATCAATGCAGGATGCGCCAGCTCTCCGGGTCACCGCGCGTGATATTTAAGGCGCGCAGCGGGGCGCGATCAGCTACGCCCGATTTCACTCACCAGGAAGTCACGAAACACGCCAACCCGCTTTGAATTTCGTAATTCTTCAGGATAAACAAAGAACATATCAATTTTCGGCGTGCGGGCATGCGGCAAAATCCGAGTCATCCCCTCGGTATGATCCACCAGATATTCCGGCACCGCGCCAATGCCCAGGCCGCTGCGAATGGCAATCAGCATTGCTTGCAGTGAATTAACCTCAAGCGCGCCAGCCCGCCGTGGCAAGCCATCGGCCCGGCCCAAATCAGCCAGCCAGTTAACATCGGTAACCGGGGGTTTCCGATCACCGAACAAAATCAGCCGGTGCTTGTCCAAATCCTCCGGCTTTTCCGGCAAATGCCCCGCCGATTTCAAATACGCATCAGAGGCCCAAATCTGCCAACGAATTTCGCCCAGCGAACGCTGCACCAAATCGGGCTGACGCGGCGGATGCATCCGAATCGCGACATCGGCCTCGCGCATCGCCAGGTCGAGATCGACATCATCGAGCAGCAGCGTAATACTGACATCCGGATAGGCTTCCAGAAAGCGCTTGAGCCTCGGCGTTAACCAAGCAACACCAAAACTATGGGTGGTGGTGACTTTGAGGCGTCCCGCCGCACGCTCCTTGCTCTCGGTCAGCAAAGCCTCGGTCATCGCGAGCTTGGCGAACACATCGCGCACCGTGCGGTTGAGCTGCTCGCCCTGCTCGGTCAGGATCAGCCCACGGGCATGGCGGTGAAAGAGCGGCACCGCCAGCGCCTCTTCCAACGCCGAAATCTGCCGCGACACCGCCGATTGCGAGAGGTTCAGCGTATCGCCGGCATGGGTAAAGCTGCCCGCTTCCGCCACCGCATGAAACACCCGCAACTTGTCCCAATCCATATGATTATTGGTCATTCCCTGTGCCATCCCTTAAGCGGCTGCCGCCGCGCCCCTGTCTGAACTTGCCGCGTGAGCCAAATAGCGCTCGGCTTCGAGCGCCGCCATACATCCGGTTCCGGCGGCGGTGACTGCCTGGCGAAACACCCGATCCGCCACGTCCCCCGCCGCAAACACCGCCGGATGCGAGGTTTGCGTGGAGCCGGGAACAATTTTGACATAGCCCTCCGCGTCAATATCGATCTGACCCCGGAACAGCGACGTTGCCGGATCATGGCCAATCGCCACGAAAACACCATCAACATCAATCGCGCTGAGCGCCCCGGTTTGGGTATCGGCCAGCCGCACCCCCGTCACGCGCGGCGGATTTTGCTCGCCCAGAATTTCCTCCACCCGCGCATTCCAAATCACCGAGACTTTCGGATTGGCAAAGAGCCGGTCTTGCAGGATTTTTTCCGACCGCAACTGGTCGCGCCGATGGATCAGCGTGACCGAGGCGGCATGATGGGTCAGGAACAAAGCCTCCTCAACCGCCGTATTGCCGCCGCCAATCACCGCCACGCGCTTGCCGCGAAAGAAAAACCCATCGCAGGTGGCGCAGGCCGAAACCCCACCCCCCTGAAATTGCCGCTCTGAGGGCAAGCCAAGCCAGCGCGCTTGCGCGCCGGTCGCAATCACCACCGCGTCAGCCCGATACAGCGTGCCGGAATCGCCGGTTGCGGTCAGCTTCGTCGTCGAGAAATCAACCGAGACAATCACATCCTGCATAATCCGCGTGCCAACATGGGCCGCCTGCGCCTGCATTTGATCCATCAGCCACGGGCCTTGGATCGCTTGCGCAAAACCGGGATAATTTTCCACATCGGTGGTGATGGTGAGTTGCCCGCCCGGCTGCAAACCCGCCACCAAAACCGGGGCCAAATTCGCCCGCGCCGCATAGATCGCCGCCGTATAGCCAGCAGGCCCCGCGCCGATGATCAGTAATTTGGTGTCGATGGTCTCAGCCATGGTGTTTCCCTGTAAACGATATCAATAAATCGGCAAAATATTTTATCGCCTAATCGGCGCGATAAGGCGCTCGGCCACTGACCAACGTTGCATCCAGCAAGGTCAGCCGATCTTGGCCCCAGAAGAGCTCACCATCCAACATATAGGTGGGCGCGCCAAAAACCCCCGCCGCCAAGGCCGCCGCCAGATTTTCCTCATACCGCGCCAGGGTCTCCGGCGCATCCGCCGCCGCGAGCAGCGTGGCAGGCGCATCCGCCGCGTCCAACAACGCTGCGATCACCGCAGGGTCCGCCAGATTGCGCTGCTCCTGCCAAATGCCCGCCCAAGCCAACGCCATGAACCGATCAGCCTCCTGCCCGGCCAGCGCCATCGCCACCACCACACGATCGAGGAGTGACCCATCGAACGGAAAAAATCGCGGTCGAGGATTGAGCGGAATCCCCAGCGCCGCTGACCAACGCTGCAATTCCACCAGCCGATAACGCTGTCGCGTCGGGTGTCGGCGCGGCGCGGGCAGCCCGCCCGTTTCCGGAAAGAGCCGCAGCAACGGGATCGGGCGCATCACCACGCGCAGCCCATGGCGCTGCGCCAGCGCGACGAACCTTGCATGACCGAAAAACGTCCAAGGCGACGACATCGAGAAAAAATAATCAATGCGACGAGACGGTTCAGCCATAGCGGGTCAATCCTTTTGCATGATTGGTCATGAAACAGACGATGCCAATCGCACCGTCAAGCCCCTTATGCCATCGGCACCGTCTGATCGGTCAGCCAAGCGATCATCATCCGATTGACGATATCGGGCGTGTCTTGCTGCACCCAGTGCGACGCGTTGGGAATGGTGCGGAGCGTAAAATTTGTCACCAAATTCTCAGTCCCCTCGGTGAGTTCAAGCCCGAGGGCGGTATCATGCTCGCCCCAAAGCATCAGGGTCGGCGTATCGAGCGTTTTCGCCGGTGCCAAGCGGCGAAACGGATTGCGGAAATTAGCGCGATACCAATTAATCATCGCGGTCAGCGCGCCGGGTGCCAAGGCATTGGTGCGATAAACATCGAGCACCGCGTCCGAAAATCGCTCCTTGTTGATCGCCGAGCTGCGAAATGCCAGCGCGATCCAGGCGGCGTTTTTGGCGGCGAGCGTCCGCTCCGGCCAATAGGGAATTTGGAACCAAAAAACATACCAGGATTTGCGCAGTTGCCGCAGCGTTTTCAGCCCACGCGCGAACAGATCGGGATGCGGCAGGTTCATCACGATGAAACGATCCACCGGGCGGATATGGTTTAGCACAAAAAACCAACCGAGCGCCCCGCCCCAATCATGGCCGATCAACACAAGCTTGCCGGTTTTGCCCTCGGCGCGGGCTACATCAATCAAAGCCGCAACATCTTTGAGCAGCTCGGAAGCGCGGTAGGCCGCAACGCCGTCGGGGCGCGACGTTTGGCCATAGCCGCGTAAATCCGGCGCCCAGACCGTATAGCCGAGCGGGGCCAGGGCGGGCAGTTGATCACGCCAGGAATACCGCGATTCCGGAAAACCATGCAGGCACAACGCAAAATCCGCGCCGTCGCCCAGACAATCAACCGCAAACTCAAGGCCGTTCGCCGCGATGCGGCGGGTGGTGATCATGCGTTACAGCGGCACGCCGGGCTGCATAATCAAGGTTCGGATGGTTTGCAGCGTCTGCACCTTCGCCACCTGGGGGGCTGCGATCAGCTTCTCGGTGATTTCGTTTTCATGCGCGGCATCACGCGCCAAAAAGCGCATCAGAAAATCACCACCGCCCCGGATCATGTGACATTCACGCACCTCTTCCCACGAGGCAATCATGCTGGTGAAACTATCGAGCACTGTTTGCCGCTGGCTCTCAAGGCCGATAATGGCGAAAAACTGGATTTGCCAGCCGAGTTTTTGCGGGTCGGTATCGGCGTGATAGCCGCGAATCAGGCCAGATTCCTCCAAGCGGCGCACCCGGCGCAGGCATGGCGGCGGCGAAATGCCCGCCCGCCCGGCCAACTCCACATTGGTCATCCGCCCGTCATTTTGCAGCTCGGTCAGAATACGGCGATCAATATCGTCAAGTTGCGGTGCGGAATTTCGCATTGTGTTGCCCGGTTGGGCAGGTGGCGCGAAAGAATCGGTCATGGACATCACCGGCGTTGGGGTTCTTGTAATATAATTACATATCAAGTCACGGGGATGAAGCGCAAGGGGTGTTGATTGATTGCGTTGCCGCTTGGTTGCCCCGCACGCGGCGTGTTTCTATACCGGCATCAACGCCTTTAACGATTGGGACACCGCAGCATGGCCGCTTATCAATATGTTTATGTGATGAAAGACCTCACCAAAGCCTTTCCGGGCGGGCGTGAAGTCTTCAAAGGGATTACGCTCTCCTTCCTGCCCGGCGTCAAAATCGGCGTGCTCGGCGTCAATGGGGCCGGTAAATCGACGCTGCTGAAAATCATGGCCGGCATCGAAAAGGAATTTGGCGGCGAGGCCTGGGCCGCCGAGGGTGTGCGGGTTGGCTATTTATCGCAAGAGCCGCATCTCGATCCGGACAAAACCGTGGGCGACAATGTCGCGATGGCGTTTGCCGAGCTGCGCAGCGCCATCGCCCGGTTCAACGCGATTTCCGAGGAATTCGCCGAGCCGATGGATGACGATAAAATGAACGATCTGCTGGCCGAGCAAGCCCGCTTGCAGGAAAAAATCGACGCCGAGGATGGTTGGGATCTTGATCGGCGCATTGATATCGCGCTCGATGCCCTGCGCTGTCCACCGGCTGAAGCGTCCGTCACCAACTTGTCCGGCGGCGAGCGGCGGCGCGTGGCCTTGTGCCGGCTGCTGCTGGAAAAGCCCGATCTTTTGCTGCTCGATGAGCCGACCAACCATCTGGACGCGGAATCGGTCGCCTGGCTCGAAAAGACGCTCCAAAATTTCGCGGGCACCGTGATCGTGGTGACCCATGATCGGTATTTTCTTGAAAATGTCACCAACTGGATTCTCGAACTTGAGCGCGGGCGGGGCTATCCGTTCGAGGGCAATTACACCTCATGGCTGGAGCAAAAGCAAAAAAGGCTGGCGCAGGAGGAGAAGGAAGAATCTGCTCGCCAGCGCGCCTTGCGCGAGGAGCGCGAATGGATCAGCGCGAGCCCGAAAGCCCGCCAGGCCAAAAGCCAGGCGCGCATCACCCGCTATGAGGACATGCTGGCCAAATCCCAAGAACAAGTCTCCGGCGTCGCCGAAATCATCATCCCGCCCGGCCCGCGCCTCGGCGGCATCGTCATCGAAGCCAAGCAGTTGCGCAAAGGCTATGGCAATAATCTATTGATCGATGATCTGAGCTTTAAATTGCCCCCCGGCGGCATCGTCGGCGTGATCGGGCCAAACGGGGCGGGCAAAACCACCTTGTTTCGGATGATCACCGGCAAGGAAAAACCCGATGGCGGCGTGCTCGATATCGGCGATACGGTCAAGCTCGGCTATGTCGATCAATCACGCGATAGTCTGGATGGTGAAAAAACCGTGTGGGAAGAAATTTCCGGCGGCACCGATGTGATCCATTTGGGCAAGCGCACCGTGCAGTCGCGCGCCTATGTCGGCGCGTTCAACTTCAAAGGCTCGGATCAGCAAAAGAAGGTCGGCATTCTCTCAGGCGGTGAGCGCAACCGCGTGCATTTGGCCAAAATGCTCAAGGGCGAACATAATGTCATTCTGCTTGACGAGCCGACCAATGATTTGGATGTCGATACGCTCCGCGCCCTCGAAGAAGCCTTGATGGAATTTCCCGGCTGCGCGGTGATCACCTCGCATGATCGCTGGTTCCTGGATCGGCTGGCCACCCATATCCTCGCCTTTGAGGGCGATTCCCACGTGGAATGGTTCGAGGGCAATTTCCAAGACTACGAAGAAGACAAGCGCCGACGCCTCGGCGCGGACGCGACCGAGCCGCACCGGATCAAATATCGGCCCCTCAGCCGGTAGGATGGGTGCCGGTCGGATGGGTAAATGAATCCGTCCTGGGCCATCAGCACGGCGCGGCTGCGCATGACGCCGGTGGGCTGGGCGGATTTGGAGGATTTGGTCGCGCTGAAAACCGATCCTCGGGCCTTCGGCCTGATGTTAGGCGGCGTGCGCACACGCGAGCGGGTGGGCGAAGAACTCGCCGCCGAAGTCAAAGATTGGGGGCGTGACGGCTTTGGCATCTGGGGCGTGCGCGGCCTGCGGCTCGGCGCATTTTTAGGGATCACCGGCCTGCAAGAGCGCCCCGATGGCCTCGGTGTTGCGCTCCGCTTTGCCCTATGGCCCGAAGTGCGCGGCGCCGGCCTCGCCCGCGAAGCCGCAGGCGCCGCCCTGCGCTACGGCCATGAACAAGCAAAATTGGAGCGGATCGTCGCCATCGCCCGCGCCGATAATTTCGCCTCCCGCACGGTGCTGGGCGCCATCGGCATGGTGGAGGCCAGCGGTTTCATCCGCGTCGGCGTGCCGATGCTGGTGTATGAAAGCGTGCGAAAACACTGACTGTCGGGTGCGAGAGGGAAGCAAATTTTTCTTTTTGAAAAAAGAAACAAAAACTTTCGCTCTTAAAGGTGACTCGTTCTGTCTCACCCCCCTACCGCCGCCGTTCAATCTCCACACCGGCGGAGACCGCATCGGCAAACACGTCGAGCTTCTCCACCATCACCCGCACCCGGGCCACGCGCCGGTCATCGAGGCATAATTCGGCCAGCCGCTCGGCCAGCGTTTCCACCAGCTGCACATGCCCCGCCGCCACCAAAGCCCGCACCGCCACCACAATTCGCTCGTAATCGACCACCCGCGCCAAATCATCCCGGCCCACCGCCGGGCGCGACAGACCCACCGCGCCATCATCCTCAACAGCTAAATCTAAATTAATCCGCACCCGCTGGCTGCGCTCCTGTTCATGCGCATACACGCCGATGCGCGCCTCCAGCACCAGATCGCGTATGAACATCCGCCGCAGATTCAAGCCAATATCGCTCAAGCGTGCCTGTTCCATCGGCCCAGTCTGGTGCGCCGCAACACAAAAAATTGCAAGCAGAGATTCTCCCTGGCCCGAGAATGTCGCAACCCCGCCATGTTGCAGCCACAACTTCCCACCATATATGCCTCATCGGCAATTCGCCGTTTTTTAAGGGAGTTTCACTATGCGCCTTTCTCTTCGCTCCGCGCTGCCGCTGGCAGGCCTTGCTCTGATCGCCGCGACCGGCGTGGCCTCGGCCAAGATCATCAAACTGCACGCCGCCCTCGCCCCGGAAATGCATGTCATGTCCAAAGGCACCGGCGAAATGACCGGCACGTATAACACCGTGACCCACATGCTGACCTATAAAGTCACCGATAGCGGCATGTCCGGCCCGGTCATCGCCGCCCATATCCACGGCCCGGCCAAGCCCGGCGGTGACTATATGCTCTCCGCGCCGATCCTGGTGCCGCTGCATATCAGCAAAACCGGCGTCATCGCTGGCCACGCCAAGCTGACGCTGAAAAAGGCCAAGATCATCGAGATGGGCGATTCCTACGTGAACCTGCACACCAAAGCCAACCCGAAAGGCGAGCTCGCCGGTCAGGTTTCCGAAGTGAAGTAAGTCGCGTCCCAACCGACGCCGCAAACGCCCGGCCCGCAAGGTCCGGGCGTTTTTGTTTGCGCGACGGCGCGAAAGGCTGCTAACACGCTGCCATGAAATTTATAGTCGGTGTCTTTGCCATTGCCCTCGCCATCCTGTGCTCCACCTTCGCGGCCCCAGCGGCGCACGCGCAAGCGGCCCCCATAATCATTCAGAAAGACGGCCATACTCTGGCGATTTTCAGACCAAGCCCCTACCATTTTATGGTGTATCTTGATCGGCAACTTCTGCTCTCGGATACACAGGATATGATGGTGAGTGCCTATGCCGGATCGGTCTATCACGCCGGTGCAACAACCTATTTTGTGATCGAGACGTCCAGTGGCGGTTCGTTCTGCCCAGGCATGTTCCAGGTCGCGGTGGCCCGACCGAACCAACCCGCGAGGATCACACCCAGTTTCGGCACCTGCTCTGATATACCAAACACAGCCCTGATTGGCGATAATTTGACAATGACCATGCCGAAAATGAACGGTCATGGCACCGTCGTCTACACAATCGATCCGGTTGCGCAGGTCACGCAGCGCTCAATCGCCACGCAATTAATCGGACCGCCTGATCACGCAGGCATGGATTTGGCAGCATCTTTGCTTGGCAAGCAAACCGCAGCCGCTTTTTCACGCCGCGCCAGTGCCCAAGTGCTTGAGCGGGTTCTGGGACCGGCTATGTATCGCACCATCTCCGGCTATCAAGTCGGTGGCAATTATGTCGCCGTCGGGCCGTATGCCGTTGGGTCCGTCTGCCTCGCCAATCTGTGCAACACCACCTACACGCATATTGTGTTCGATCATCACGGCGATGCCTGGGTCGGCACGACCATCCATGGCACCGTGCGTTGGTTCGGTAATCCCCCGGCCGCCGTATTATCCGCCGCGATGGCCGCTCATTGACGCCAACCCACCCTGCGCAAGCCGCGCCTGATAGGCGGCCACCAGCTCTGCCTTGCCAATACTCGGATTGCCCGCTGTCCGGCTCTTCGCGCTGCTCCAATCAATCGAGGCCAAAATCCCCGCCACATCCCGCGCTCGGTTGCGCACCGCGATGAAATAATGGGATTGCGCGGCCCGCGCCAACCCCTCCACCGAGACCAAGCCCGCCTGCACCCCAACCCGCTGAAACGCAAAATCCGCCTGCGCGGGCGTGCGCAAAAATGCGAAATCCGGATGCACCAGCGGCCCCGCCACGCTCACCCGCCGCACCGCACTCCGCCGCCAAATCTGAAACACCACCGGCACGGCATAAGGCTCACCACAATAGGTGAACGAGTTCGCTGATAACGGCGTTTCGCTCACTAACGAAAATCCGGCATCCACCCGCCGCTGGATCGTCGCTTTCTCAAAAGTACGCGGCAAAATACTGGCCACGACCTCGGCAAACTGCGCGGCGTGATTAACGAACTTCACCGCGAGTGACGCATTTTTGCCAAATGGAAAATTACTGACCACCACATAGCGCGTGGCCGGCAGGCTCGGCCACCAGCGTAGAAAATCCGCCTGCGTGATGTCCGCCCGCGCCGGGGCAATATCAAGCCCAATCCGTGGCTCCGGTAGCGCATCTAAAAACGATCCGGCACCCGCTGCCGGTTCGATGAATACGGTGCCCGCCTGCTCGCCAATCACCGCCAAGAGCAGGGCCACGCAGTCACGCGCCACCGTGGGGCGGGTGTAAAACTGATCCAGCCCGCGCGGTGCCGCCCGCCCGCCCCGGCCCTTGTGAACCGGCGGCTTCAATGCAAAAACGATTGCAATAGCGTCATGTTGAAACTTTCCCCTACTGCTTCGCCCCCGTCAACCGGATTTTCCCACCCATGACCCTGCTTCGCTGGTATTTCGCGATCGATGCGCCCGGCAGCACCGGCCCGGTGGGCGATCATGCGCGCCTCGCCGTGCTGTCCGCCCGCATGGTCGGCGGGCTTGACCCGTTCATGCTCTATCACGGCGCGGAGGGGGAATTTTGTGCCTGGATGCGCGCGCACGGCGTTACCATCATCCACGCCGAACCCCCAGCACTCGATGCGATGAGGGCAGCGCGCGCCGCCGGTCATTTCACCGCCCATTCCATCGGCCATTGGCTGCGCCTTGCGATTCCGCATATCGATCATGACGCCACCCTCGCCCTGTACACGGATTGCGACGTGGTATTTCTCCGCCGCCCGCGCTTGGGCCAGCTCACCCCGACCTTCTTCGCCGCCGCCCCTGAATTCGCGCCGGATCGCTGGAATTATTTCAATTCCGGCGTCATGCTGCTCAACCTCCCCGCCATGCGCGCCAGCGCCCCCGCCCTGGAGAGTTTTCTCCGCGACCGCCTGGCCGATTCCGCCGCCGCCGGGCAGCTCGATGACCAAATTCTGCTCAATCAAGCCTATCGCGGCCATTGGGAACGGCTGAACCCGCTCTATAATTGGAAACCCTATTGGGGTTTCGCGCCGGACGCCGCGATCCTGCATTTCCACGGTGCCAAACGTGCGGTGATCGACGCGATTTGTGCCCAACAATGGAATTGGAACGACCCGGTCGCCGCCAGCATCGGCGCTTTGTTCGATGCGCACCGCCCCGCCTACCAAACCTGGCTGTCTTATCTGGGGGACCAGCTGCAATCAACCGATTTCACCGCCGCGCTATCGCTCCACGCCACCGCGAGCGCCATCGCCCACTACGCCCGCAACGCCCCGCCGCGCAGCCATGATTTGCGCTTCACCGAATTTCGGATGTTTCCCGAGTAACAACCCATTATCATCACCCAAGCTCGCTCAACCGGGCCGCATGGCTCCCCGCATCATCGCGGGCATCCCGTTTCTGGCGAACCCGTCCAACTCGCGCGCATGGGCATAAATCACCTTGACCATCGCCGGATCATCGGACGTCTCAGTCACCTCAATCCCTGTCGGCAACAATTTGTACGAGCGGCGATAGGCAGTCGGATGGGCAAACATCACGCCCACACTCGGACTGGCCGGATAGGCAAAAGGCCGGTTCTCATCGAGCCGCCGATACATCTCGATCACATGCGCCTGGATCAACGTCGCCACGCGCGGATTATCCGACACGGTGGTGTCGATAATCCCGTTCGGCAAATAATCCGTGGCCCGGGTAATTTCCGCATGCCGCTCAAAAAGCTGCATCCCGGTCATCATCGGCCCCATCATATTGCCATGCGCCATCATTGAGCCGCCACCCATATCGCCACCCATGTCGCCGCCCATCCCTGGCCCCATCTGCGCTTGCGCCCGCCGCCACCCCAGTCCGGCCAGCATCACACTCACCATCGCCATGATCGATCGCCGCTGCATGTGTCCGCTCCT
>JAKBBY010000102.1 GCA_021808315.1 Pseudomonadota bacterium | reverse complement strand
TCCCTGAGGTCAAAGCGGTGCAGCAAGTCGCCGCTTAAATCTGAATTTTGCTTGGAGAGATGAATGTCGCTCGATGATACCGCGCTCGATACGCTGTTTCGCACCGCTCGCACCAAAAATGCTTGGACCGATCGCCCGGTGAGCGATGAGACGCTGCGCGCCCTCTATGATATCCTGAAATTGGGGCCAACATCGGCCAATTGCTCGCCTGCCCGCTTCGTGTTCATCCGCACACCAGAAGCCCGCGAAAAGCTGAAGCCCGCGCTGAACCCCGGCAATATTGATAAAACCATGTCGGCACCGATTACGGTGATTGTGGCGCATGATCCACTATTTTACGAAAATTTGCCCAAGCTGTTTCCGCATACGGACGCGCGCGCTTGGTTCTCAGGCAATCCTGATCTCGCCGAGGAAACCGCGATGCGGAATGGCACTTTGCAAGGCGGCTATTTGATCATGGCGGCCCGTGCCCTCGGGCTCGATGTTGGCCCGATGTCCGGCTTTGACAAAGACAAGGTTGATCGGGCTTTTCTCGCCGATCATGGCTGGAAATCGAACTTCCTGATCAATCTGGGCTATGGCGTCGCGGAGGATTTGTTTCCGCGCAGCCCGCGCCTCGCGTTCGAGGAAGCCTGTCTGCTGATCTGACCATGACCTGCCCGCCGGTCCGAATTCTTGCTCTGGATGCATCGGGCGCGCAGGCATCGGTGGGCATCATCGAGGGCGACCAGCTCCTCGCTTATCGGCAATCCCAAGCAGGCGCGGGTCTTGCCGATCGTCTCACATTGATGCTCGCAGACACGTTGAGCGATGCTGCCCAGGGTCCGCACTCAATCGAGGCGATTGCGGTCATTATCGGGCCGGGCAGTTTCACCGGCATCCGCGCCAGCCTCGCGCTCGCGCAGGGTTTCGGCCAAACCGCCCAGATCCCGGTGCATGGCGTGCGGCTGACCGAGGCGTTCCACCAGGATTTGCCCGCCCTCACCCGCCCGCTTTGGGTGGCTGCAACCGCCCGGCGCGGCCAGGTGTTTTTGGAGCGCGATGGGGTTGCCGCAAGCTTTGCTGACGATTCTGTGCCGCACCCTTCTGTTCCGATTGCCCTGGCCGGTGAGCGCGCCATTGCCGTGGCGGCTTACCTTGCGGCGCATGACGCTAACGTTTTGCTGACACCCGCACGCATCCCGAGCCTCTGTGCCATTGCCAAAGCCTTGCGCCACCGGCTTGCCACCGGCGGGCCGATCATCGCGCCCTTGCCGCTTTACGTCGATCCGCCCGAAGCCAAGCTCCCTGCCGCCGGGCTGCGCCCCGCACCGGTTTGAGGGCAGATGGTGCAGATCATTCCAGCATCCATCGCCCATGTCCCGCTGCTCGCCGCCTTGCAAAATGCGAGCTTCCCTGATGATCCCTGGCCAGAATCAGCGTTCGCACCGCTATTGGCGCCCCCCACCGGGTTGGGATTGCTGGCGGATCATGAAACACCGATTGGCTTTGCGCTGGCGCGGGTGATTGTTGATGAAGCGGAAATCATCAGCCTTGGCGTGATCCCCACCGCACGGCGGCACGGCTATGCGCGGGTGATTTTGCGAGCCTTGATCGGCGAATGCCAAAGGCATGGTGCCGGTAATTTGTTTTTAGAGGTCGCGGCACGGAATGAGCCCGCAAAAGCGCTCTATCGCGCCGAGGGATTTTGCGCGGTTGGCAAACGCCGTGGCTATTACCAAAATGGTGATGATGCGGTGCTGATGCGCCGATCAATCGCACGCACCGAACTACAAAGATGCACGCAATAGTGCGCGTGCTAACGGGCCGCCCCTGAAATGACGGCCCGTTATTGACCCGCTTCAGGCCGAGGCGGTCACGCCATGGCTTTGATCTTCAAGTGACGTCCAGGCATCATCCCACTCGCCGATGGTCGATGATTTGCTATATTCCGTCGAACGCGCTTCGAAGAAATTCGCATGCTCAACAGCATTCAGCATTTCATCAAGCCAAGGCAACGGATTTTTCTCGACATGGAAGAGCGGGTTCAAGCCGAGCTGCATCAACCGCCGATCCGCGATGAAACGGATATAGGCTTTCACTTCGGCGGCGGTTAGTCCTTCAACCGCGCCAAACTCAAATGCCAGATCGATGAACGCGTCCTCGTGATCGACGATGGTGGCGCAAGAAACATAAAGCTCATGCTTGAGTTCATCGGTCCAGATTTCTGGATTTTCCGAAATGAATGTGCGGAATAGCCGAATAATCGAAATACAATGGAGGCTTTCATCGCGCACGGACCACGAAATAATCTGGCCCATGCCCTTCATTTTATTGAAGCGCGGAAAATTCAGCAAAATAGCGAAGGAGGCAAAAAGCTGTAACCCCTCGGTGAACCCACCAAAGGCCGCCAGTGTTTTCGCAATCTCATGCTTACTATCAACACTGAAGCCATGCATATAGTCATATTTGTCCTTCATTTCCTTATATTTCATGAAGGCCGAATATTCGAGTTCCGGCATGCCCACAGTATCCAAAAGATGGGAATAAGCGGCGATATGCACGGTCTCGATATTTGAAAATGCCGAGAGCATCATCAACACTTCGGTCGGTTTGAACACCTGACTATAATGCTTCATGTAGCAATTATTCACCTCGACATCCGCTTGGGTGAAAAAGCGGAAAATCTGGGTCAGCAAATTGCGCTCACCCACGGTCAAGTTTTTATGCCAATCCTTCACATCATCCGCCAACGGCACTTCTTCCGGCAACCAATGCACGCGCTGCTGGGTCAGCCAGGCTTCATAAGCCCACGGATAGCGGAACGGCTTATAGACCGGGTTTTCGGTCAGCAAATCAAAGCGTACCGGATGCTGATCCGGGCTGGTCTCAATCGCGGTGACGGACGCATTCATGGGGAAACGCCTCTATATCTAGTGGTCAATGAAGGAATGAACGCAACATATTGAAGTCTGGGCAGAGTCGCAAGACTCACCGCCCGATTCAGCGTGGAATTTCGGTCAGAATTTTGGAGCTCGTTTTTCAATGAACGCCGTCATCCCTTCGCGCTGACCCGCCGTGCCGAACAACGAGAGAAATGTTGCGCGCTCATACAGCACGCCTTCGGCCAGCGCGGATTCAAAAGCCCGATTGACCGCCCGCTTGGCCAGCGCATTCGCCACCGGCGATAATGATGCGATTGTCTCACCCAATTTGATCGCCTCGGCAATCAAGGTCTCGGCCGGCACCACGCGGGCGACCAGATTGGCGCGCTCCGCCTCCACCGCATCCATCATCCGCCCGGTCAGGATCATCTCCATGGCTTTGGATTTGCCAATCGCCCGGGTCAAACGCTGGGTGCCACCTGCACCGGGAATCACCCCGAGTTTAATCTCGGGTTGACCAAATTTGGCGGTGTCGGCGGCGAGGATCATGTCGCACATCATCGCCAATTCACAGCCGCCGCCCAGCGCAAAGCCCGCCACCGCTGCAATCACCGGCTTGGTGATATGCGTGACCGTCTCCCAGGTTTTGCCGATGAAATCATCAAGGGCGGTCTCGGGGTGGGTGCGGTTTTGCATTTCCTTAATGTCCGCTCCGGCGGCAAAGGCTTTCTCACTGCCAGTGATGATGATCGCCCCAATCGCCTGATCCGCGTCAAAACCACGCAGCGCCATGCCCAATTCCGTCATTAATTGGTCGCATAATGCGTTGAGGGCTTTGGGGCGGTTCAACCGGACCAGCCCGACCCGGCCATGGGTTTCCGTGATGATCATTTCATAGCTCATGGTGCCCTCCGTTGCTTCGCGATCAACATGGCGCAAACGATGAATTTTGCAACCAGCCCTAATCCTCACCATGCAAATGCCGCACCTGTGCGCTGCGCGGCATCGCATCAGGTTTCGGGCAGGTGCCGAGCAGCATATCAAAGCCCGGATTGGTGACACCAAACCATACGCGTTCGTTTTTGAAATGATGGCGCAGATGATATTTTTTGATCCATCGCCCCCATAAGGTGATGGGCCGATACGGGATATGCGCTAGAAAATGCACCCATTCATAATAAAGGATCGCCAGCGCCGCCCCGGCGATCAACGCGCTGACCACCGAAGCGTCCGGCCAGATGAGGGCGATCAGGAAGCCGATGATCGCCAGATTGGGCACCAGGAACCACAACGGCAAAAACAGCAAATCAAGCCGCTCGGGCGCCTGATGATGATCGTAATGCAAACGATGCTGTAATTTCAGGATGAATGGCACGCTTCGCACCGGTGGCGCATGTAGCGCGAAGCGGTGAAATCCGTATTCACTGAAAAAAAACATCATGGCACCCACCCCCACTAGCAGCGGATTGATGGTGATGACGCCGAGGGCCGCGATGATCAGCCACAGCAACACAGCGATTCCCAGCACCGCATTGCTGCCATGCCGACAAAATTCAACCAGACGCCATTTCAGGTCTCCGCGCTTTGCCGCGCTAGAAGCCATACGCGACGTTCCGATCATTGCTCCGGGTCAGGTTGCGAAACCGCGCCAGCGCCAAGAGTGGGAAAAAACGCGGATAACCATGATAGCGCAGATAAAAGACGCGCGGAAATCCAACCGCATTATAAGCCTGCTCGCGCCAGGAACCATCCTCGCCCTGGCTGGCCTGCAAATAGGCAATGCCCCGCGCCACGGCTGGATGATCACTTTCACCCGCCGCCATGAGCCCGAGCAGCGCCCACGCGGTTTGCGAGGGCAAGCTCTCATGGTAGCGCCCCGGCTCGGCATGGGCGTAACTCTCGCAATCCTCGCCCCAGCCGCCATCATCACGCTGGCGGTCCAGCAGCCAATGCACGGCGCGGACGATCATGCTGTCGCCATGATCAATTCCTGCGGCGTGCAGGGCACACAGGCACGACCAAGTGCCGTAAATATAATTCGTGCCCCAGCGCCCGAACCAAGACCCGTCCGGCTTTTGGGTTGCCCGCAGGAACGCCACACCCCGGTCAATCGCTGGGCGGTCCTGCTGATGGCCAAGCTGCGCCAGGAACGCAATGCAGCGGGCCGTGACATCCTCGGTCGGCGGGTCAAGCAGCGCGCCATGATCGGCGAACGGAATATGGTTCAAATAATAAAACTCATTATCGGAATCGAACGCGCCCCAGCCGCCAGACCGGCTCTGCATGCCCAAAATCCATAGCCGCGCTCGTTCAATCGCCTGCTCGTAAGCGGGATCACCGGCGCGGTGCAAAATCATCCCCACCACGGCGGTATCATCAACGTCGGGGTAATAGGCGTTGTTATATTGAAACGCCCAACCGCCTGGCGGGGCATGGGGTTTGCGGATGGCCCAATCGCCCTTCACGTCGAGGATTTGCCGCGGGATCAACCAATGGCACGCTGCGGCCACGGCCGGGCTTTGCTCACCCTCGGCCTCGGCGAGCGCGTGGGCGGCCAAACCCGTGTCCCAAACCGGCGACAGGCAGGGCTGCACATAGGTCGCCCCCTCGATCCGGGCCGACGCGTCGGTGATCAGCTTGCGCACGGACTGCCAGGCGATGTGATAATCCGGATGGTCAGGCGCGTAGCCGAGCGTGTGATACATCATCACCGTGTTGGCCATCGCCGGATAAATGCCGCCTAGCCCATCTTCGCCATTCAAGCGCGGCGTGATGAAATCAATCGCCGCCTGGATCGCCCGCGCCCGGGTGCGGGCGGGGAATCGCCGCTCGGCTGGGCGGAGTGCTACGTCGATCGCTTTGAACATCGAGCCCCAGGCCGATTTATAGGGGCCGCGAATATAATCGCGCACCTGCTCCGGCGGGGTGACGAATAGCTCATCGATGCGAATCTGGCGCGGATTAACCGCCAAAGGCCGTTTGGTCATCAGCACCAAAAGCGGGGCAATGACCGTGCGCGACCAATAGCTGATCTTGTCCATCGAGATCGGGAACCAGCCGGGCAGCAACATGATTTCCACCGGCATGACCGGGCAGGCGTGCCACGGCACGGCACCGAATAAGGCGAGTTGAATGCGGGTGAACACATTGGTGCGCGCCGCACCGCCCCGCGCCAGAATCGCCGTCCGGGCGCGCTGCATATGCGGCGCCTCTGGGTCATCACCAACCGCTTTGAGGGCGAAATACGCCTTGACGCTTGCGGATAAATCCATCGCGCCATCGTGAAATAACGGCCAGCCACCGGGATTTTGCGATGAGTCGCCCTGAATCGCCCGCAAATACACGCCCAATTTGGCTTGCAGCGCCGGATCGATCCGATCAAGAAAATGCTCAAGCAGGATATATTCGGCGGGGATCGTCGCATCCGCCTCTAATTCATAGACATAATGCCCATCATCACGCTGTTCGGCGCGCAGCCGCGCGGATGCGGCGGCGATGACGGCATCAAGGTCGGTCTCATCCAGGGAAATACTGTCAAGCATGCCTGATCATACCAAGAACGGGCTCCACCGGCTAGGTTGGTGAGGGGATTTGGGTTCGGCGCGAAGCGGGGGGCTTCTGTTGCCCGGTGCCCCCCCAACCGCGCTTATCGCTTACGCAGCGATAGCGAATGCCTCGAAATTATCGTTGGCACTTGTGATATAGCCCGATAACGGCGGTACAATGCCGAGCGAAAGATGGGTCTTTACCGCGCGTGTCGAGCCTGTTTCGCCCCCATTGACCCGCGACTGTGAACAATGTCGCGGAGAGAAATGGTGGAGGCGCCGGGTACTGCCCCCGGGTCCACTACGCTTATTCCACGCACCGTTTATCGCCATAGTCGGTTGCCCGACATCAACGTATATAGTCTATCGCGAGCGCCTGCGAAAGGGACATGAGATGATATTGACCGAAACCGACCGTGCGGCGCTAGAAGCCGCCCGCGCCCAGTCCGAACCGACCCGCCGTGCGACGGTGCCGGCGCTGGAAGCCATGCTGTACCAACCGGTGCCCGTGCTCGATCATGGGTTTGTGCGGGTGATCGATTATATGGGCGATGACGCCGCCGTGGTGCAGGCCGCCCGCGTGTCGTATGGCCGGGGCACCCGCAAAATCTCCGAAGATGCTGGGTTGATTCGCTATTTAATGCGCCATCGGCATTCCACGCCGTTCGAGATGTGCGAAATTAAATTCCATGTGAAATTGCCGATTTTCGTGGCCCGCCAATGGATCCGCCATCGCACGGCGAGCGTGAATGAATATTCCGCGCGCTACTCGGTGATGGATCGTGAATTCTATGTCCCAGCGCCAGACCAGCTCGCCGCGCAATCGCTCAGCAACCGGCAAGGGCGCGGCACCGTGCTGGCGGGCGAGGAAGCCCAAACCGTGCTGTCGCTGCTCCGCGACGATGCCGAACGCAATTATGCTCATTACACCTATATGCTGAACGAGGCCGAAAGCGGCGCCGAGCCTGATCCTGGCCGTCAGGGTTTGGCGCGGGAATTGGCGCGGATGAATTTGACGCTGAATTACTACACGCAATGGTATTGGAAAATTAACCTCCATAATCTGTTTCATTTTCTGTCGCTCCGCGCCGACCCGCATGCGCAGCACGAAATCCGCGTCTATGCCGAGGCGATGCTGGACATGGTGCGCGCTTGGGTGCCGCTCAGCGCCGCCGCGTTTGAGGATTATCGCCTTGGTGCTGTCAGTTTTTCCGCTCGCATGCTGGTTCTGCTCCGCCTGATGCTCGCGGGCGAGACGGTGACCCAGGCGGAATCTGGCCTGTCCAAGCGGGAATGGACCGAATTCATGGCGGTTTTGGGCCGAGTCCCGCCCGCGTAAAAATAGTGCTGGCACATAAACGTGAAGTTGGAATATATTCACGTGGACCTACATCTGATTGGCTCCGCTTCCCGTTCTAGGGTTGTAAGCCCCGCAGAACGGTGGGCATAGTGCGTGGAAACCAGGAACCAACCCGATGCAGACCAATAACCGGACCCATAAATTCATCGTCCAATGTGATCAAGCTTTGTCGGAAATCAAAGCCGCCGGTCGCTATCGCCGGTTTGTCGCGCTGGAAAAACTGGCCGATCGGTTCCCGTATTACCGGGTGACCATGGATGGCAAGGTTGAGGATATTCTGGTTTGGTCCTCCAATGATTATCTCGCGATGGGCACCGACCCCGAGGTGATCGAAGCCTCGATTGAGGCGGCGCGCACGATGGGGGCTGGGGCGGGCGGCACCCGCAATATCGCTGGCTCCTCGCCGATCCATGTTGCGCTCGAAGCCGAGTTGGCCGCGTTGCACGGCAAGGATGCCGCTTTGCTGTTCACCTCGGGCTATGTTTCGAACCAGGCGACGTTGAGTGCCATTCTGAATTCGCTGCCGGACTGGCATGTGTTTTCCGATGCGCAGAATCATAATTCGATGATCGTGGGCATCAAAGGGGGCCGGGCCGCCAAGGTTCACGTGTTTGCCCATAATGATCTCGCGGATCTCGAACAAAAACTGGCCGCAGCCCCGGCTGACGCACCAAAAATGATCGCGTTCGAGAGCGTCTATTCGATGGATGGCGATATCGCGCCGATCGCGGCGATTTGTGATTTGGCCGATAAATATAACGCAATCACCTATCTCGATGAGGTTCACGCCGTTGGCATGTATGGCCCGCATGGCGGCGGTGTCTCCGAGCGCGACGGGGTGGCGCATCGGCT
>JAKBBY010000009.1 GCA_021808315.1 Pseudomonadota bacterium | reverse complement strand
TGCAGCACCACGCCGTGACCTTCGCGGCGCGGATCATTATCCCAGCCCGGAACGGCAGTGCGGATCAGCGGGAAATCAGGCTCCGGCGCGTTGAGTGAGGCGGCGATGACATCCTGATAATTATAGACATCGCCATCGAATTCGGGGTCGAAACGGTCCAAGCGTGCGTTGATTTTGGGAATATCGACGATCAATTTATGCGGCGGAAACTCAATTGCGCCATCCAGACCATAGGGTTTGGGGTCATCATCATGGAAACTTTGCGCCATCATCATGATCGGGTTTTCGCCATGACGTTCGGCGAACAAGGTGCGCCAGCGCGCGATGGCACCGGCGGCATCGGGGATCAGGGCGGCGCGATAGATCATTAACAAGGGGCGACCATCGAGCCTGATATAGCGCGGATCGGCGAAATGGCGGGCGAAATCATCGATCAGGGCGATGTCGTCCTCATCGCGATAATCCTGCTCAATCAGCACTTCGCGCGACAAGCCATCCCAGCGCCGGGTCCAGTTTTCATTGGCCCACATCAGGCAAAACTGACTGTCGAGGTCGCGCTCGGCGAGAAATTGTTCGAGCGGGCGCTGCAGCAGGCGATGGCCGTTGAACCAGTAATAATAGAACACCAGCCCCGCAATGCCGGCCCCACGGGCGAGCGCGATTTGGCGACGCAGCGTGCGATCATCATCGAGCGCGTAGAAACCGAGATCGCGCGGCACGCGGGGTTGATAATGACCATCGAAGCGCGGTGTTGCGCGGGCGAGATTGGTCCAATCGGTGAAGCCGGTGCCCCACCAGGAATCATTTTCGGGAATCGGATGAAATTGCGGCAGGTAATAGGCGAGCAGCATCGCCTGACGCGGCGCGCTGGCGGGGATTGGCCGCACCGTCTCGAAATCAGGGCCGGGGCGGGTTGCAGCGCGTATGGTGCCGGCGATGAGCTGTTCGGCGCGCGGGCGCAGCGGCAGGAAACCGTGCTGGCGGTGCGCGAGATAATGTAACAGCGGATTTTCGCCACCCAGCTCGCTGGCATAGCGGGTGCGGTAGAATTTTACGTCGAAATCGGGCGAAGGGTCGCGCCCCTCGATCACGCCGAACGCGCAAAAATGCTCGAACGGATCGGTTCGGCTGGCCGCGACATCGGGGTTACGGTCGAGATACCATGTCGGATCGAATAACGGCACCGGGCTGACTTTGCCGGAATGGCGCCGTTCGAGAAAATCGGCCAGGGCGATGGCGTCTGCGCCAAGGCCATATTGATCGCGATACCAAGCCGGATCGAACCGCGCCGATGGTCGGCGCCCTTCGCGGTCGCCGAACTCCAGATAATGCACCAGCGGGTTAATCTCGGCGCGGGCGATGTCGGGATTGGTCCGCTGGTAGAAGGCCGGGTCGAAATACGGGTTGGGGTAGCGCCCTTCGCGCCAGCCCGATTGGCAAAAATGCATGATCGGGTCAATATCCGATGGAATATCCGCGTTATGCTGGCGATAATAGTCGGCATCGAACAAGGGGGAGCCTTGCAGCAACGCGTAAGCGCGGTCCAGGTCGGGCATAGTATCCATGATTAGAATCCCGGCGGGCGCATATCGAGCGATAATAATTGCGCCAGCGCGCGGCCCAAGCTCAGGATGGGGGCCTCTTCGAACAGACGCCCCCACAGGCTGATCGAGTGGGGCACGCGGTGCGATGCAGGGGGCGGGTTGGTTGCTGGCGTTGGTTGGTCGTCGGTTCGGCTGCGCATCTCGATGAAACTATTGGGCAGGCACAGGCAGGGATGGCCGGTGAAATTGGTTGCGGCCAGCATTGGCCCGGCAAAGCTGGGGCCGATCAATACATCGATATCGCGCATCACCGCATCGATGGCGATCATCGTGCGGCGGCGCAGCCGGTCGAGCTGCACATGATCGACGGCGGAGAGAAACCGCGCCATACGGAATTGATTGGGCCAAGCATCCGCCGATTGCCACGCGAGCTGATCATCCCGATCACTCAGGGTCAGCTCTTCGAACGAGGCGGCGGCTTCGGCCATCAGGATTGAGACCAAACTATCATAAGGCAGGTCATCGCGGGTGCGCTCGATCAAGGTCACGCCCAGCGTGCGGCAATGATCCAGCATCAGCCGATCTTCAGGGCGCGCGCCCTCGGCCTCGAAATCGGCGGCGATATAGCCAACGCGCAGCCCGCTGCATGGCGCGGCACAATCACCACCGAAGCTCATCGCGAGGCTCGCGGGGTCATGATCATCCGCACCATTGATCACGGAGAGGATCAAGGCCGTATCATCAACACTGCGGCAGATCGGGCCGATTTTATCAAGGCTGGGGCAGAGCGCCATGGTGCCGGTGCGGGCGACGCGCCCAAAGCTGGGGCGCAGCCCGACCGTGCCGCAGCGTGTGGAGGGCGAGACAATCGAGCCATAGGTTTCAGTGCCTAACGAAAATCCACACAAGCCCGCAGCGGTGGCGGCGGCGGAGCCGGCCGAGGAGCCGGATGATCCTTCTTCCAGATTCCACGGATTGCGGGTGCGCCCGCCAAACCACAGATCGCCATAGGCCAATGCGCCGACGCTGGTTTTGCCAAGCAAAATCGCGCCGGCGCGCGCGAGGCGCCGGACCACCACCGCATCCTCGCTGGGCAGGCGGTCGCGATAAGGTTCGGCCCCCCAATCGGTCACCAAGCCTGCGGTATCGATAATGTCTTTGCAGCCATAGGGAATGCCGTGGAGCGGGCCGACCCAACGCCCCTGCGCGGCCAGCGCATCGAGTTCATCAGCGCGGGCCAAGGCGGACTCATTAAGCCGGGCGTAGCAATGCAAGGCTGGGTTATGCGCGGCGATGCGGGCGAGATAGATTTCGGTCAAGCGCCGCGCGGTGAGCGCACCGGCGCGAATCCAGCCTATTTGCGCGGTGACGGGCGCAAAGGCGATGGCATCATCTTCGGCGGGCAGGGCGGTGGGGGCCGTGTTGGCCAAGACGAGGGCGCCCGGATCGCGCCGGTTGAAGGGGCGCAGCCGAGGGTCGAACCGGGTGGCTGGGGCGAGTTCCGGATCGAGCCGATAATGGCGACGGGCATGAGCGAGGGCGGTTTGCTCGGCGAGGCCGACCTGCATGAGTTTTCGCTCGGCCTCGGTATAGCACACACCTAAAATCCGCTCGGCGGCTTCGATGTCGGTGAGGGGATAAAACGGTGTTTTGGGCGATTCTGGCGGGTTCAAACTGGCTCTCCCTGAAGATGGCTCGACATAGCGCATCCTCATTCACCCGAATAGCGCCCTATGCGGCGCGCATGATCGGGCCGCTGGCACCGGCTCGATGCGTGATGTTGCACTGCGACAAGTGCCGCGCTAAGCCGCGCTCCAAGATGAATGCAGACGGTGATTGTGCTGCAGGGAGTGTTGATCGTGGAAGGTAGCGCCGCGTCCAGTGGCGAGAGTGTTCTCAGCCGATATCGCGCGATGATCGGCGCTGGGCGGCTGGCGGCTGATCCGGCGCAGCGGCTGGCGGCAGAGCAGCTTGATCGGTTATGGCGGCGCTTGCTGCAATATGATCCACAACCCAAAGCCCCGGCCAATGGCTGGTTGAGCCGTTTGCTCAATAAGCGCCGGGTGGATGACATGCCGGAGAATTATCCCTCGGGCCTGTATTTGGTTGGCGAGGTTGGACGCGGCAAATCGATGTTGATGGATTTGTTTTTCGAGGCTGCCGATGTGCCGCGCAAGCGACGGGTGCATTTTCATCAATTCATGCAGGAAACCCATGCGCGCTTGCACCAATTACAGGTGGAGGCACCCGATGCCGACCCGATGGTGGCTTTGGCGGACCTGATTGCCGCCGAATCGGCTTTGCTCTGTTTTGACGAGTTTCAAATCCACGATATCGGCGATGGCACGATCTTGGCGCGGCTGTTCCAGGCTTTGTTTGATCGTGCGGTGGTGATGGTCGCGACCTCGAACACGCTGCCCGATGATTTATTTCGCGGCAAACCCGGCTATGAGACGCTCAAGCCGTTCATCGCGCTGCTGAAGCGCCATCTTGATGTTCTTGTGCTCGATGCGGCGCGCGATTATCGGCGTGAGCGGCTGAGCACGGTGAAGACGTGGTTGGTGCCCGCCGATGGCGAGGCTGAACGCGCGCTTGATGCGGTCTTTGCCGATTTGATCGGCGACACCATGCCGCGTGCAAAGACGATTACGGTATTTGGTCGGCAATTGCCGATCCCGCTCTCGGCAGCGGGTGTGGCGCGGTTCGATTTTTCGGCCCTGTGTGCGCAAAATCTGGGTTCGGGAGATTATCTGGCGATTGCCACGCAGTTTCACACGGTTTTGATCGATGCGGTGCCGATCCTCACACCCGATAATTTTGACGAGGCCCGGCGGTTCATCACCTTGATCGACGCGCTTTATGAACATCGGGTGAAATTATACGCCTCGGCGGCGGCAGAGCCGGCTGCGCTTTATGTGGCGGGGGATGGTGTGGCGATTTTTGAGCGCACGGTTTCGCGACTGGAAGAAATGCGCAGCGCGACCTATGGCGGCTTGGCACATCTGCCATGAAGGGTCCGGGCGGTTGCGCGGCGCTAGGTGATGGTCTAGAGCGAACTGGTTCGAAATGATCGTGCTGATGACTGTGAGTTCTTTCACTTTTTGGCGCTCAATCAACATGTTAAAGGGCCAATTTGGATGCGTTTAGACGCATATATTCGGCACAATCAATGGGCGCCTCGCTCGCCATTGGCCCGCATCCCGTTTTTCGCGCTTCTTCCCTCCTGTCCATGGTGGTTTGGGCGTGCCGTTAGCGTGCCGGACCTTCGATCATTCCCACTCACCCAAGGCCTAACCAGCTTCTCGTAACCGTGCGGAGAACCCATGAATATCCATGAATACCAAGCCAAGGAACTGCTCAAATCCTATGGCGTTGCTGTGCTCGACGGCTACGTGGCCTGGAGTGCCGAAGAGGCTGCACAGGCGGCGGCGAAGCTGCCTGGCCCGGTCTATGTGGTGAAGTCGCAAATCCATGCCGGGGGCCGCGGGGCCGGGCATTTCAAGGATGATCCGCAGGGTAAGGGCGGTGTGCGTTTGACCCGTTCGGCGGATGAAGCGGCGGCGGCGGCGGGTGCGATGCTTGGCCAGACGCTGGTGACCAAGCAAACCGGGCCGGCGGGGCGCGTGGTGCGGCGGGTTTATGTTGAGGCGGGCTGTGATATCAAGCGTGAGCTGTATTTGTCGCTGCTGGTTGATCGGTCGGTTTCCGAGGTGGTGATTATGGCCTCGACCGAAGGCGGGATGGAGATTGAAGAGGTCGCTGAGCATCACCCCGAGAAAATTATGCGCGTGGCCATTGATCCGGCGGCGGGAATTTCCGGGTTTCATGCGCGCAAGCTGGCCTTCGCACTGGGGCTTGATGCGAACCAGCAGAAATCCTTCGGCAAATTTGTCAACGCGATGTACAAGGCGTTCATTGCGCTCGATTGTGCCATCGTCGAAATCAATCCGCTGGTGGTGACCGGGGCGGGCGATGTGGTGGCGCTCGATGCCAAGGTCAGTTTCGATGATAATGCGCTTTATCGGCATCCGGATTTGGAAAAATTGCGTGATGAGGCCGAAGAAGATCCTAAGGAGCTGGAGGCGACCAAGCATAGTCTGAATTATGTGGCGCTCGATGGCTCGATTGGCTGCATGGTCAATGGCGCGGGTCTTGCGATGGCGACCATGGATATCATCAAGCTCTATGGCGCGGCACCGGCCAATTTCCTTGATGTGGGTGGCGGGGCGACCAAGGAGCGGGTGACGGCGGCGTTCAAGATCATTCTCTCCGATGCCAATGTTGAAGGTATTTTGGTCAATATTTTCGGCGGCATCATGCGGTGCGATGTGATTGCCGAGGGCGTGGTGGCGGCGGCGCGGGAAGTGTCGTTGTCGGTGCCGTTGGTGGTTCGGCTGGAGGGCACCAATGTGCAGCTCGGCAAGGATATTCTCTCGAAATCAGGGCTGCCGATCATTGCAGCCGATAATCTGGCGGACGCTGCACAGAAAATTGTCGCCGCTGTGAAGGAGGCCGCATAATGGCTATTCTCGTGAATGCTGACACCCGCGTGATCACCCAAGGTTTTACCGGCGCGCAGGGCACTTTCCACTCAGAGCAGGCGATTGCCTACGGCACCAAGGTGATGGGCGGAGTCACGCCGGGCAAGGGCGGCACGCGGCATCTCGATTTGCCGGTGTTTGACACGGTTGCCGCGGCGCGTGAGGCGACGGGGGCGGATGCCAGCGCGATTTATGTGCCGCCCCCGTTCGCGGCGGATGCTATTTTGGAGGCGATTGATGCGGAAATTCCGCTGATCGTGTGCATTACCGAGGGGATCCCGGTGCTGGACATGGTTCGGGTGCATCGGGCGTTGAGCGGGTCGAAATCGATCCTGGTGGGTCCGAACTGCCCCGGCGTGATTACCCCGGATGCGTGTAAAATTGGCATTATGCCGGGCCATATTCACCGGCGCGGCAAGGTCGGCATTGTTTCGCGCTCCGGCACGCTCACCTATGAGGCGGTGGCGCAGACCACGGCGGCAGGGCTCGGTCAGTCCAGCTGCGTTGGGATCGGCGGCGATCCGGTGAAGGGGCTGGATTTCATCGAGGTGTTGGAGTTGTTCTTGGCGGATGCCGAAACCGAGGCGATGATTATGATCGGTGAAATTGGTGGGCAAAGCGAGATCGATGCGGCGGAATTCCTCGCGCGGAACAAGGTGAAAAAGCCGGTGGTTGGGTTTATCGCGGGTGTGACCGCGCCGCCGGGTCGGCGCATGGGCCATGCTGGTGCGGTGATTTCGGGCGGGCGCGATACGGCGGGCGCCAAAATCGAGGCGATGAAGCTGGCGGGCATTCACGTGGCGGACAGCCCGGCGTCGCTCGGCTCGACCATGGTTAAAGCGTTGCGCGGGTAAAGTTGTTGGTAATGTTTTGTGCCGATCTGCTGGGGGCTTATGCAAATAAAGCATCCCAGCACCTTGCGGAGACGGTGCAAGGCGGGTTTGACTTGGACTATGGGCAAGCGCGCGAGGTTGGCGCGTTTGTCGGCTGGCTGTTGGCTCCACGCCGTTATCTGACGATCTGTTAACGGCGTTCAGCGTTGAGGCTATAGCATCGGTGGGTCAAGGCGACCCAAAGGATTATGATCATGGCGGGTATGGATATGTTGGCGACTGCGATGAATGGCGGCAATGCCGCGTTCATTGCCAATCTTTATGCCAAATGGGTTGAGGCTCCTGACACGGTTGATCGGGATTTCGCCGCGTTGTTCGCCTCGCTGGGCGATGAGGCGAAATCGGTGCTGACCGATGCGATGGGGGCGTCCTGGGCGCCGCGCCCGACTCAGTTTGAGAGCGCGGCGACGTCTGCGCCGGTTGCGTTCAGCGGCGCGGCCTCGCGGCAAACCACGATCGATTCGATCCGGGCGTTGATGTTTATTCGCGCTTATCGGGTGCGCGGGCATCTGGAAGCTGATCTTGACCCGCTGGGGTTAAAGCAGCCGGGCCATCATCCTGAACTTGATCCGGCCAGCTACGGGTTTACCGAGGCTGATATGGACCGACCGATTTTCATCGATATGGTGCTGGGCCGTGAAACCGCGACGATGCGGGAAATTATCGGTATTTTGCGCGAAAGCTATTGCGGCAAAATTGGCGTTGAGTTCATGCATATTCAGGACCCTGAGCAAAAATCCTGGATCCAGCGGCGCATTGAGGGCGCACCATGGCGCCATGCGTTTGCGCCTGAGCAAAAGCGCACCATTTTACAGCATCTGACCGAGGCTGAAGGGTTCGAGAGTTTTTGCCAGCGGCGTTATGTCGGCACCAAGCGGTTTGGGCTGGAGGGCGGCGAAAGCACGATTCCGGCTTTGCACGAAATTATCGCGACGGCGGCGCGTGATGGGGTGCGGGAAGTGGCGATTGGCATGCCGCATCGAGGCCGGTTGAGCACGCTGGCCAACGTGGTGAAAAAGCCGTTTACCGCGCTGTTCTCTGAATTTGGCGGTGAGAGCTTCAAGCCCGATGCGGTGCAAGGCTCGGGCGATGTGAAATATCATTTGGGCACGTCAACCGATGTGTCGATTGACGGCAATCAGGTGCATCTCTCATTGCAGCCGAACCCCTCGCATCTTGAGGCGGTGGACCCGGTGGTGGTTGGCAAGGTGCGTGCGCGCCAGGATATGGGCGGGGACACGCGGGGTCGGCGCTCGGTGATGGCGATTTTGATGCATGGCGATGCGGCCTTTGCCGGGCAGGGATTGGTGTATGAGACGCTGGCGATGAGCCAGTTGATCGGGTATCGCACCGGTGGCACGGTGCATGTGGTGGTGAATAACCAAATCGGCTTCACCACAGTGCCGGCGCATGCTTATTCAGGTTTGTATTGCACCGATGTGGCTAAATCCGTGCAGTCGCCGATTTTCCATGTCAATGGCGATGATCCTGAGGCAGTGGTGTTTATTGCCCGCCTGGCCACTGAATTTCGTCAGCAATTTGCGGTTGATGTGGTGATTGATCTGGTTTGTTATCGGCGCCATGGCCATAACGAAACCGATGAGCCAGCCTTTACCCAGCCGCTGATGTATCAGGCGATCCGTGCGCGCAAAACGACCCGCACATTATATGCCGAGCGGTTGGCGGCAGAAGGCACGGTGAGTGCAGCACAAGCGGAGAAGCTCAACCAGGATTTCTCCGACACGCTTGAGGCGGCCTATAAGGATGCGACCGGCTATAAGCCGAACAAGGCGGATTGGTTAGAGGGCCATTGGGCTGGATTAAACTCGGCGCGCGACGAAGATGGCGAGACTGAGGAGCCAACAGCGATTGCGCTCGAGACGTTGCGCGAGATTGGTCAAGCGTTAGCGCATACGCCGGCTGATTTGGATTTGAACCCCAAAATTGCGCGCCAGCTTGAAGCCAAGCGGGTGATGATTGAGACCGGCGAGGGGATTGATTGGGCCACCGGCGAAGCGTTAGGGTTTGGCTCGCTGTTGCTAGAGGGCCATCGCGTGCGCTTATCCGGCGAGGATTGCCAACGCGGCACGTTCAGCCAACGCCATGCGGTGTTGATTGATCAAACCAATCAGCATGAATATGTGCCACTGAATAATATTCGCGAAAATCAAGCTAAAATCGAGATTTTCAATTCGCTGTTATCCGAGGCGGGGGTTCTTGGTTTTGAATATGGCTACTCGGTCGCCGATCCGCATACTTTGGTGCTGTGGGAAGGCCAGTTCGGCGATTTTGCCAATGGCGCGCAGGTGATTATCGATCAGTTCATCGCGGCGGGTGAAAGCAAATGGCTGCGTATGTCGGGACTCACCTTGTTACTGCCCCATGGTTATGAAGGGCAGGGGCCTGAGCATTCATCGGCCCGACCGGAGCGGTTTTTGCAGCTTTGTGCTGAGAATAACATGGCGGTGTGCAACATCACGACGCCTGCGAATTATTTTCATGCGCTGCGCCGCCAGCTCAAGCGCAATTTCCGCAAGCCCTTGGTCATTATGACACCGAAATCATTGCTGCGTCATAAGCTTGCGGTCTCCAACCTTGAGGAGATGAGCAACGGGTCGGCGTTCCGCACGGTGATCCCGGAGATCGATGCAATCGGCGCGCCGGACAAAGTCAAGCGCGTGGTGATTTGCTCGGGTAAGGTTTACTATGATTTGCTGGCTGAGCGGCGTGACCGCAATATCCAGGATGTTGCGATTGTTCGCCTTGAGCAATTTTATCCGTTCCCGAAAAAATCGCTCAAATCGGCGATTGAACCTTATCGCCATGCCGAGGTGATTTGGTGCCAGGAAGAGCCCGAGAATATGGGGGGGTGGCATTTCGTTGATCGACGGATTGAGCAGGTATTGAGCTGCATGGGCGGTGCAATGTCGGCCACCCGGCCAAGCTATGTGGGCCGCAAATGCGCGGCTAGCCCCGCGACCGGTTTGGCCAAGACCCATGCTGCCGAGCAGGCCGCACTCGTGAAACAAGCGTTAGGCGTATAGCGCGAATAGGAGAGACCATGTCCACCGAAATCAAAGTGCCAGCGTTAGGCGAATCTGTGACCACCGCGACGGTTGCGCGCTGGATGAAAAAGCCCGGTGAGCGGGTTGAGCGCGATGAGCCGATTGTTGAGTTGGAAACCGATAAGGTGACGGTTGAGGTCAATGCGCCGGCTGCGGGCGTGATCGAGTCAGTTGCCGCCGATGAAGGGGCGGAAGTTGAAGTTGGTAGTTTGCTCGGTTCAATTGCGGCGGGTGAGGGTGCGGGAACGCCAGCGCCGAAAGCCGCGCCACCGGCGGCCAATCCGCCGAGCGGGGTTAATGCGCCGCCGCCGCCTTCCGGGCCGGTGGCACGCGGGGATCATGCGCCACTGCCCGCCGCCCAAAAAATGATGACTGAGCAGAAATTGAGCGCGGAGCGCATAGGCGAAGGCTCGGGCAAAGATGGGCGGATTACCAAAGGCGATGTGCTGGCCTTCCTTGACAAGCCTGCACCCGCACCAGCGGCGTCAGCCCCCAAGGCCGCGCGGACGGCGGATGTGCGCGAAGAGCGGGTGAAAATGACCCGTCTGCGCCGGACGATCGCGGCCCGGTTGAAAGAAGCACAAAACACCGCCGCGATGCTGACCACGTTCAACGAAGTGGATATGAGCGCGGTGATGGCGCTGCGCGCTGAGTATAAAGACGCGTTCGAGAAAAAGCATAAAGGTGTGCGGCTTGGCTTTATGAGCTTTTTTGTCAAATCCTGTGTTGCGGCGTTGCGGGAGTTCCCCGCCGTCAATGCCGAAATCGATGGCGATGACATCGTTTACAAAAACTTTGTGAATATGGGCATTGCGGTGAGCAGCCCGAATGGCTTGGTGGTGCCGGTGTTACGTGACGCCGAAACGCTCAGCTTTCCGCAAATCGAGGCGGCGATTGCTGAATTTGGCAAGCGGGCGCGCGATGGGGCCCTTAAGCTTGAAGATCTTTCCGGCGGCAGCTTCTCGATTACCAATGGCGGCGTGTTTGGTTCGCTGATGTCCACGCCGATTATCAACCCGCCGCAATCGGCGATTATGGGCATGCACAAAATCCAGGACCGCCCGGTTGCGGTTGCGGGCAAGGTGGAAATTCGGCCCATGATGTATCTGGCGGTCTCTTATGACCACCGCATCATCGATGGGCGTGAAGCGGTATCGTTCTTGGTGCGTGTTAAAGAGAGCATCGAAGATCCTCGTCGTTTGATGCTGGAAATTTAAGGAGCGCATCATGGCCGAACAATTTGATGTTATCATCATTGGTGGTGGGCCGGGCGGCTATGTTTGCGCCATTCGCGCGGCGCAGCTCGGGATGAAGGTCGCGTGCGTGGAAAAGCGCGCGACGCTCGGCGGCACCTGCCTGAATGTTGGTTGCATTCCATCGAAAGCGCTGCTGCAATCCTCGGAAAATTATCATGCGTTGGCGCATGGTTTTGCCGAGCATGGCGTTATTGCCAAGGAGATTGGCTTCGATTTGACGCGGATGATGGGGCATAAGGACGAGGTTGTTGGCGCGAATGTCAAAGGCGTTGAATTCCTGTTCAAAAAGAACAAGGTGACCTGGATCAAAGGCGCGGCACGGTTCACATCCGCGCAGCAGGTTGAGGTTGCAGGGGCCACTTACAGCGCCAAGCATATCGTCATCGCCACCGGCAGTGAGAGTGTGGCGCTCCCGGGTGTTGAGGTGGATGAAACCCAAATTGTTACATCGACCGGCGCGATCGCGCTGACGCGGGTGCCGAAGCATCTGGTGGTGATTGGCGGGGGTTATATCGGGCTCGAATTAGGCAGCGTGTGGCGCCGCCTGGGTGCGGATGTGACGGTTGTTGAGTATCTTGATCGGTTAGTTCCCACCATGGATGGTGAAATTGCGACCGCGTTTCAAAAGATACTTGGTAAGTTAGGGATTAAATTCAAGTTGGGCACCAAGGTGACCGGCGCTGTCAAGCACGAGCATGGCGTGACGTTAGCGCTTGAACCGGCAAAGGGCGGAGCAAGCGAATCACTGCAAGCCGATACTGTGTTGGTGGCGATTGGCCGGCGGGCCAACACCGATCAGTTGGGATTAGAGGCCATCGGTGTGGCTGTTGACGAGCGGGGCCGAGTGAAGACCGATGGGCATTTCGCCACCAACGTGCCTGGCGTTTACGCGATTGGTGATGTGATCGCAGGGCCGATGCTGGCCCACAAAGCCGAGGAAGAAGGGGTTGCGCTTGCCGAATTGTTGGCTGGACAGGCGGGTCATGTGAATTATGGGGCGATTCCGGGGGTCGTTTACACTTGGCCGGAAGTGGCTTCGGTGGGTAAGACCGAAGAAGAACTAAAAGCCGATGGTATTGGCTATAAAGTCGGGAAGTTCCCATTCATGGCGAATGGCCGGGCGCGCGCGATGGGCGATACTGACGGGTTTGTGAAGCTGCTTGCCGATAAGACCACGGATCGGCTGCTCGGCGCTCACATTATCGGGCCGGATGCGGGCACGATGATTGCCGAATTGGTGCTGGCCATTGAGTTCGGTGCGTCGGCGGAAGATGTTGCACGCACCAGCCACGCGCATCCCTCGCTCAATGAAGCGATTAAAGAAGCGGCGCTTGCCGTTGATGGGCGCGCGCTTCACATCTGACGCTGATTAAGGGCGGGCAAATCGATCCAGGATAAATGCCCGCCTTTGCCGGCGCCGGTGTCCATAAGCACAGCGCGACCGCCCGCCCGATTGGTTAAGGTCAACGGTCGGCCATCCGAACTGCGCTGATCATGGCCGCAATAGACTGTGATGTCAGGCGGGATCGCCTCGACCCAGCGCAGGAGCCGCTCGGGCCGGCCAGCGCCGGTGGTGCGGCCTGTGGTTTCACCATAGAGGGCGCGGGCGGTGAGCGGGTCTGGCTGTTTGGCGGGAAAGGCTGGCGAGGGCGCATAAATCATGGCGGGATGAAAGCCGCCGTGAACGAACACGCACTTGGCACCAACAATCCAAATCGGTGCGGCTGTGATGGCATGATAGGCGCGTTCGGCTAACGCAGGGCTGAGGCTCGCCAGCGTATCGGCCAAGGCAGGGCCAAGCACGACCCGATCCCCGCGCAAGGCACGCGCTAGTTTGTAATCGTGATTGCCTAACATAAAAATACCATCACCGGCCTCAAGCCGGTCGAGCATCATGGCCAAAGCGCCCGCACTATCGGGCCCATTATCGACCAAATCGCCAAGCTGGATCACGAACCGATCAGTTGCCAGCGCGGCAGCGAGGCCGCGCCGATCTCCATGCACATCGCCAACGATGCGCAAGGCGCGGTCATGCGGGATGGTGGCGGATTTAGGCACGCAGCGCGATTTCAGCGCGCAATGTCGCCTGATGCTGCCGATCCAGCGGGAAATGCCACATCAATAAAGCGGCGATGATTTTGAGTGTCGCCGGGATCACGCAATACATCACCAATAAGGCGCCAATCGCCATTGCGCTATTATGGCCTCTGGTGGAAAATCCGAAGGCCTGCAAGACGGCAAAGCCAATACCCGGTGCCAGCGAATTACCCGCTTTCTGCGCCATGGTGGCGGCGGCAAAATAGAGCCCGGCGCGCTGCTCGCCCGATGCGGCTTCATCGACATCGACCACATCGGCCTGGATCGCGGGCGGGATGGTGAAATCAGCCCCAAGCCCCGCGCCGGTAAAGACGCTGATGACACCAAACAGCACTAACGCACTCGGCAAATGGCGAATGATCGGCACAAAGATGAAGGCAATGCCGGACATGGCCATGGCAATTGTCCAGGCCAGATGTTTGCTGCGGGCGCGCGCCAATAATTGCCAGAGTGGCACAGAGAGAATGGCGGCGGCAAAATAGACCAGTAAAATCGGGCCCGAGGCGGCGGCGGCGTGCAAAACCTGCGCGATGACCAGCAAAAATAGCGCGGCTGGGAGGCCGTTGGCCAAACCATTGACCGCCCAGGCCGCGATTAATCGGCGAAATGGCCGATTGGCCCACACGATTCGCAAGGTGGAGCGCATATTGGCTGCTGATGCCGTGCTAACGCGGGGCAGCGGGTCTGGCACGTAGCGCAGCGCCAGCATGATCAGCGGCACGCTCATCGCCAAGGTGATGATGGCGAGGAGATGCACCTTGCCCGCATTGCTGGTGACGCTCAGCGCCACCGGGGCCGCGGCGGAGATCAGAATGCCGACAATTGTGCCGCCTTCGCGCAGGCTGGTGATGCGTTGGCGTTCATCATAATTATCCGAAAGCTCGGCCCCCCAGGCCCAATAGGGCAGGGACAAGGCGGTCCATGACCAGGTGACTAACGCGTAGGTGATGAACAGCCAGATCGCGCCTGCGCCGTGCGGCGGGAAAAATAAGCCGATGGTGCCGACCCCGGCAATCGGGATGGCACAGGCGATGAAGGGCTTTCGGCGGCCAAAGCGCGAGCGGGAGAGATCGGATAACCGGCCAATCGTGGGGTCGATCAGCACATCAAAAATGCGCACGGCGCTCAGCACATAGCCCACGGTGGCAAGGCGCACGCCGATATCGTGGGCCCAGAAATCGGGCAAAATCACTAACAAGGGCAAGCCAAGCATCGCCAATGGCAAGGCGGGGCCGGCATAAATCAGCAACAGGCGAAGTGGCAGCTTCGCCCGTGCGGGCGCGATCAGCTGGTTCAATCAGGGCCGCGCGATCACGAACTGCCCGACATCGGTCCAGCCGGCGCGAAACCCCGCCTCGCAATAAGCGAGATAGAATTCCCACAACCGTTTGAAGCGTGTGTCATATTGGCGGGAAAATTTGGCGATGCGCGGCCAAGAATCCTGGAAGGCCTTGCCCCAGCGCGCCAGCGTATCGGCATAGTCGGTGCCGAACCAAAAACTATCACGCACATGCAAGCCGGCTCGGTTGATTTCCGCATGGAGCCTGCTCGGTGAGGGCAACATGCCGCCGGGAAACACGTAGCGTTGGATAAAATCGGCGCTAGAGCGGTAATCCTCGAAATAACGATCAGCGATGGTGATGATTTGCAATCCGGCCAGCCCGCCGGGGCGCAGGCGATCATGCAGGCAGTTGAAATAGGTTGGCCAATAAGATTCGCCCACGGCTTCGAACATTTCGATTGAGGCGATCCGATCAAATTGCTGGGACACATCGCGATAATCGCGCAATTCGAGGGTTACCCGATCAGACAAGCCCGATTTGGCAATGCGGGCCTGGCCGAATTCCAATTGCTCGCGCGACAAGGTGATGCCGGTGACCGATGCGCCATAATCGCGCGCGGCGATTTCGGCAAAACTGCCCCAGCCGCAGCCCACTTCGAGCACGCTCATGCCCGGCTGCAATTCGAGCGCCTTGCAGAGACGGTGGATTTTCGAGCGCTGGGCGGCCTCCAGATTGGACGCATCGCGATCAAACAAGGCGGCGGAGTAGGTCATGGTGCCATCAAGCCAGGAGGCGTAAAACTCATTGCCCAGATCATAATGTTCGGCGATGTTGCGCCGCGCCCCTTTGCGGGTGTTTGGGCGCAATTTATGCGCGATGGCGCTGACCACCCGCGCCCATAATTTGCCGCGCAACATGTCCTCCCAGGCCGCCTCGTTCAGCGTGCCGAGGCGCAGCACGTCGATCAAATTGGGGCTGTCCCAATCACCGTCCAGATACGCTTCGCTCAGGCCTAGACTGCCGCCAAACACGAGCTTGGCAATCATTCGGGCGTCGCGCACGATCAATGTTGCGGCGGGGCCGGGTTCGGCGCCCGCGAAATGATGCACGCTGCCATCGGGCAAAATGACTTCCAAGGTACCCGCCTTGATCAAGCGGGCGATGCTGAGACCAAGCCGCAAGCGGCGGTCACGCGGCAGGCTCGCATGGTTGATGGTGGTCGCGTCGGTCATGACGTTTCTCCAGGAATAACGGGCGGATGGACAAGTGAGGGTTCGCGATGGAACATCGCACCGCGCAGGAATAGGCGCAGCGCATGCCAGTGGATCGCCGCAATCACTTTGAACGCCATGAATGGCATGCGCAATAATTGGGCGGTCAAGGCGTTATCGGTCGCGGGCATGGCGCGCAGCGCCATCACCACATTCAAGCGCGGCGCTGCGGCTTTGTAGCGGATACCCAGACGAAACTGTAGGCCGGGGCGGCTGAAGGTGAAATCATACTGCCCGTTCATGTCGAAAAACGGTGAGACATGCATGGATTTCGCGGCCATTTGCCGCACAGTGCCGGTGCCAGGGGCGACCGGGATTGCGTAAATGACTTGGTCGCCAAAGGTGTTTTTCACTTGGTGCAACACCGCACCGAGCGTGCCATCAGCCGCGTAACAGAAGTAAAACGCAATTGGGTTGAATGCATATCCCAAGATACGGGGGATCACCATGAAACGGATGCGCGCGGCGTAGATTTCCTGGCCATGCGCCGCGAGAATGGCCTCAGCCCATGGCCGCAGCGCGGAGCCGTCCCGCGGGCCGTGATCGCGATCATGCACGCTGATCAGCCCAACGCGGTTATGGCGAAACAGCCTGCTGCGGGCAGCGAATTGATCAAGGTCGTCCAAATCCACTGCGAGCATCCAGAGCCGATAGATAAAGCGGTGGATGAATTTTTCGACCCGCACGTGACTAACCTTGCCCGCATAGATTTGCGGCGGCTCGATCATCGCTGCGGGGGTAGCGAGATTATTCATGCGGCCTGCGACGCTGGGCGGTGATCGGCGGCGCGCCAAGGGACATTGATGCCCAAAGCGCGCGCAATATGCACGGCGGAAGCGATACCATCCTCATGAAATCCCCAGCCGGTCCAGGCGCCAGCAAACCATAGCCCGGCTTTGCCTTGAATGGCGGGAAGCTGTTCCTGCGCCGCCATGGCTTGCGCGTTGAATTGCGGATGGCGATAATGCCGCTCAAGCAAAATTGCGTCGGCAGCGGGTTCGATCAGCGGGTTGAGCGTAACCAGGAGCGGCTTGCTGGTTTGCATGCCTTGTAGAAGGTTCATCCAATAGGTCAGACTAACGCCATGTTGATGATCGCGGCTGCTGCGTGCCAAATAATTCCATGATGACCAAACGGCGCGGCGCTTGGGCATTAAGGTTGCATCGGTATGCAGCACGGCGCGATTATCCTGAAAGCCTATGGCACCCAAGATCGATTGCTCCAGCGCGCTCGGGGCTGCGATCATCGCCAAGGCTTCATCGGCGTGGCAAGCGAGTACGGCCTGATCAAACCGGATCGCCTCGCCATCGATTATGATGGTAACGCCGCCTGCATCGCGTTGGATTTCGCGCACTTTGCTCGCGACGCGCACGCGCGGGCCCAAGGCGGCGCGCAGCTTCGCGACATAGCAGCACGAGCCGCCGGTGACGGTGCGCCATTGTGGCCGGTTATTGACGGTGAGCAGGCCATGATTATGAAAAAACCGCACGAAATTGCGCGCCGGAAATTCGCGCATCCCCTCAATCGACGCCGACCAGATCGCGGCACCCATCGGCAGGATATGATCCTCGGCAAAGCCCGCGCTATAGCCATTGCGTTCGATATAGGCACCCAAACTTTCAGTGCTGTTGCTGGTGATCAGAGCCGGGGCTTCGCGATTGAACCGCAAAATATCCTGGATCATGCGCCAGAAACGTGGCTTGAGCAGATTGGTTTTTTGCGCGAAGAGCTGGCCGATGGAGCCGCCACCATATTCCAAGGCTCCATCGCCAATTGAGACGCCGAATGACATGTCACTGTCATGGGTTGCGACGCCCAATGCGGCGAATAACCCCTCAAGGTTCGGATAGTTGCGGTCATTGAGCACGATGAAACCAGTATCGACCGCGATTTCACGCCCATCGATCATAACATGCTGGGTATCGGCATGACCGCCGAGCCGATTTTCGGCTTCGAATAACGTCACGTCATAATCATTGCGGGCGAGCCATGCCATCGCAAGGCCCGCAATGCCCGCACCAACCACCGCGAGACGGGGTCTTTCATGGTTCATGCGGCATTCTTTCCCAATACTTTGAACGCGGCCAGCGCACGCTCGCGGCCATATTTCAAATCCACCAATGGCTTTGGATAATCCTTACCCAACACCACGCCAGCGCCTCGCAGGATCATCTCGGGTGCTTGCCAGGGCGCATGGAGATGCGCATCCGGCAGGCGGGCCAGCTCGGGCACGTAGCGGCGCACATAAGAGCCGTCGGGATCGAATTTTTCGCCCTGCAACACCGGGTTGAACACCCGGAAATAGGGTGCCGCATCAGCGCCTGAACCGGCCACCCATTGCCAAGACGCGGCGTTCGATGCGTGATCGGCATCGACCAGCGTATCCCAAAACCACGCCGCGCCAACCTGCCAGGGGATCAGCAAATGTTTGACCAGATAGGACGCAACGATCATTCGCACCCGATTATGCAGCCAGCCGGTTTGCCAAAGTTGCCGCATACCGGCATCAACGATTGGCACGCCGGTGAGGCCGCGCTGCCAGGCGCGCAGGTCGGCGGGGGCGTCGCGCCATGCGACTTGCTCGAACGCGGCACGCATCGGCGTTGTTTCCAAGCTCGGATGATGCCAGAGCAAATAGGCCGCGAATTCGCGCCAGAGCAATTCTTTCAGGTAGATGTGCTTGCCCTCATGGCGCGGAGTTGGCTGTGCGTCGATCATGCGCCAGACCGTATCGATGGCGATTTCGCCCCAATGTAAATGCGGCGAGAGCATCGAGGTGCCGGGAATGCCCGGCTGATTGCGGCTCAGATCATAATGATCAAGCCGGGCGGGGCTAAAGGCTGCGAGCTGCGCTTGCGCACCGGCCTCACCGGGCTGCCAAGTGGCGCGCAGGCCGCCGGCCCAATCGGGTGCGGTGGGCAGCAGGCCCCAATCAGCCAGATGCTCACGCGCGATGGGCCGGGTGGCGGGGAATTTGGCCGGGGCGGGGATGGGCGGGCGGAGCGCCAATGCCTCAAAGCAGGCGCGGGAAAACGGCGTATAGACGCCATACACCCCGCCCGCTTGGGTCAATACTGATTCCGGTGGCAGCGCCAAGGCCGAACGATGGCGGTGAAACGCGACGCCGATTTTTTGCAAGGATGCGGCAACGTCGCGATCAATGGCGCGCAAATAAGGCTCATGGGCGCGTCCTGCCTGCACACTGGTCGCGCCGATTTCGCGCGCCAAGGCGGGGATGATCGTGCGGGAATCGCCACGGCGGAGCACCAACTGCCCGCCGCGCGCCGCAATATCCGCGCCCAACCGTTCCAGCGAATGATGCAGCCACCAGAGCGACGCACCGCCCCAGCGTGCTGCCGGGTCCAGCACATAAACCAGCACGACGGCACCTTCGGCGAGGCCGGCGGCTAAAGCGGGATTATCGGCGAGGCGCAAATCATTGCGCAGCCAGACCAGTGATTGTGCCATCACGCCGCTCGTGCTGCCCGCGCGGCATCGGCCAACGCGAAACAATGCAAACGGTCGGTGCCGAGCAAAAATACCTGCCCGCCACGGGGAAACAGCCGACGGATCGGGGCGGCGGTCACGTCAAGCCCGCCCGTATAGGCACCGAAACTGGGCAGGATCACCCGTTGGTGATCGACCACGAAGCATGGGCGGGTGATCCGTGCGGCGCGGGTGATAATGCTCGCTTTGGGATGAAAATGCCCGGAAAACTCCAGCGCGCCGGGCGGCTCGGTGCCCGCTTGGTGGCGCAGCGTCACCGCATCGAGGGTCCAATCGGTTGGCCAATCGGTCGCGGGATCGTGATTACCCGCGATCCACACCCAGCGCTGTGCTGATTCCAGCCGCGCGAGCCGGGCGGCGTCCTCGGCGGCCATCCGGTGCCGCCCTGCGGAGTCGTGAAACGAATCGCCAAGCGCGATGATGGTCTCTGGCCGGTAGCGGCGCACCAGCCGTGCCAGCCGATCCAGCGTGGTGCGGCTGTCATAGGGCGGCATTAATTGGCCGTGGACAGCGCCGGCAGAGGCTTTTTCCAGATGCAAATCGGCCACGATCATGGTTTTATGCGCGGGCCAAAACACGATCCCTGCGGGGTCGAGCAAAAACCGGTGACCGGCGCGGTGGAGCGGCGCAGCATTCATGGTTTGGTCAATTTCACATCGCCGCCCGTTGCGCCAGAGTGGCCGGGCGGGCAGGGGGGTCATCGAAACATTCGGCGACCAGCTCGGCGACCCTTGAAGCGGCCTCATCAAGCAGCGCATCCTCGCCGCTAAGCCCACGGATCGGCTCGCGCCCGATTTCGAGCAATACCGGCACGGCGAGCGGCGAGACGCGCGCGAGGGCGCGGTGCGTGATCCGGCCTTGAATGCGGTTGAGCATACCGGCGATTCGGCTGAGATCGACCAGCCCATGCGCGGCATCGGCACGGGTGGCGCGGAGGAGAATATGGTTTGGTTCATGTTTGCGCAGTACATCGTAAATCAGATCGGTATTGATCGTGATCTGTCTACGGTTGCGTTCGCCGCCAGGATGCACCCGTTCGATTAAACCTGCGATAACTGCAACGGCGCGAAAGCTGCGCTTGAGCATCGCACTCTCGGCGAGCCATTCTTCTAAATCATCGCCGAGCAAATCGGGCGCGAATAATCGGGCGATGTCGTGGGGCGGGCGGGCGCTCCAAATGCCCAGCACATAATCGGTCGCAACGAAGCCCAAAGGCTGATCGCCAAACCGCTCCATGCGGCGGGTCAGCAACATGCCCAGCGCCTGATGCGCCTGGCGACCCTCAAAGCAATAAGCGACTAAATACCACCGCCCGCCCCGGGGGAAGGTTTCAACCAACAAATCGGTCTCGCCGGGCAAATCTGAGCGCAGTGCTTGCATCTCCAACCATTCGCGCACTGGCGCTGGCAATTGATCCCAATCGGCCCGGCGCTGCAATAAGGCGCGCACCCGGTCCGCCAGATGGGTGGAGAGCGGCATCCGGCCACCAACATAGGCCGGGATTTTCGGCTCGCCGACGCCGCCATCCACCGCAATCAGGCTGGTTTCCCGCAAACCGACGAAGCTCAGCCGCCGTCCCGCGAATAGAAACGTATCGCCTGGGCGCAGCATCGCGGCAAAATATTCCTCAACCTCACCCAAAACCGGGCCGCGCTCATGTTTAAGGCGCAATTTCAGCGTCGGTGCTTCGACGATGGTGCCGAGATTCATTCTGAATTGGCGCACCAATTTTTGGTTTCGCACATGCACAAGGCCCTCGGCGTCGCGGAATAGTTTCCGGTAGCGTTCATAGACGGCGAGGGCGTAGCCGCCATCCTCGACATAGCGCAGCACATCCTCGAAATCCGCGCGCGGCAGATGCGCATAGGGGCTGGCGCGGGTGATTTCGGTATAAAGATCATCAGGGTGAAACGGACCCGCGCAGGCGCAGCCCAGAATATGCTGGGCCAGCACATCGAGCGCACCGGGGCGTGGCGGATCACCATCCAACTCGCCCGCCGCGACGCTGGCGATGGCGGCGACACATTCCAGCACCTCGAAGCGATTGGCGGGAACCAGCAGGGCGTGCGAGGCTTCATCGAGCCGATGATTGGCGCGGCCCAAACGCTGCATCAGCCGCGACACGCCTTTTGGGGCGGCGACCTGGATGACTTGATCGACCGACGCCCAATCGATCCCCAGATCGAGCGAGGAGGTTGCGACCACGGCGCGTAACGCCCCTTGCGCCATCGCCGCCTCAACCCGCCGCCGTTGTTCGACCGCGAGGCTACCATGATGCAGGGCAATCGGGATGGTCTCGTCATTATGCCGCCAGAGCGCCTCGAACATCAGCTCCGCCTGCGCCCTGGTATTGACAAAGATAATGCTCATCCGCGCCGCTTTGACCCGCTCCAAAATCGCGCCCGCCGCCATCAGCCCCATATGGCCGGACCAGGGCATGCGCACCGGGGCAATCAGCATCTCGATCACCGGGGCGGACCCCGCTTCACCGATAATCAACCGGGTGTCGGCCCCTTGGCCATCCGGGGAGACAAAGCGCTGTATCGCTTGCGGATGCGCGATGGTCGCTGAAAGCCCGATGCGCCGGGCGGCAGGGGCTAGGGTGTTGAGCCGGGCCAAGCAGAGCGCGAGTTGATCGCCGCGCTTGGTGCCGGCCAGCGCATGCACCTCGTCGATCACGATCATGCGCAGCCCGGCGAAATAATCACCGGCGTTGGGCGCATAAACCAAGAGCGCTAAGCTTTCCGGGGTGGTCAGCAATAGATGGGGCGGACGCGCGCGCTGGCGCGCCCGGCGATTGGCGGGCGTATCACCGCTGCGGGTTTCCACCCGGATCGGCAACTTCATCTCGTCGATCGGTGCTTGTAAATTGCGGGCAATATCGGTGGCCAGCGCCTTCAGCGGGCTGATATAGAGCGTGTGCAGATGATCCGTCGGTGCGTCGGTCAGTTCGATCAGGCTTGGTAAAAATCCGGCCAAGGTCTTGCCGCCGCCCGTGGGCGCGATCAGCAAGGCATGGTGCTGATCTTGCACGGCTTGCAGCACTGCACGCTGATGCGCGCGCAGATGCCAGCCGCGTGCGGCAAACCAATCGGCAAAGCGGGGTGGCAAGGCGATCACCGCTGTAAGATGGCAGGCTTTGCGAAAGCTGCAATCCGACCCATGATAGGGCGATGGCGCCGCATCCTTCGACCTGGCTGCAACCCCGGCCTGAGGGGTTATTCTGCCTTCCTGGCGGATTTTTCATCGACCCGACCCGTGCCGTCGAGCGTGCGGTGATTACCCATGGCCATGCCGATCATGCGCGCCCGGGCCATGCGCATGTGCTGGCCACCGCCGAGACGCTCGCGATCATGCGGGTGCGCATGCCAGAGGGCAAGGCCGGCGCCCAGCAACAAAATGTGGCGCCCGGCGAAACGATTCGGGTGAATGAGGTGGCGATCCGCTTGGTGCCAGCAGGGCATGTGCTCGGCTCGTGCCAGATTATACTGGAGTATCAGGGCAGCCGGGCGGTGATTTCTGGTGACTATAAGCGCCAGCCGGACCCAACCTGCGCGCCGTTTGAGCCGATCAAATGCGATGTGTTTGTCACCGAGGCGACATTCGGGCTGCCGATTTTCCATCACCCGGATGCCAGCCTGGAAATCGCCCGGCTGCTTGCATCGGTTTCGCTGTTTGCGCATCGCGCGCATCTGATTGGTGCTTATGGGCTGGGCAAAACCCAACGACTGATCGCGCTGCTGCGGCAGGCGGGCTATGATGCGCCGATTTTTCTGCATGGTGCTTTGGTAAAACTATGCGCGCTCTATGAAGAATTCGGCGTGGCGCTGGGTGATCTGCGCCCGGCGACCGTCGCGGATAAGGCGGCGTTGCGTGGTGCCATTGTGCTCGCGCCGCCGTCCGCAATTTCGGATCGCTGGGCGCGCCGCCTCGATGATCCGGTGATTGCCGCTGCGTCAGGCTGGATGATGGTGCGTCAGCGCGCCAAAGCCAGCGGCGTGGAATTGCCCTTGGTGATTTCCGATCATGCGGATTGGCAGGCGATTTTGCACAGCATCGCCGAGACCGAAGCGCCGGAAATCTGGGTGACCCATGGCGCGGAAGCGGCTTTGATCCATCAGCTTGACTTGCTCGGTTTGCGTGGCCGCGCTTTGCGGCTGATTGGCTATGGCGATGATGGCGAGGCACCATGAGGGCCTTTGCTACATTGTTGGAACGCTTGCTCTACACCACCGGGCGCAACGCGAAACTTCTGCTCCTGGCCGATTATTTCGCGCGGCGGCCTGATCCTGAGCGCGGCTTTGCGCTGGCCGCGATGGCAGGGGCGTTAGATTTTCCGGGTGCGAAACCCGCAATCCTGCGGGCGTTGGTGGCAACCCGTGTTGATCCAGTATTGTTCGAACTCTCCTATGATTTTGTTGGGGATCTTGCCGAGACCATCGCGCTGATTTGGCCCGCGCCGGTGCAGGGCGCGCCGCCGGACTTGGCGGCGATTGTCAGCGCGCTGCGCACGACACCCAAGAGCGAGGTTCCGGCGTTGATTGGGACCTGGCTGGATGATAGCGATGTTGCCACGCGCATTGCCTTAATTAAGCTGATCACCGGGGGGTTGCGCGTCGGCGCTTCGTTGCGGTTGGCGAAATTGGCGCTGGCTCAGCAATTTTCGGTGGATATCGATGCGATTGAGGAGATTTGGCACGGCCTCACCCCGCCTTATCAGCCGCTTTTTGACTGGTTGGAGCGCCGCGCGCCCCGGCCTGAGCCGGGGGCGACCCCGATGTTTCGCCCGCCCATGCTGGCCCATCCGTTGGAGCTGAGCGATCAGGCGCGGTTGAATTGGGCTGAGTACCGCGCGGAATGGAAATGGGATGGAATTCGTGTGCAGCTCGCCGCAACGCCGAGCGGGCGGCGGCTCTATTCGCGCGGGGCCGATGATATTTCCGCGAGTTTTCCTGAAATCATCGCCGCGATGGATTTTCACGCCGTGCTCGATGGTGAATTGCTGGTGATCCGTGATGGGGTGGTGGCGCCGTTTGCGGATTTGCAGCAACGGCTTAACCGCAAGACCATCGCCGCGCGCCACCGTGCCGCTTATCCGGTCGCGGTGCGGTTGTATGACATGTTGTTCGAAGGTGCCGAGGATGTGCGTGCGTTCGCGTTTGATGAGCGCCGGGCGCGGTTGGAACGCTGGTATCACGCGACCAAACCGGCCCTGATGGATCTCTCGCCGCAAATCTCGTTTCGCACCGAGGCTGATTTGGTGGCGCTGCGCGATACCGCCCGGCGCGATGGGATTGAGGGGTTGATGCTCAAAGCGGGAGCCAGCCCTTATGTCGGTGGGCGACCGAAGGGCCTGTGGTGGAAATGGAAACGCGACCCGCTCAGCCTTGATTGCGTGCTGATGTATGCGCAGCGCGGCCATGGCAAACGCAGCTCGTTTTATTCGGACTATACGTTCGGGGTTTGGACGGCGGATCGCCGGTTGGTGCCGGTGGGCAAGGCCTATTCCGGCTACACCGATGCCGAGCTCTCATTCCTTGATCGCTGGATTCGCGCGCATACGGTGGCGAGTTATGGGCCGGTGCGTGAGGTGGAACCGGGAATTGTGTTTGAAATTGGCTTCGATGCAGCGCAACGATCCAGCCGCCATAAATCGGGCATCGCGCTGCGCTTTCCGAGGATTTTGCGCCTGCGACCCGATAAACCAGCCGCAGAAGCTGATACGCTGGAGGCCGCGCTGGCGCTGCTGGGATGATCCTCGCGCCAAAATAATGAGTTAGAGCATTATTGGTGAGCCGATGCGAACGGAAATGCTCTAGCGGATGAGCCGCGCGAGGCGCACCGCCGTGTGCAGCCGCGACGTCCACAGGCTTGGCATGATCAGCAAACAATCATCATGCGGTGTGCGAATTTCTCGCCCGCCATCATGGCCGATCAGTGTGCCGCGCCTTGCAATGATTTCGCCGCCACGAAACCGGCGCACGAATTGAAACCGATCTGTCATCGCTGTTACCAGCTCGGTCACCTCGGCAAAGCGCGGTGGCGGGCGATGCGCCAGCTTCGTATCACTCAGCCCGCTATGGCGCAGCACGGCGGCAATGGTTTCCTGCATTTGCGCAACGGTTGGTTCCTGCCAATGCTGCCCGGCCTCGACCAGCACGCAGGCGGCATCGTTCATTGAGTGGGTAAAGCGCGGATAATCGATCAGGCGCCGACCGCCCGCGTGGCCAGAATCCGCGACCACCAAATCTGGCGTGCCAAGCGCCAGGGCCAGCGCCTTGCCGCGCGCGCCCGAGCCGCACAGCATCAGCGGTTCAGACGGCCAAAGCATTGAGTGCAAATCGAGCACGATGTCCGCACTCTCAATCACCGGGCGGATGGACCGGGCGCGGTCCAACTCCCGCGAACGGCGCGCCCCATCGAGCAAGGCTGGGCTCCAAACGCGGTTCATATCTTCATCGATGAAGCGTGAGGCGATGGGCCGCGCCGGATCGAACCGCTCATAGGCGTCGAGATTGGCAAAGCCGATGGTCAAGCGCCCACGCAGCGGACGGATTTCGGCGCGCAGCATCGAATCCAGCGCGATGGCACCGGCGATTTCATTGCCATGGATCAAGGCAATCAGGGCGACATGCGGGCCGGGCTTTGGCGCATCGAAGCTCCAAAATCCGTCGACGCCGCCATTGCCGGCGCGCCAGGGTGTTAGATCCGGTGGCTGCAGCGCAACGGTAAAATGCGGCAGCGCTGGGGCTTCGGGCGCGGTATCCAGGGGCGGCCCGGATTGCGGATCGGAAACTAGGTCAAGCGTCGCGTTGATCCATTCGGCGGTTGCCGACCCTGTTTGCGCTGCCGCCACTGTAACCGTGACCGGCGCGACCGCTTCTGAAAGCCCCTGGTCTCCATCAGCCATGGAGGATACTTTAACAACAGATCGTGGCTTCGCAACTCTTGGTCGTGCGATTCTCTCACGGTGCGCTTCGGATAGGAGTAAAAATGGCCGACAGGCTCGGATTTCTGCACCGTATGTGGCGTTTGGTGCCGCCCACGCTGCGCCGTGCCGCGTTGGGCTTTGCCGTGCGGGCTGCGGCACCGCGCCCGGATCGCGTGCCGCCCGCCGCAAGCTTGGGCGTGCAGATTGCCGGCGAAATGGGCCGCATTTCGGGCCTCGGTGAAGCGGCGCGGCTGCTCCATAGCGGGATTGCTGCGCTGCAGGCCGATGCGGGCACCATTGACCTTGCTATTGGCAAGCGTCCAGTGCTGATACCCAAAATGCCGCGCTCGGCACTAATTTTGCACGTCAATGCGCCGTCGATTCCGCTCTTCCTGGCTCGTGCGCCGCGCGATTTTTTACGCGAACGCCGCGTGATCGGGTTTTGGAATTGGGAAATCGAGACGGTTCCGGACAGTTGGCGCAAAAATGCCGATTTTGTTCACGAAGTCTGGACGCCGACCCTGTTTACGGCCACGGCCCTTGAGCCGATCATGCCCGGGCGCGTTCGGGTTGTGCCGTATCCGCTCGCCGCGATTCTCCCGCCAGCCACGGCGGATCGCAAGGCGTTGGGCCTGCCCGCGCATGCCGTGATTATCACCGTCATCGCCAATCTGGGTGCGAGTTTCGACCGCAAAAATCCACTCGGCGCAATTGCCAGTTTTCGCGCAGCCTTTGGTGATCGGCCCGATCGCGTGTTGGTGCTTAAGCTGGCCGGCGCCAGCCTGTTTCCGCGCGATTTTGAGCAAATTCGCGCGGCCATCGGCACGAGTGCCAATATCCGCCTGATTGATGCGACGTGGGATTCGGCGCGCATGCGCATCTTGTTTGCCAGCACCGATATTTTGCTGTCGCTGCATCGCGCCGAGGGATTTGGCATCGTGCCCGCCGAGGCGATGCTACGCGGCATTGCGGTGATCGCTACCGGTTGGTCCGGGACGCTGCAATTCATGGACGCGCAAAGCGCCGCCCTCGTGCCCTATCGGCTGGTGCCGGTGATCGAGCAGCGTGGCGATTATGCGGTGCCTGGCGCACGCTGGGCGGAACCCAATTATGACGCTGCGGTGGATTGGTTGCGTCGCTTGGCCGATGACCCGGTTGAACGGGCGTCTTTGGCCGCTCGCGGGCAAGCCTATGCCAGCGCGGCTCTGACGCTCGATCCGCTGGCCAATGCGTTGCAATCCTGCGGTATCGCCCGCCTCGATTGACGAAACCCAAGCGCGCTCGCAAAACCCCCGGGATGCTGAACCCGCCCCCATCGCCGCCACGCCAATCGACCCCGCTTGAGGCAGGTCAAGCCACCATGGCGGACCCGGCCAAGCTGGCTTTGGTTTTCACCACCGACCTCGCCGGGTTGCGCGCCCAAGCGCAGGGTTTGGTTGAAGCCGCCAGTCTCCAAGCCGATTACCGGATTATGCGACCGCGCGCACCCTGGTCGTTGGTGTCCCCGAAACTTTGGCCCGGCGCGCGCCGTGTGGTGCCTGCCGCGTCGTTGGCACCACCCACCGGCGATGTGCTGATTGGTTGTGGTGGGGCGGCGGCTCGCTTGCTCGCCGAATTGCGGCGCCCGGAACGCCCCGCCGTGATTATCCAGCACCCAAGGCTGGATCCGGCGCGCTTTGATTTGATCATTACCGCCCCGCATGATGGCCTCGCTGGCCGGAATGTTTTCGTCGCGCGCACCGCCCTGCATCGCATTACCCCGTCGTTGCTGGCCGAACACGCGGCGCGCTGGGCGCCCGTTTTTGCTGAGCGGGCGCGCCCGCTGGTTGCCGTGCTGATCGGTGGCTCGAATGGTCGCTATCGCCTGAATGATGCGACGGCGCGCAGCCTAGCCGCTGACCTTGCTGCGATGATCCAGCGCGATCATGTTGGCCTCGTGCTGACGCCATCGCGCCGGACCTCGGCCTCGGCGCGGGCGATTTTAACCGAGGCCCTTGCCCCGTTGGGCGCTTATATTTGGGATATGCAGGGAGAAAACCCATATTTCGGCATGCTCGCGTTGGCTGATGCGATTATCGTCACCGCCGATTCGGTCTCGATGGTGTCCGAAGCGGTTGCGACCGGTGTGCCGGTGCTGCTTGCGCGTTTGCCGGGTCGTTCAGTGCGGATTGGCGCCTTCATGGACGATATGGTGGCGCGCGGGCGGGCGCGCTGGTTTGCCGGGCGGCTGGAAAGCTGGTCCACCGATCCGCTGAACGACACACCGGCGGCAGCCGAGGCGCTGCGCCACTGCTTGGGATGGTGATGTATGCTCGATATTGAAACATTCGATAATGTGCGCGGCGGCAACAGCGTCTACAAAGCGCTCGCCCATCCACTCGCCGCTGAAAAATTATCCACGCTCGCTGAGCGGTTGCGCGGTGCGCGTGCGCTCGCGGTATTTGACCCCGATGGTATTTTCGCACCGTTGCGCGCCCTGGCCCCGGATTTTCAGGTGGCGGGATTATATGTCGATAATACGCTCGCCATCGGCACGGAGCGGGCCGGATTTCGCGCCCAGCCGCTGACCGATTTGCCGCAGGCCGGCGCGGACATGGTGCTGATCGCCGCGTTTGATGCCCAGCGTTTGGTATCGCGGCTGCGGGCGATCCTGCCGCATGATTGCACCATCATCAGCCTTGATGCGGTGCGCCTGCCGGATGGCATGCTGACCAATCATCGCCGCTATCTCGACCCGTTGAATTTTGCCACCAATTTCGTGCTGTTTCGCGATGATGATCATCTGGCGACCCGGCTGATCACCGCCAATTACTGGTCAGGGTATGGTGCGAGCGGGGTAAAACTCTGGCTGCGGCTTTATGACGGGCAGGGGCAAGTTTGTGCTGAATTCGAGCAGCTTGTGCCACCGGGTGCGGGGAGCATTGTGATTGACAGCCGGGCCGTGCGCGCGGCGCACCAATTAGGGCCGTTCACTGGGCAATTATTCATCCATGCGATTGGCGTCGCCGGGCATGACGTGGTGAAATACGCGCTGGATATCGAGGCAACCGATCAGAGCGGCAGCCTCTCATGCACCCATGACGCCAATGCTTGGCCCTCTGAGCGCTTCGCAGGCTTGCCTGCGCCGCGCGCCGATGAGCGGGTGATTTTGTGGGTGCAAAATAGCCACGCGGTGAGCATTCCCGCGGGTGCGATGAGCCTGGATCGGATGGGCGCGGAACAGCCCGTGCCGATTGCCGAGCCGATTGCGCCCTTCGCAACCCGGGCCATTGACGTGGCGAGCTTGCTGCCCGGCGTGACGTGGCCAGCGCAAATCGAATTGCGCGCCGGGCGCCATCTGGTTCGCCCGCGCTATGAGGTGGTGCGCCATCAGCGCACGCGCATCGCTCATATCAATGTCGAACGCGCCGATTTGCACCCTGATCCGGCGATTAAGACATTATCGCCGCTGCTCGGGCGCGGTTTTTTGCTGCCATTTCCAATCCTGCCCCGGCGCGATTTTTCAACCATCGCGTTGCCGACGCCAATGGCGCATCACCAGACCAATTTGCCGCTCCGCGTCGATATTTTTGCACCGGACGGCACGAAAGTCACCGAGCATTATCTGGGGGTGCTCGCGCGCGATCATGCAATGGCTCTTGATCTTGACACGCTGCTGGCCCCAGAGGCGCTGCCCGATGGCGGTCATGGCGAGTTGGTCTATGATTTCGCGCAAGGTGGCGACGCGGATGGCTGGTTGCACGGGTTATTCCGCTATGAACGGCGCGATCAGAGCCATGCGGCGGAGACCAGTTTTGGTGCGCATATTTTCAATACCATCATGACCTGGAAAAACGAGCCGCAATCTTATGCCGGTCCACCGCCCGGCCTATCGACCCGGCTCTTTCTTGATCTTGGCACGCCCGCGCAGGAAAGCTTTGCCGTGTTGATATATCCGGCCTCGGCCCGCTGGCACGCGCAATCTGATACAACGCTGATTTTGCATGATAAAGCCGGTATCATCGTCGCTGAAACCAACCTGCATATTGCGTGTTCCGGATCACGCTTGATCGCCCCGCACCAGATTTTCGCGCAGGATGCGCTCGACGCGGCGGCGGGTGGCTATGTGCTGATCCGCGATATGACCTGCCGACTATTCGGCTATCACGGCAAAAGGCGGCATGACGGTGCGTTTTCGCTCGATCACATGTTTGGTTTTTGAGCCGTCGGATCAACCCATCTTCATCCCGGCAAGGTCCCGCCCCATATGGAGGGATCGGGCGTCGGTCATCGTGTCGGCTGGTATGGCGTCGGCGATTATAGCGTAAAGGAGACCCAGCATGCGGCTGCGACGGCTCATTCTCATCGGCATCGGCGTGATCGTCATACTGCCGGTTGCCGCAATCCTGATTATCGTCGCGCGCTTCAATCCTAATCGCTACAAGCCGCAAATCATCAGCGCGATGGAGCAGGCGACCCATCGTTCAGTGACGATTGCAGGCTCGCTGCATATGGGGGTCTCGCTGACCCCAACCATCAGCGCTTCGGCCATTACCATCGCCAATCCCGCGGGCTTTGCCGATCCCACCCTCCTGCGCTTGCCGCGCCTGCAAGCGCGGCTTTCACTCCTGCCGCTGCTGCATGGAACGGTCGATATCGTGTCGCTTCGCCTGATTGACCCGGTGGTGACGTTAGAGCGCAATCAGGCGGGCATCGGCGATTGGGTATTAGCGCCGCCGTCACCGGGTGGCGTGCGCGTGGCGACAGGCACGCCGGATCATGCATCGACGGGTCGCTCGCTCAAAATTGGCCTGCAATCGGTCAGCATCACGAATGCGACCATCATTCTTCAGCATCGTCCCATTCCTTTGGGTTCAACGGCGCCAAAGGCCGTTGCGCCGGAAATTTTTAAAATCAGTAAATTCACCGGCCAAGCCTCGAGCCTGAATGCGCCCTTGCATCTGGCCATGATCGCGGCGTTGAACAGTCAAAATCTTACATTGTCAGGTCAAATCGGCCCGCTCGCGCGCTTGCTCAACTCAGAGCCGGGCGGTGGTGCGCGCCCGTGGCCGGTTGATCTAACCTTGCATGCTGCAGGTGGGCAGGTGTCGCTGCAGGGCAGCATCGCGCATCCGCGACAGGGTCATGGACTTTCATTGAAAATCAATGGAATGTTGCCTAATCTTGCGGCGTTGAATACGTATTGGCCCGGCGCTCATCTGCCGCCCGCGCAAAATCTCAGTCTTGTGGCAACGGTTGGGCTGAGCCAGCCGGGCGCGCTGCCCAGCATCATGGATGCGCAACTCGCGATTGGGGCGTCCGATCTCACGACATGGCGGCCTGGATTGCGCCTGACCTCCTTCACCGCATCGATGCTCTCGCTCGATCAGCCAATGACCATTGGTCTCGCGGGCACCCAATCCGGCCAGCCGGTGCAATTGAATGGTACGATTGGCCCGCTCGGTCCGTTTCTATCGGGCCTGCTCGCCGGATCGCCGCCCAACGCCCCCGCGCTTGGCACCATCCGGCTGCAGCCCACAGCGCAAAACCACATGCCGCCGCCGCTCAAGGTTGATCTGCACGCGACGATTGCGGACGCGACGGCGGCCATCAAAGGTGCGATCAGCCAGCCGCGCACCCTTGCCGGTGTCGATCTGGCGCTGCGCGTTCAAACACCGGACCTTGCGCAATTCGGCGCGCTGATTGGCGTTGGCTTGCCCAAATTGACCCATTTTGCCGCGGCGGCAACGCTGACCGACCCGAACGGTCAAGGGCTGCGCCACGCGCTCGCGCTGGATCAGGTGGCGATCAGCGCCGATCAAGCGCAAATCGGTGGCGCGGCAACGATCAATTTTGGGGCGATTCCGGATATCCAGGCGTTGATCAACGCGCCCCGGGTCAACCTGACGGCGCTGCGTGCCGCTTGGCCAAAGTCGGCACAGCCCGCCTCGGGCACGGCTAATACGAGCACACCCGCTCCGAGCGCGACGCGCCCGGCAAGCGCGACCTTGATCCCTGATGCTCCTTTGCCGTTTGGCCTGTTGCATCGGGCCAATTTCAATATCGAACTCTCAATTGGTCATTTGACCGATGGCAAGGCCGATTATCAGGCGATTGTGCTCCACGCGCTGCTCAATCGCGGGCTGCTCACCATCCGCCCGCTCGACGCACAGCTTCCTGGTGGGGCGGTTTCGGCGCAGCTGAGTGTTAATGCCAATGCGGCCCCGCCGCAGTTGGCGTTCAGCGCGCAAGCGCCGGCATTTCGCCTGCAATCATTATTGACCATGCTCGGCGTGCCCGGTGCTGGTGGGAGCACCGGCACGGCGCAGCTCTACGCCACGCTGTCGGGCAGTGGCGAGACGGCGCATGGCATCGCATCTCGGTTGAATGGCGCGATTGGGGTTTCAGCGGTCAATGGCCGTCTTGATGGCACGGCGCTGAGCCAGGCGGTCGCACCGATGCTGGCGAGTGTTGGTCTATCCAACGCCATCACCCAGCCCGGCCCGGTGGCGCTGCGTTGTTTTGCAGCGCGGCTGAATGCGCGGCAGGGGATTGCTGGCCTCAGCGCTTTGACACTGGATTCGAGCCGGTTGGCCCTGACCGGCACGGGCAATCTGAATTTTGGATCAGAACGGCTTAATTTGGTGTTTTTGCCCACGGCGCGGGTGGGCGGGAATCCGATTCCGGTGGCTGTTGGCTTGTCCGGCCCGTTCGCGCATCCGCATTTCGGTTTGGCGCCGCCCGGTGCTTATCGGGGTGCGGCGGTGGCGCTGGCGCAGCAATTCGGGGCTAATCAAGGCGGGTCAATCCTCGGCAATGTAACCCAAGCCCTTGGCCTCACCCGCCGACCGAACCCGCAAGGGTGCCGTGCGGCGCTGGCACAGGCGCGGATGGGCCATCCAGGACCAGCCCCCGCAGCCGCTACTCTTGGCGCCCATCAGGCCGCGCCGAATACCACGCCACCCCTCTTGCAAGGTCCGCAAAATCTGCTGAACTCGCTGCTGAAATAGGCGATAATGGTCAGGCCACGGGGATGATGGGCGATGGGTGAGTATTGATGCGGCCCTTTTGGAGCGAAACATCGGTTGCTGAGCAAGCCGGGTTATTCACAATCCTGCTTGATGCCAAGACGCTGCGCCTGCCCAATGGCGATCAGCTCGCCGTGCCGCAGCGCGGCTTGGCGGAGGCAATAGCGACGGAATGGCAGGTCGCTGCTTTGGGCGGCGAGATCGATGCGACGACGTTGCGCCTGACAAGCCTGACCGGGCAGACCCAATTGGTGATTGCTCCGGACCCCCAAGCCCTCGCCAGTGCGTTGCTCGCGCGGCTGCGCGGCGATTTGTTGGTCTATCGCGCTGATGATCCGCCCGAACTCGCCGCGCTGCAGCACGAGGCTTGGCAACCTTGGCTTGATTGGGCAGCCAATGATCTGCTGGTAACGTTGCGGGCGACCCATCAACTGATCGCGCATGATCCTGACCCCGCGACCTTGGCCAATCTTGAGCGTGTGCTGGCGGGCTTTGATCCCTGGGCGCTCGCAGCCCTTGATCAGCTCGCTCGAGGCCTGAATTCCATGATCCTAGCCCTGGCGGTGCTGCGCGGGGCGCTCAGCCCGCAGCAAGCCCATGAACTGGCCACGCTTGAGACGCGGTTTCAGGCTGAGAAATGGGGCGTTGATCCGGCGATTACCGCCCGCGAAGCGGAAATCGCGGCTGATATCGAGGCGGCGGCGTTATTTTTCCGGCTGACCCGGCCATGATCAGCAAGTTCCTGGTGATTGCCGGTCGGGTCCAGGGGGTTGGCTTTCGTGATTGGATCATTCGCCGCGCCCGCCGACAGGGCATTGCCGGCTGGGTGCGCAACCGGCGTGACGGCACGCTCGAAGCCCTGATCGCGGGCGAGGCGGATGCGGTCGAGGAGCTGCTGCGCGCCTGCCGCCGTGGTCCGCCAGGCGCTGAGGTGCGCGCAATGACTGAACATTTCGCCGACCCGCCCACCGAGCCAGGCTTTACCAAGCGCCCCACGGCTTAGAGGAACATCCGATCAGGTGGAATCATCTTATCGGACAACGTTGCTTGTAAAAACAATATTTTAGATCGACCTAATCGCGCTTCAGCCGGGCAAACGGGTTGTCCCGCGCCGCGCGCGCCGCATCGGGCAGCTCGGCATCAGGTTTGCGCGGATAAGGGTCAAGCGCCAGGGCAAGCTGATCGGTCAGCAACGCGCCTAAATCGATGCTGGGGCCGCTGATCGGCACCCAATCGGGCTGGTCGGGGTCCAGCCAATCCTCTGGCTCCTCCAGGCTGGCATCGGCGAGAATGAGCGCCGCGCGCTCGGTAATTGCTTGTTCGACCGGCTCCAGCGTCACGATGCAGCTCTGGGTGACCCGGGCGGTCATATCAAGCCGGGTTAAAATCTTGCCATCCGGCTGGGGCGTGAAGGCGAATCGTCCGCTCAGCTTGGCGAGACCAACGAGACCGAACGATGCGACAATCGCAGCGCGTGCCTTCGCATCCGCTGTTACAGTGAGGGTCAATGGCCCGTCGAGCGCTTTGCGTTCGATCAAATGCGAGAATGGGCGATCAGTGTCTTGCGTCATGCATCCTATCTCCCCCATCTTGCGCGCCAAGGGAAGCTCCCGCATACGACGCAAAGACGGACCGGTTGCGCCTGCGCACTCCGCCCTGCGCAGACCGGTCATTGCTAGGGACGCGCCACGTTATGCCGAATTTTTTGCGCCTAATCTACCGCACCACTGCCCCATTGCTGCTCATCACGGCCTTGTCGGGCTGCGCGATCTTCGCCGCACAACCGCATTATCGCGGCAACGCCGTATCGCAATCTGCGCTCAAGCAGTTGGTGCCTCATATCGCGACCGAGGCCGATGCCCGCGCTTTGCTCGGCTCGCCCACGTTGCGCGAGACGTTCAATGATCATGACTGGCTCTATGTCAGCCAGATCACCAAGCGCCGCATTGGGCGCACCCAGGGCGTGCTGCATCAGCATGTCGTGTCGCTGCATTTCAATGATCAGGGCGTGCTGCAAAGCATCAAGCAATATGATCGCAAGGCCAGCGTCAAAGTCGCGATGGCGAGCGGTGCGACCAAAGCACCGGGTGGCAGCGCATCGTTCTTTCAGGAACTGGTCGGCGGCGTTGGATCCTATAATCCGCTCGGCGCGGGCGCCAGTAACAGCCTGGGTGGTGGGGTTAGCCCCGGCGCAGGCGGTGGCGGCGGCGGTGGCGGCGGGCTGTCCGGGTTCTGAGCCATGCGGCGCCGCGAATGGTTGATCAGTAGCGCGCTATTTTGCTCGATGGCTGGGCTTGCCCGCGCGCAATCGGCGCTTGGCGTGCCGACCATCGATAGTGAAGCGCCGACGCTGGATGATTTTCGGGCGCCGGGCTGGCAACGGCGCGTGCTGATCCGCTGGGGCGACCCGGTGGTGCCCAGCGCGCCGCCCTTCGACCTGGCACAGACCAGCCCGAGTGCTGCGGGTCGCCAATTCGGCTGGGACTCGATGATTGCCGGCATTATCACCCCGCCACCGGCCCAAGATGGGGTGGATCGGCTGATCCTGGTGGTTGCCCATCCCGACGTTGAGGCGCGGATGGCGTTTGCTGATGAGCGCGATCATCCGCGAATCGCCGGGCTGATGCAGGGACTTTCGGTGCTGAACCTGTCTTTTCGCGGCGGGCAATGGGTGACGGTGGATGGGGGTTATCAAGCGCGCCGGATCACCGATGGCACGCTTTGCCAAATTACCGGGCCGGCCGCTTCGGTGGTTGGTCGGGCGGTGCAGGGCGTGTTGGCACCGCAACTTGGCTGCGTGACGCCGTGGAATAGTATTTTGGTGCCCGAAGGCCATACAGCGCCTTGGCTGCGTCGGCTTGCGCCGCGCGATCCGGCTTTTGCCAAGTCCGATATTGGCTTTGGCTTTGGGTGGGTGGTTGAAATCGATGCGCTCCGGCCGCTGAGTTTTCCCAAGAAACGAACCGCTTTGGGCCGGTTTCCCCGCGCGGGCTTAGCCTGTGCAACAGCAGCGGATGGCACGACGCTGGTATTCATGACCGAGGCTGGGCTTGGCGGGCGATTATTCCGCTTCAAGAGTGCTCCAGCCGCCACGCCGCCTGCGACACCGTCCGCTCATCCTCTGACCAGCCCGCCGCCAGTTGCCAGCCCGCTCGATAGCGGCACGCTCGCCGTCGCGGTGATCGAGGGCCATGATATTGTCTGGCATGATCTGGCTGCGGGGCCGTCGAGCCTGACCGCGACCTTGTCGGCGGCAGGGCAGGGGAGCCGGTTTGATGATCCGAAAGGTCTGGCGCTTGATCAGAGCGGGCATCTCTACCTCGCTTGCGCCGGGAATCGGGCGCGCGGGATTGACCAAATCAACCCGCTTAATCCGCGCGCCGGTCATGATGGCGGCCATGTTATTCGCTTTGAACCAGCTAATGGCGATCTGGGGGGCGAGCGGTTCAGGGGCGCGGTTGTGCTGCTGGGCGGCGACCCGCAAACCGACCCGTCGGCGCGCTACGCGCCGGGCTCCACCGCCTTTTTGCGCAAGCCCGCGACCGTTTCGATTGATCGGCATGGTGATGTGCTAATCGGCACCGATCAGGGTGGTGACGGCACCATCATTGCAGACGGGCTGTTCCGGCTCAGCCGCAGTGAGGCCGCACCGGATGCGCTCTCCCTGATCTATCGCGCGCCAATTGGCGCAGCCTTGGGCGGCAGCGCACTCGACCCGATCAAAAACCAAATTTTCGCGGCCATTCGCCACCCGGGCGCTACGCCAGACGCGACTTTTTCCAACCCGGCGACACGCTGGCCAAGCCTGCAACCGCAAATGCCGCCGCAAACCACGATTGTCGCTCTGGCGCAAACGGCCAACCAGTGATACTCGACCCTGGAAACCGCATTTGCACCGAAACACGGATGGGTGGCCGAGCGGTTTAAGGCAGCGGTCTTGAAAACCGCCGTACGTGAAAGCGTACCGTGAGTTCGAATCTCACCCCATCCGCCAATTCGCGCCGTTTTCGCGCAAAGCACTCTGGACCGAGCGAAAAATGTCGATTGCGTTGTGTCACGGCATATCAGCGTGCGATCAGCCTATGCGCGCGGGAGCACCGGCACTAAC
>JAKBBY010000101.1 GCA_021808315.1 Pseudomonadota bacterium | reverse complement strand
GCATAGGCATCGGGCGGTAATTGGTGGCGGGCGAGTTCGGCATCGATGAACGGATCGAGCGCGCCGCGCGCCCGCCGCACCCCGGCACCGAGGGTCGCGGGGTCGAGCGAGCCGATGGGGAACCATTGACGACCCTCAAAGCCTGGCGGCGCCATATCGCACGCATCCGGCGCGTGGGGTGAGGCGAATACGGCGTTGGGCAAGGCTTTCGCCCAATAGGGGGCAAGCGCGATCAAATCATCGCCATTCGAGCCATAGCCATGGCACAGGATCACCAGCGAGCGGGCTGCACCGCCTGCAGCCGGGCCCAAGCGGGGACCATCAAGCATGTTTTCGCTCCTCTTCTTTCGCTTCAGGCACGGGGGGCGGATTAGGCGTGGATCAGCGTGCCGATGCCGCCTTCGGTGAACAATTCGAGCAGGCTGGCATGCGGGACTCGGCCATCGAGGATGGTGGCCCCTTTGACCCCGCCACGGACGGCGGCGATGCAGGTTTCCACCTTGGGGATCATGCCCCCGGAGATTGTGCCATCGGCGCGCAGCCGATCAATTTCGGCGATGGTCAATTCGGTCAGCAAGGCGCCATCGCGCCCCAGAACGCCGGGAACATCGGTCAGCATCAGCAGGCGCTGGGCGCCGAGCGCGCTCGCGACCGCACCGGCCACGGTATCGGCATTGATATTATAGGTCGCGCCATCGCGGCCAGAGCCGACCGGGGCGATCACGGGGATCAGCCCGGCGCCGGTCAAAGCGTGGATCACGCGCACATCAATCTCTTCCGGCTCGCCGACAAAACCAAGATCGAGCGCGGTTTCGATGGCGCTGCCCGGATCGCGGCGCATGCGGGTGAGTTTGCGCGCCCGGATCAGCCCGCCATCCTTGCCGCAAATACCGACGGCCAGAGCACCAGCTTTGTTGATCAGGCCCGCAACCATTTTATTGACCGTGCCGGCTAGCACCATTTCCACCACTTCCACCATCGCGGCGTCGGTGACGCGCAGACCATCGATGAAGGTGGATTGGATGGCGAGGCGATGCAGCATCGCGTTGATTTGCGGACCGCCGCCATGCACCACCACCGGATTGATGCCGACCTGCTTGAGCAGGGCAATGTCGCGGCCAAAGCCTTCGGCGAGGCTATCCTCGCCCATGGCGTGCCCGCCATATTTCACCACGATGGTGGCCCCGGCATAGCGGCGCAGATAGGGTAATGCATGGGCGACGATGCGCGCTTGTTCGGCCGCGTCGGCGTGGCGATCGGCAGGACGATCGTTCATGGAGGCCCTCATGCGTTGGTGATCGAGAGTATGATTGCCGCGTCTATGTAAGCGCCGCCGCCTCGGGTCAAGCGGCGAGCGAGGCCAGGACCGCGCGTAATTCATCCATGCCCACGCCGGTTTCGCTTGATGTCACGATAACATCATGCAGGGCGGCGGGATGTTTGCGGGCCAGGGCTTGGACCTCGGCGCGTTTGCGGGCCAAGGCATCGGGCTTGAGCTTGTCGGATTTGGTCAGCACCAGTTGAAACGCCATCGCCGCTTTATCGAGCAAATCCATCACCGCATGGTCGGCGGGTTTATCTTCGACACGGGCATCGAGCAGCAAAAACACCCGGCGCAGATTGGGCCGACCGCGCACATAATCAAACATCAAGCCCTGCCAGTCGCGCTTGATCGAGCGCGGGGCTTCGGCATAGCCATAGCCGGGCATATCGACCAGGACCAGATTGCGGCTGCCCACCGCGAAAAAATTGAGCTGGCGGGTACGCCCCGGCGTGACGCTGACCCGGGCCAAAGCGCGCATGCCAGTGATGGCGTTGATCAGGCTGGATTTGCCAACATTGGACCGACCGGCCAGCGCGATTTCGGCGCCCTCGGCGGGCGGCAGGCTCGCGCGGGTTTGGGCGGCGTGGAAAAATTGCGCGCCTTGGGCGAACAGCACCCTGCCCGCTTCGATGGCGGCTGGATCGTCTTGCGGCTGGTCCATGTCCGGATCAGCTCTTTGAGGGGAGTTTTTCCGCCGCTGCGGAAACCCGCAAGCGATGCGCATGATGCAGCTTCATGATGATCCATTGCTGTACCATCGTGAGGAAATTATTGGTGATGTAATACAGCACCAAGCCGGCGGGGAAGCTGGCGAGCATGATGGTGTAGATCACCGGCATGAGCTGCATGATCCGCGCCTGGGCGGGGTCTGCGGGCGGAGGGTTGAGCCGCTGCGAGCCATATTGCGCGAGGCCCATCAGGATCGGCAGCACACCGACATGCAGCAGCGGCAGCAAGGTCGAGGGGTGGAATGGCAGCAGGCCGAACAGGTTGAAAATATTGGTCGGGTCACGCGCCGAAAGATCATGCACCCAGAGATAAAACGGCGCGTGGCGCATTTCGATGGTGATGAAAATGACTTTATACAGCGCAAAAAAGATCGGCACTTGCAGCACCATCGGCAGGCAGCCGGCGGCGGGGTTCACGCCTTCGAGCTTGTAGAGCGCCATGATTTCTTTTTGCTGACGGCCAACATCGTCTTTGATGCGTTCGCGCACGGCGGCGACTTTGGGGGCGACGTCACGCATTTTCGCCATCGAGAGGAACGAGGTGCGGACCAGCGGGAACAGCACCAGCTTCAGGCAGATGGTGAACACGATGATGCCCACGCCGAAATTGCCAAAAATCCGGCCCAGCGTGTTCAGCGCGAGGAACATTGGCTTGGTGAGCAAATAGAGAATACCAAAATCAATCGCCTTGTCGAAGCTCGGGATATGGTATTGCGCGCCATAGGCGTTGAGGATGCTCAGCACTTTGGCGCCGGTGAAGACACGCAGTTCCATGCTCGCGGTTGCGCCGGGGGCGACGCTAAGGGGGGTGCTGCGCACCATATCGACCTGATAGGCCCCGTCATCCGCCTTGCGGCCCGCCACATCGCGATAGCGATAGGCGGTGGTGACGGTTTCATCTTGCGTGGGGATCAGGGCGGTGAGCCAATATTTGCCGGTGATGCCGGCCCAGCCGCCGGGGGCGGTGGTGCTGAAGGCTTGGCCGTCCGGTTTGTTTTTGGCGTTCGAGCGGGTATCCACATAGTTCAGCGTGTGCAAGGTGCCTTTGAACACGCCGAGCGGGCCTTTATGCATGATCAGGCTGCCCGGCACTTTGGGCAGATAATCCCGGCGGATGCGCGACCAGGGATAGGCCGTCACCGGGCTTGATGAGCCATTGCTGATCTGCTGGTGGACGGTGAACATATAGCGCTGATCGATGCCGAGGATGATTTTGAAGGTGATGTTCTGCGGGTCGGTCCAGCTCAGCGTGACGTCATGGCCGGGGGTGAGCGCGCCGGTCGAGGCGGACCAGATGGTGCTGGCGGTGGGCAGCGTAAAGCTTGCGCCCGGCGGGGCGTCCCAGCCGAATTGCACGAAATAGGAATGGGCGTGGCCGGGGCGCGACAGCAAGGTGACCAAGGGGGAATGGGGCGAGACGGTGGTGTGGTAGCGGGTGAGCACTAGATCGTCGATTTTCGCGCCGCGCAGGCTGATCGAGCCTTGCACGTCCGGCGCGGTGATGGTCACGCGCGGGGCGGGGCTATTTTGCGCTGCGCTGTTTTGCGCGAGGCTGGTGCCAGCTTGCGGCAGTGGCGCAACGCCGGGCTTCGTGGCCTGGGTGGCGGACGCCGCATTGTGCGCCAGGACCGATGGCTTGGGCTTGGGCAGGAAATGATTGGCGAGGAGATTGAAGATCAGGAAAATCGCCAGCGACAGGGCGACCGCCAGAATCATGCGTTTGTTACTATCCATCAGAGGGTCCTGTCAGGCGTGATGTGCTCGCACATCAGGGGATGGGAAGCAGGGCGGGGTGGCACCGGGTCAAACCCGCCGGGATGGAACGGATGGCAGCGGCACAGACGGCGGATGGAAAGCGCCGCACCACGGCCCGCGCCATGGGTCGCGATGGCCTCCAGGGCATAGCTGCTGCAGGAGGGCATGAACCGGCATTGACCGCCGAACAAAGGCGATAGGGCGATTTGATAAAAGCGCACCAGGGCGGAGAGAAAACGGGCCGCGCGGCTCATGGTGACGGGCTTGCGGCGGTTGGCGGGTTTGCACGATCAAGCAGCTCGGCCAGGGTTTCGCGCAAAGCGGCGAAGGCGATTCGCCCGGTATCGTGCCGGGCGATCAACACCAGATCGAACCCGGCGCAAGGCTGGTTGGCCATGCGGCGATCCGCGAGGGCGAGGCGCGCCGCTTCGCGCAGGCGGCGGCGCGCCCGGTTGCGAATGACGGCGTTGCCGACTTTGCGACTCGCGGTGAGGCCGAGCCGAAATGGTTGATCCGGGCTGGTGAGCAAGGTTTGCGCGACCAAGCCGGGATAAGCCCGCTTGTGCCCACGCGCGGCGGCGCGGAGAAAATCGGCGCGTTTCGGCAAGGGAGGCGGCGGCGAGCCTGTCACGCTGGACACTTTCGGTTTCACCCTGGGCCATAATAACGCCTGACCGGATGGTTGCGGTTCAGGCGCGCCCAAGCTGGCGTTACGCCGAGAGGCGCTTACGGCCCTTGGTCCGGCGATTGGCGATCACTTTACGGCCGCCGACCGTTTCCATACGGGACCGGAAACCGTGGCGGCGCTTCCGGACGAGCTTCGAAGGTTGATAAGTCCGCTTCACGGCGAGCACTCCACAACGAGAAAATTGAAACGATGAGAACAGAGTAACGCAGCCGCGATCGGGTGATGCGGCCGTGCCGGGTCGCTATAGGACAAGGAAGGGCGAGACGTCAATTCTGCGGAGGTCGCAGGCCGGAGCGTCCAGAATTTTTGCGCTTTTTCGCTCCTTTTTGTTTTTATACCGGAACGATTAGGTCGCATTTTCTCTCCTACCGCTCGAAGTTGATTTTTGCGCGGGCGGTGGGTGCGTCAATATGGCCCGGCAGCGTGGGGCGGGCGGGGGCGGGATATTTTTGGAGCATGTAGTCGTAAAATGACGGCTCTGGTTTTTCTCTCCGCCGCGCTGGCTTTTGCGCCGGTTTTGGAGCCGGTGGGCGGGGTTTGCGCGCCAATTTGAGGTAATCGGGGAGTGGAATCGCGAGCATGTGGCAGAGCGGGCGTAGTGCGCGACCGATGCGCGGGTTCTCTGCGTGGAGGAGCGACAAATCCGGGTCTTCGAGGAAGCGGATCAGGTGACCACGGACATAGGGGATGTGATGGCCGGGGAAGGTTTGCAGCAGCCAGCCTTTTTGCGCCGGAATTTCGCTCTTTTTCGCTCCGGCTGGGGATGATTCTGGCTCCGGGGCGGGTGCGGGTTTTGCGCTGGGTTTGCGGGGGCGGCGCGGGTTGAGGGCGAGGGCGTGAAAACGGTGCGAGAGGCGCGAAATACGGTGCCAGATCGCCCATTTGAGCGAAAGGTCGAAGCGGGCATAGTCGGGGGCGCCGAGGGTTTGGCGGAGCAGGCGCATCATTGTGGTGAAGCGGTCGGCGAGACTCTGCGCGAGGATGTTAGTGGACTGCTCCATGTGGCTAACATGGCATAACAGAGGGTGGGTGCGAAAGGAAAAAAGAGTGGGGACGTTGGGCGTGGTGCGTCGCTCGTCACGGGAGTGATATTAATCACAGATTAGGGGACTGGAAGTTGATAGTGATTGGTCCTGTCGAGGGCGCTCGGTGATTGATGGGTTCGGACTTTAGCTACAACGCCCAAGACAGTCGGTTTCGCCGCAGAGTTTGGGTTCGCCCAACCCTGTTTATTTCAACCTTCAGCAGGAGCGAGATCATGTTTAAGGTCTTCATTCATTGGTTTTTCTGGTAATATAGACCGGTAAACCATCGAGCGGACGGGAATCAGTTGCTGGTTTCCGTCCGTTTTCATTTGAATATTGGCATGTCCTTAGACGTTATCCGAGGCATTATTGACCATGAACCGACAATTTTTATCCCTACTTTGGGGAGAGACCGTGGCTGCGACGGGCGCGCGCATCGCGCTGACCCTGATGCCCTTGATCGCGGTTTCTTTGCTTCACGCATCGACCGAAGCGGTCGGGCTGTTATTCGCGACGGGGCTGGCGGCACCCGCCCTTTTTGGGATTTTTGGTGGAGGGGTGATTGATCGGCTGGCGAAGCGGCGCGTCATGGTCGTTGCCTATGCGGTGACGGCGTTGGCGCTGGCGTTGGTGCCGATGGCAGGGGCGGGGGCGGGGGCGAGCGATCAATTGTCACTGGGTCTGCTGATTGCGGTCAATAGCGTTGGGGCCGGTCTGGTGGCCGCTGCTGAAATTGCCCAGACGAGCGCCTTGCCGCAACTGGTGGCAATCGACGCGCTGGCCGCCGCCAATGGCCGGGTTTCTGCGTGCATGGCCCTTGCCGGGATTGCCGCACCTGGCTTGGTGGCTTTGGTGCTGGCCACGCTGAATTTGAGCGCCGCGATGGCGATTGACGCGCTGATTTTTGCGGTGGCGGCGGCGCTGCTCATGCGGCTGCCGCGCTTGGCGGCACCGGCGCCGGAGCCATCAACTATGCAGAGCATGACGGCGCGACTGACCGAGGGGCTCAGGATGCTGAGCGCCGATGCATTATTGGCTTCGGCGCTCCGCGTGATGATTGCGGCGCGCGGCCTTGCTGCACTTTGCCTCAGTCTGGAGGCGGTGTTTATTGTGCGCCATCTTGGCGTCCCGGCAAGCTGGTTTGCCTTGGCGTTCGCGATTGGCGGCGTCGGTGGAATTATCGGCTCGATTGCGGCGGGCGTTCTGGCGACGCGATTGAGCCTGCAAAGCCTGCTTGGCGGGGCTTTGCTGGTCATGGGCGGTGCGCGCGGCGCGATGAGTGTGCTGGGGGGCGGGCCGGAATCGGTCGCGCTCGAATTTGCCGCCTGCTTGCTGGTTCTGGGGCTTGCCGGCGGCTTGATGAATGTGGGGTTCATGACGGCGCTGCAGACAAGAATGCCGACGGCATCGATTGGGCGGGTGTTCGGGACAATCTCAACCATCAATGCGGCGGCCATGTCGCTCGGCGCGCTTGCTGGCGGCCTATTGGGCGCTTCCCTTGGCGTTCGAGCGACGTTGATGCTCGCTGGGTGCGGATTTTTGATCCTGGGCATGGTCTGCCGGATCGCGATGAAAGGGCGGGTCCGTCCGAGCGTCACGTCATCGTAGGGTTTGGGTGCAAGCGGCCATCATCGGGCGTGTGGGCGGCGACGGGGCTGTGCTGCGTGTCGTTGGTGGGGTTTCACCGGCCCAGCGCCGTGGCGGTTCATGGTGCCAGACGATTTGAGCCGGGAATCCTCGGGATTTTTGGTTCAGGATTTATGGGTCAAGTGGTGAGCCATCACGATTGGCCGGTGTTGCGCGTGGCTGCATTGCGGGGTTGCAGCGTCACGTGCGGTGCGGCCAATCATTTGTGCGTGCTGCTGGATGCGGATGGATCAGACCATCATCAATAGGCCGGAGAGGGCGAGCAAGGCGCCGAGGCAGCGGCGGAAACTCTGATCGGAGACCGCGCTGAACACTTTCAGACCGAACCATGATCCGAGCAATGTTGGCGGCACGAAGATGATGGCGTTGGCGACCATGGCGCTGAGTGTGCCGCCGGTGTGACTGGTGTGGGTGCGCATAAGGGCGATGGTGCCGAGGGCCATGAATTGCATCGCCAAGATGAAGGGTTGGAACACGCCGCGCTGGCGGGCTTTGTCCCAGCCTTTCAGGCTGCACCAGACCGTGATTGCCGCCCCTGGGAAAGCCGCGAGGCCGCCGGTGATGCCGCCCAAGAAGCCGACGAAGAGTTCAGCCGGCCACCCGCCCCACTTGACCACAAAGGGCCGTTTGAGCAGCACATAGGCCCCATAGACCACGAGCAGCAGCCCGATCACCGCGTGAAAGCCGACGATGCCAAGATGCAGCAGCAGATAGACGCCGATGGGCAGGCCGAGTGCGCCGCCGGCGAGGTAAACCGGAAGACGTTTCCAATCCATGTGACGCCACAACGAGACAATGGCGAAGCTTTGGGTCGCGATGCTGCAAACCATCAGAATTTGCACGAGCTTGACCGGATCATGCATCAGCGGAGCCATGACGGCTTGGCTGATCGGTGCGAAGGCAAAGCCGACGAGGCTTGAGAGTCCTGACGAGACGGTGATGGCCAGCGCGGGTGCGACCGCGCTGTGCAGATGCATCATGGTCAGCACCTGCGCGTAGGCGGCGAGCAGCGTGACCCCGATTGCGGCCTGGCCGATCTTGCGGGGTTGGGGCCATAATGACCTTGGGCGGTCATCGCTCGCGGTCAATGACGGATACCCCACGGTCAAGGGCGGATGATAGGCGGCGGTGGCCGCACAGAGGGTGCCAGAAGCGGCCTCGGGGGTTGATAATTGAGTGGCATCGCTGGTCATGGGAATAAACTCCGCGCTGAGAGGATCGACAAAATCGGCAAGGCCGCTGGGGGTCGGCAATCGGTCCCGATCCAGCCCGGTGGCGCCTTACCCGTTGGCAGTGCGCAGATTTGTGATAGGGCAATGATGTGGCGATTGATGTGAGAATTATCACATTAATTGTCGTGGCGCGTCGAAAATGACATCAGGATGGAGCTGGTTGCTCTTGGTTGGGCGCAATGCGGAAATACACGGCATAAAAATGCGTTGTGGCACCGCGACGCGATCACGGGGGTTCAGCGGATCGCAATTCGTTTTAGCCCCCTCGCGTCATCGCTGACCGCGCATTTTCGTTTGCTTCATGAATAAAGCGTCCGGTATGGTGGCGCGAGAATTATTCGATTCCGCCGCGCTGACCGGGAGCCTGATGAATCATTTAATCGACATTAATGCGCGGGCGGACACGCTTTACGTGTTCTTATTCACCGATATTGAAGGTTCCACGCAGCGCTGGGTGCGCTATCCGGCGGCGATGGG
>JAKBBY010000100.1 GCA_021808315.1 Pseudomonadota bacterium | reverse complement strand
GTGCAAACCGCTGACGGCGAGGTTGGTGTGGTGTGCGGCGCGCCCAATGCCCGCACCGGCATGATGGCGGTGTTTGCGCCACCCGGTTCGGTGGTGCCGAGCAGCGGGATGGTTCTCAAGGTCGGCGAGATTCGCGGCGTCGCCTCGGCGGGGATGTTGGTCTCCGAGCGAGAATTGGGGCTGGGCGAGGATCATGACGGGATTATCGACCTGCCTTCGGACGCGCCGCTGGGTATGAGCTATGCCGCCTGGGCGGGGCTGGATGATCCGATCATTGAAATCGGGGTAACACCCAACCGGGGCGATGGATTTTCGGTGCGGGGTGTGGCGCGCGATTTGGCGGCGGCCGGGCTGGGCACGCTGCGCCCCTGGTCACCCGCCCCGGTGATCGGCGCGGAGGAGAGTTTGATCTCCTGGCGCAACGAATTCCCCGAGGCCTGTCCGCTGGTGGTGGGGCGCACCGTGCGCGGCGTGAAAAATGGCGAAAGCCCGGATTGGCTGAAGCGGCGCCTGACCGCGATTGGGCTGCGACCGATTAGTGCCTTGGTCGATATCACCAATTTCTTCACCATTGATTTAGGCCGCCCGCTGCATGTGTTTGATGCCGGTAAAGTCGCCGGGGGCGTGCTGACGCTGCGCCGGGGCGCCGAGGAGCGGTTTACCGGGTTACATGGCAAAGAGGTTATCGCCGGACCCGAGGATTGTGTGATTGCCGATGCGCGAGGCGCCCAATCACTCGCAGGAATCGTTGGGGGTGAGGCCACCAGCTGTGATGCCGCGACCGTTGATGTGTTCATCGAATGCGCTTTGTTCGATCGGGTGCGGATTGCCCTCACCGGCCAGCGCAGCGGGATCCATTCTGATGCACGGCAACGTTTCGAACGCGGGATTGATCCATCGATTTTGCCGCAAGCGTTGGATGCGGCAACAACGATGATCATCTCGCTCTGCGGCGGCACACCGAGCGCGGTCGTAACCGCGGGGTCGGAGCCCGCTTGGCAGCGTGACGCGGCGCTGCGTTTCGCCCGGCTCGACAAATTTGGCGGTCACGCGCTCGCCCCGGCGCGCGCCGTGGCGATTCTGCAGAATTTGGGCTTTACGCCGCGCCAACAGGATGCCAATCAGGTGGTGGTTTCCGTGCCGCCCTGGCGCAACGATGTCGCGGTAACCCGCTCGAATTACACCTATGATCCGGCGATTTACGCGGTGAATGGCCCGGTTTCGATGCTTGATCCGGCGCCGGAATTATCGGCGGAGCGCGCGCATCAGGCGGCTGCCGGCGCAGCGGCGGTGGCGGCAGAGATCGATCTGATCGAAGAGGTTTTGCGCATCAACGGGTTGGATCGGGTCGAGCCGGTTTCCTTGCCATCCTTATCCCCGGTGCCGCAGCCGACACTGACCGCGCGGCAAACCCGCACCATGCGTGCGAGACGCGTGCTGGCGGCGCGGGGGCTGGATGAATGCGTGACGTTCAGCTTTGTGGCGCAGGCGGTGGCGGCCCAATTTGGCGCAGTGCCGGAACAATTGCGGGTGGCGAACCCGATTGCGGCTGATCTCGATCAGATGCGGCCAACGCCGTTGGCAACGCTCGTCTTGGCCGCACAATCGAACACCGCGCGGGGCATGGCGGATGCGGCGTTATTCGAGATTGGCCCAGGATTTATCGACGCTACGCCGTCTGGCCAAAACTTGATTGCCGCCGGTTTGCGCTTGGGGGCGACGCCGCTTTCGTGGCTCGATGCTGATCGGCCGGTTGATTTGTGGGACGCCAAGGCGGATTTGTTCGCCGTGCTGAGCGAGCTGGGCGTGCCGCTCGAGTCGCTCAGCGTGACGGCGGAGGCACCGGCTCATTTTCATCCAGGGCAGTCCGGCACCGTGCGCCAGGGGCCAAAAACCATACTCGGCTATTTTGGCACGCTGCACCCAACCGTCACGACCCGGTTTGATTTGCCGGCGCGCAGCGTCGGGTTTGAGCTGATGCTCGATGCCATTGCTGACCCGAAACGGCGGCGCAAAGCAGCGCCCGATCTGTCACCGTTGCAACCGGTGCGGCGAGATTTCGCCTTTGTGGTCGATGCGGCGGTCCCGGCTGAAACACTGATCCGCGCCGTGCGTGGTGCCGAACGCGCACTGATCACCGATGTCACCTTGTTTGATCGCTATGAGGGCGAGCACGTGGCCGCTGGCAAAGTTTCACTCGCCCTCGCGGTGACGCTCCAGCCACGCGCGCACAGCCTCACCGATGCCGACATCGATGCTGTTGCCCATAAAATTGTGGCCGCTGTCAGCAAAGCAACCGGCGGCGTGCTCCGTGGTGCCGCATAGGCGCTGTTAGGCCCGATAGGTGGATTGTTGGGACCGTGGTTACCACGCAATTCCATTGGTTTAGGCTGAAAGCGTCGATTCAAGCTAAACCAATAGCGATCTAATCCAACCTATCGGGGCCTTGTTAAACTTACTGCTTTTTCTTGCCGGCATTGAGATCGCAGCGATAAACACCATGGGTCACAGTGGTGCCATCGACCCGATCATAGAGGATGGTCATTTTGCCCCCGAGAACATCGGGCGAAAAGTTGGTGGTGACATCCGTGCTGAGCAAAGCTGGAGCAGATTCCAGATAGACAGCGCCGCCGAGCTTGATCTGTGCTTGCGATTGGCAGAACAAAGCGGTCTCACGCTGCGGCGCAGGGAGTCCTGCTAAATAGGCAGCACTACTTGCTTTCGCTGCGGCGGGGGTTGTGGGCGCTGCTCCGGATCCCGATGAGCATGCGGCCAGCAGAATTACAGCCGGTAGGCTGAGACATGAGAGTTTTTTCATAGGCCAAACGATAGCCCAAGAAATGATCGCTTAGCAATAATCGGGATCGTCAGTGCGTGCCCTCAGCTTACCGCCGAGGGCACAAATATTATTCTTCGATCATCACTTTTCTGCGTCGACCCGCTATCAGGCGAGACTCAGGCGGCGGCGGCTTCGTCTGCCTCGTCGTCGGCGGCAACAACCTGCTTGGGTCCGCTATCCAGCCCCTTCGCTGCGGGATCGCGATCAACAAGTTCAATGATCGCCATATCCGCCGCATCGCCATAGCGCATGCCGGCTTTGAGCACGCGGGTATAGCCGCCAGAGCGGGTTTTATAACGCTCAGCAATTGGGCCGAGCAGCTTGGTCACAATGACATCATCGCGCAGCGTGGCATGAGCCTGCCGACGGGCGGCGAGATCGCCCCGCTTGCCGAGCGTGATCAGCTTTTCAACCACCGGGCCAAGCTCCTTGGCCTTCGGCAGGGTGGTGGTGATCTGCTCATGCTTGAGCAGCGCCACCGCCATATTGCGGAACATTGCCGCGCGATGGGAGCTCGTTACTCCCAGCTTCCGTCCGGCCATACCGTGGCGCATCGTTCAGTCTCCAACTTTCAACAGCGTCCTTAACGGACGAAAAATAACGGGATGGACCGATCAAAAAGGCTGATCGGACCGCTTGACGAGGTCTTCGATATTCTCCGGCGGCCAATCCGGCACTTGCATACCAAGGCCCAGACCCATCGTGGTGAGCACTTCCTTGATTTCATTTAAGGATTTACGACCAAAATTCGGTGTCCGCAGCATTTCCTGTTCGGATTTCTGCACCAGATCGCCAATATAGATGATATTGTCGTTCTTCAGGCAGTTCGCCGAGCGCACCGACAATTCCAACTCATCGACCTTGCGGAGCAGATTGGGATTAAACGGCAATTCAGGCCGTGGCTCCTCAGCCCGCAGGCGGGTCGGTTCTTCGAAATTGACAAACAGGCTGAGCTGATCTTGCAGAATCCGCGCAGCAACCGCCACGGCATCTTCGGGCGTCACCGCACCATTGGTTTCGACCTGCAGGATCAACCGATCATAGTCAGTCACTTGACCAACGCGCGTTGGCTCAATCCGGTAAGCCACCCGCCGCACGGGCGAATAGATCGCATCAACCGGGATCAGACCAATCGGCGCGTCTTCCGGACGGTTGGCCGCCGCAGCAACGTAACCACGCCCGGATTCAACGGTGAATTCCATGCCCAATGTCGCGCCGTCATCCAGCGTGCAGAGCACCAGATCCGGGTTCATGATCTCAATATCGCCGGTGACTTGGATCTGCCGGGCCGTGACTTCGCCCGGACCTTTGGCGGTCAGGCTCAGCCGCTTGCTGCCTTCACCCTGCATGCGCACAGCGATTTGCTTGATGTTCAGCACGATATCCGTCACGTCCTCGCGCACGCCAGGAATCGCCGCAAATTCATGCAACACGCCATCGATACGCACCGCCGTCACTGCGGCCCCCTGCAGGGACGACAGCAAAATACGACGCAACGCGTTGCCGAGCGTCGCACCATAGCCACGCTCCAAGGGCTCCGCGACAATGGTCGCGCTCCGCGAGCCATCGGTGCCGGGCTCGATCTCGAGCCGATCTGGCTTGCGCAACGATTGCCAGTTGCGCTGTAAAATCAGATGCGTGTCTCTCACCATCAAATCCTCCGCTCGGGCGTTGTCGACCAAGACCCCAGCCATTCAAACATTCGCAGCTACCATCGCAACCGGACCTACGCCCGGACCAATGGCCGAAAACCAAATTAGACGCGGCGGCGCTTGCGCGCGCGACAACCATTATGGGGGATCGGCGTCAAATCGCGGATGGCCGAAATCGAAAACCCAACCGATTGTAGCGCCCGCAAGGCGCTTTCGCGCCCGGCGCCAGGGCCACTAACCTCAATCTCTAAGGCCTCCATGCCATGTTCGCGCGCTTTGCGGCCCGCATCCTCAGCCGCGACCTGAGCGGCATACGGCGTCGATTTACGACTGCCTTTGAAGCCTTGGCTTCCGGCGGACGACCATGAAATCGCGTTGCCTTGCGCATCAGTGATGGTCACCATCGTATTATTGAAGCTGGCGAGCACATGAGCGACGCCGGAGCTGATGTTTTTGCGCTCTTTGCGGCGGGGGCGAGTGGTGGCTGGCTTGGCCATGAAAAATCCTGTGTCTGTTAAAGGGGGCGGCCCGATGAGCCCGCCCCAAAACCCATCCGGAACGGTTCCGGCGAACGAAAAACTGGCGAACGAAAAAATAGACCCTTAGCGGGTCACTTTCTTTTTGCCAGCAATGGCCACAGCCTTGCCCTTGCGTGTGCGCGCATTGGTGTGTGTGCGCTGACCACGGACCGGCAGACCCTTACGATGACGCAGACCGCGATAGCATCCGAGATCAACCAACCGCTTGACGTTCATCGCGACTTCACGCCGCAAATCACCCTCAACGCGGTAATCGCGGTCGATCAATTCACGGATCTTCATGATCTCGTCGTCCGAAAGCTGGTTCACCCGCTTTTCATCCGGGATACCGAGCGTCGTGCAAATTTCACGAGCCTTGCTGGGACCAACGCCATAGATATAGCGCAAGCTGATGAGCACGCGCTTATTCGAAGGGATATTTACGCCGGCAATACGCGCCACGCTTGCAACTCCTAGTTCTCGGGCGGCCGCGCCGCGTCGGGATCGGTGATCGGGTTAAACGAAACTCCAACTGCACTGCAACGACTTGATGGGCGTGAATGAACGCCCATTCGGATTATCGCAAAACTGCTGGAAAGCGCAGCACCCCCGTGAAGGGGCGCCGTTGAGTGTCAATATCGCTCGGGGGGAACAGAGTCAATCGAACGATATCAATTTTTCGTGATGACCTATGCGGGTGCCGCAACACCGACCTGACGAAGGATTTTCTCGATCTCAGCTGTGACCTGCTCCATCGGCGCCATGCCGTCGAGCGTATGGACAAGGCCGCGCGCCGTATAGAAAGGCAAGATCGGTGCGGTTTGCTCCCGATAGGCGGCGAGCCGGCGCCGCACCACGGCAGGGTTATCGTCAGGGCGTTGAGTGAATTCATGGCTGCCGCACTTATCGCAGACACCGTCTTTGGCCGTCGGATGAAAACTGCGATGATAGCCAGCCCCGCATTGTGCGCAGGCGAACCGTCCGGAAATCCGGGCGACCAACGCCTCCTCATCCACTTCAAGCACGATCACCGCGTCCAAATGCCGGTGCGAGGCGGCGAGCAGATCATTCAGCGCTTCGGCTTGCGGCACGGTGCGCGGAAAACCATCGAGGATCATGCCATGCGCACAATCGGGCTGGGCCAAACGGGCCCCGAGCATGCGGATCAAAATATCATCGGAAACCAATTGTCCGGCATCCATCACCGCTTTGGCCTCCAGACCAATCGGCGTCCCCCCGGCCACTTCGGCACGGAGCATATCACCGGTGGCAATATGCTTGGCGTGATAGCGATCCTCTAAAATTTTCGCCTGGGTGCCTTTACCGGCCCCCGGCGGCCCTACCAAAAGAATATTCATCGACCGCGTGTCCTTCCTCTGCCTTTTCGAATCAGCCCTTCATACTGATGTGCCAGCAGATGGGACTGTACTTGGGCAACCGTATCCATGGTCACCGAGACGATAATGAGCAACGATGTGCCACCAAAGTAGAACGGAATATCATATTCGCCAATAAGAAACTCTGGGATCAAACAGACAATGCAGAGATAAATCGCGCCGATCGTGGTCAGCCGCGTTAGCACCGTGTCAAAATATTTTGCGGTGTTGGCCCCTGGCCGAATGCCGGGCACGAAACCGCCATATTTTTTCAGATTATCGGCCGTTTCCTCCGGATTAAACACCACCGCCGTATAGAAATAGGAGAAAAAGATGATCAGCGCGGCATATAAAATCATATAGCCAGGCTGGCCATGCGACAGTTGCCGCGCCAGAAATTGCAGCCAGCCGGGGCCGGTGCCTTTGGAGAAGCCGATGATCGTTGCCGGGATCAAGAGCAGGGAGCTTGCGAAAATCGGCGGAATCACACCCGATGTATTCACCTTCATCGGCAAATGCGACGAATCGCCGCCAAACATCCGGCTGCCCACTTGGCGTTTGGGATATTGCACCAGCACGCGGCGCTGAGCGCGCTCCATGAACACCACGAAGGCGATCACCAGCAGCGACACCACGAAAAAGCCAATGACAAACACCGTCGATAGCGCGCCCGTAGCGCCGAGTTGCAGAATCCCCGCAACCGCGCCCGGCAGCGCCGCGACGATGCCGGAGAAAATGATCAGGCTGGAGCCATTACCAATACCGCGCGCGGTAATTTGCTCGCCTAGCCACATCAGGAACACAGTGCCGCCCACCAGCGTAATCACTGTGGTGAAAATGAAAAACGGCCCCGGATCGACCACGGCGGGACCGACCGAGCTGTGCAAACTCTCAAGCCCGATCGAAATGCCATAGGATTGCACCAAGGCAATCAGCACCGTGAGGTAGCGCGTATATTGGTTGATCTTTTGCTGGCCCGATTGACCCTCCTTTTTAAGGGTCTCCAAGCTTGGCACCGCCGCCTGCATCAGCTGCATGATGATCGAGGCCGAAATATACGGCATGATGTTCAGGGCAAACACCGTCATCCGCCCGAGCGCCCCGCCGGTGAACATGTTGAACATGCCCAACACGCCACCACCATTTTGCGCCATCAGATGCGTCATCACCGTGGCATCGATGCCCGGGACCGGGATATAGGTGCCCAGACGAAACACAATCAACGCACCGAGCGTAAACCAGATTCGCTGCTTGAGCTCCGTCGCTTTCGCGAAGCTGCCGAGATTCATACTCGAGGCAAGTTGCTCTGCCGCCGACGCCATGGACTTCTCCTGAACATTTACCCGCCGCTAACGCGGTGGGACCGCACAAACACCAACGGCGCCGACCAGATTGCTGAACGCAACCTATTTCGGCGCCGCTCGATGACTATCATGTGGCGCAATCCGCGTCACGGCAAGAGGCTCAGGCTGCAGCCTCAGTCGCCTTGGCTGGAATCCGCGTCGTTACCGAACCGCCGACTTGCTCAATCGCGGCGATCGCACTGGCTGAGGCGCCAGACACTTCGATGGTCACTTTACGCGTGATTTCGCCGCGTGCCAGCAAGCGAACACCATCCACCTTCTTGCCACCATACAGGCCAGCCGCCCGTAACACCGCTTCGGTGATCGGCTGCGCCGCGTCGATCTTGCCAGCCTCAATCGCGGCCTCAAGCTTGCCGAGATTGACCGGCGCAAATTCCTTGCGATTGCGATTATTAAACCCGCGCTTGGGCAACCGGCGATAAATGGGCAGCTGACCACCCTCGAACCCATTCAGCGAAACGCCCTCACGCGCCTTCTGGCCCTTAACGCCCTTGCCGGACGTCTTGCCCTTGCCGGACCCGATGCCGCGACCCAGCCGCTTCGATTTCAGCCGTGAACCGGGATTGTCACGCAGTTCGTTCAGTTTCATCACGCCAGTTCCTCAACCTTGAGCAGATGCGCGACCTTGCGCACCCGGCCCAATACTTCCGGTGTCGCCGTGAGTTCACGGCTTGCATGCATGCGGCGCAACCCAAGACCAATCAGCGTCTCGCGCTGCCCCGGCTTGCGACCAATCGGCGAGCCGGTTTGAGTGACCTTCACCCGCTTGCCGGCCATCGGCTCAAAAATATCAGGCATCGACGTGGGTCTCCTTGTCGCGCTTGCCGAACAAATCGGCGACCTTTTTGCCACGACGTGCCGCAACCGAACGCGGGCTCGCGCAATTGGTCAGAGCATCAAACGTGGCTTTTACCATATTATGTGGATTGCGGCTGCCGAGCGACTTGGCCACGACATCGCCAATGCCCAGCGTCTCGAATACCGCACGCATCGGCCCACCGGCGATAATCCCGGTGCCTGCCGGTGCCGCGCGCAACACGACATGACCAGCGCCGAAGCTGCCTTCGACATCGTGATGCAAGGTGCGGCCCTCGCGCATCGGCACGCGGATCATGCCGCGCTTGGCCCGCTCCGTCGCTTTGCGGATCGCTTCCGGCACTTCGCGCGCCTTGCCCGCACCGTAGCCAACGCGGCCCTTTTGATCACCGACCACCACCAAT
>JAKBBY010000099.1 GCA_021808315.1 Pseudomonadota bacterium | reverse complement strand
TAATAGGTGAGTGCGTCGCGTGAAGGGTCAGCGCAAGCGCGGGCGGCGTCCGGATAGGTTTGGCAATACCAAATCGGGTCAAACACCGCCCAGGCAGGCGGCGCTCCCGCCGCGCCGCGCAAGATTTCCGCCGCCGTGCCAACCATTGCCTGCCTCATCCATGCAAAAAGGGCGCTTTCCGTGTGACCGGAAAACGCCCCCTTGCCCCGGCGCGCGCGCCGGGTCAATCAGCTAGACTTGGCGCGAGCGCCGGGTCAATCCGTTCGAACCGACCGATTAGAGCTTCGTGCTGAAGGTCTCGACGGCTTTGGTCATCCGCGCGGTCAGCGGCGCAATCGCCTGCTCGGTGATTTTGAGCGAGGCATCGGTCAGCTTGCTGGTCTCGGCAACCATTTTCTCAACCAGCGTGCGGGCGAAGCCGGTTTGCAGCTCAACCGCTTCCTTGACCGACTTGACGCCCGAGAGCGCCTTCGCGGTCGCCATGCTCTCTTCAACCGAAGCCTGGGTGCTGGCCGCCAAATGCTTGCTCAGATCCTGCATGCCGGTGGTGAAGATTTGCGACGCCTTGATCATCGCCTCGACATTGCCCTGGCTGAACGCCATGAAATCTTCGGTGGTCTTCATCGCTTTGGCCATTTGTTCCTTCATCTTGGCTTGCGAGGCTTCAAACCCGTGGGTCGCCTTCGCAATGCCTTCCTTCATGGATTCGAGGGTCGCCTCGAAGCCCTTGGTGGTCTCGTTGGTCATGTCAACAATCTTGCCTTTGGTGGTCATTGGTTTGGTCCTCTGCTCGTAGCCAGTGTGATAAAGCTCATCCGGATCAGCCCGGCAGTCATGGTCGGATCAACGGCGCGCCCGAAACAGGACGGCGAAAACCCTTGACCCGCACACCGCCAATCCCTGTCTGGTGATCCAATCGATTATTCTGGCTCGACGCGATGCGCCAAACAACGTTTGGCTTGGCGCGATGTGCCAAAACATTCTCAATCATTCGACCCCGTCATGGTGCGGTGCAACAAAACCGATTTAAGCCGCCAGATGCCGGGCGTCAAGCGGTTTTTGTGCGGCGCACAATCAACCTCAGGTCATCAACCCGCCGCAAGGGACGACCAAGCGCCGCGATGCCTGCCGGAAGATATTCCTGTAACATGTTGGTTTTCTGATTAATTCATCAATTTTGGCTAGACACGGCGAATCCACTGCTCTATCACCAAACTGTCACGGGATCTATTTTGGAGCTGTCATGCACGGGGCTGCCATGCGTTTCTCTGCGTTTTGTCAACGATTCTTTGTCAAAGCGCCCGTGCGAACGCCGACACAATGCGCAACGGCGCGCCCCCCTGTGCGCCTGAGCACCCGCCCGCTGGGCTTGGGGCTGGGTTGGGGGCTGAGCTTGGGGCTGGCCGTGGCCAGCGCCTGCGCGCTCCCCCCTGTGGCGTTCGCGGGTGCGGGCGGTGAGCCGACCAGCCCTGGGATTAGCTGGATTGTGATGGATGCCAATACCGGGCGGATTCTGGGGCAAAATCAAGCCTATACCCTGCGCTACCCGGCCAGCCTGACCAAATTGATGACGCTTGATTTGGCGTTCGCCGCGCTGCGCGCCCATCGGCTGAGTTTCGCCACCGATTTGCCGGTCAGCCGGGCGGCGGCCCGTGTGCAGCCGGTCAAGCTCGATCTAGTCCCCGGCCAAACCGTATCGGTGCGCCAGGCCGTGCTGGGTATGACCACCCTCTCGGCCAATGATGCCGCGACCGCTCTGGGGCAATATTTGGGCGGCGGCAGCATCAGCCGATTCGCCGGGATGATGACCGCCCGCGCCCATCAGCTTGGCATGCGGCGCACCCAGTTCGCCAACCCATCCGGCTTGCCGAACCCGATGCAAGTGACCGATGCCTATGATATGGCGATTTTGGCGCGGCATTTGCTGCTCGATTATCCGCAATATCGCTATTTATTCTCGGTGCCGCACTTCACCTTCGAAGGCCGGGTGATCCCGAATATCGATGGCATGTTGAAGCGCTATCCTGGCGCCATTGGCATGAAAACCGGCTATACTAATCTCGCCCGGTTCAATCTGGTCACCGCCGCTGTGCGCAATGGCCATTTATTAATTGGCGTTGAATTGCACGCCCATTCCTGGCGGGTTGCCTATTCGACGATGGCGCAACTGCTCAATCAGGGCTTCGCGGCGGAGGGCGCGGGCAGCCCGCCGCTCACGCTGGCGGCCAATCAGCCGAGTGCCGCGCCGGTGATCACCCGCGTCGCGAGCCGGACGGTGCATCCCATGGCGCCCGTGTTGCGCGTGGCGGATGTGGCCAAGCTGCAGGCTCGCCCGGTGCGCGGCGGTCAATGGATCGCCCAAGTCGGTTCCTACGATAATTATCCGGCGGCCCGCCGTCAGGCGCTCGCGGTGCATCGCCTGCGCGGCAACCAGGGCCGGGTGTTGATTTTGCCCGCGCTGGTGCGGGGCCGGCGGATGTGGCGCGCACAGCTCGCCGGGCTTGACCGCGTCGCCGCCAAACAAACCTGCAGCCTTCTCGCCCGCCGGCATTTATCCTGCTTCGTGATCGCCCCGGCGCGCGAAAGCCTCGCGATGCGCTGAGTGGGGCGTCGCGCGATCAGCAGCGCTGACGCTGGTTTGCGGCACCCGCCGGTTTCGGGTTAGAGCTGCGCGCGAACAATTTGAAAGGCGACCCGATGCGCGCACTTCGCTTCATTTTGCCGTTGCTGCTGGTTCTTGCACTGATTTGGATTGGCATTTGGTGGTATGCGCAAAGCCAATTAATTGTTGGCTTCCAGCACGAGGAGGCCAAATTGCGCGAGGCTGGCTGGACGATTACCCACGGTCCGATCACGCGCGGCAGCTCGCCCTTGGCGGCGAGCGCGACGGTGGCGAACCTGCAACTGACCATTCCCGGCGCACCCGGCACCCGCCCGACCATTGATTTACCCAGCTTTAATGAGCGGATCGATGCGACGTCGCCCTTCACGGTGGCGGTGAATTTGCCGCATCATTTTACCGTCCACGCCGCGAATGGCACCCAAATCGCCATCGATGCTGATCTGATCGAGGATCATCTCGATCTGTCGGGTCGTGATTTTCTGCCGAACGCGAAACGCGTGCTGATTGGCGGCAGCGTGCGGATCAATAATCTGCGCGCCAGCGTCGCCAACAGCAATTTCCCGATTGTCACCATCGGCGCGATCCGGACGCATATGCGGCTCAACCCGGATGCCGATGCCACCGAAACGGCGGTTCGCATCAACGAAACCTTCAGCAATATCGCAGTATCGCCGATGTTCGTGACCTTGATCCATCTGCCGTTCAATGGCGAGATCGAAAAATATACGATCGCGATGACAATCTCTGGCCCGGATTTGAAACCCATTTTGACGGGGCAAATCTCGGCACCGATGGCACCCAATTCTGATCCGAACACGGCACTTGCCCAACAACTCACCGCCATTGGGGCGCTGCTGCGCCCTTGGGCGAGCCAGGGTGGTCACGGCACGCTCGCCGTTGGCCTGATCATCGGCCCGCTGAACGCCAAGGTCGATACCGCGTTCAAGTTTGATCCGGCGCTGCAACCCGAAGGCACCGGCACGGTGACCGCGACCGGGCTGCACGCGTTTTTTACTGACATCGCGGCGGCGCAACCGCGCCTTGCCAATGGCTTAGCGGCGGCGACCGCGGCGACCGCGCCCTATATGGTCAAAGCGGCCAATGGTCAGCAAAAACTCAGCATCGCGCTGGCGCTGAAGAATCGCAGCCTCTCGCTCAATGGCAAGCCGACCACCACATTGCCTGTGGTGAATTGGCCGCCTGCGGCTTCGGTGAGCCACTAGTTTGATCGCATGATGCTCTGCGCGCAGTGAAGCCATGACAAGGCGGTGGTTTAATGCCGCCGCCTTTGCCCCCATCATAAAAGAGATGGGAGGCGCATCAGCAGCATGAGCGAAGCCGAGCCTGACTTGTCTGGCCTCAGCACCGGGCGCATGCGGGTCACCGCGTTGATCGTCGCGACCGCTTTGCTGATGCAGAATCTGGACGGGACGATTGTCGCCACCGCCTTGCCCGCGATGGCGAAGAGCTTTCACGCCGATCCGATCCATATGAGCTTGGCGCTCACCTCATACTTGCTCTCGCTCGCCATTTTTATCCCCGCCTCCGGCTGGTTCGCGGATCGCTTTGGCAGCCGCACGGTGTTTCGGGCCGCAATTTTGATTTTCACCATCGGCTCGGTGTTTTGCGGTCTTGCCGATTCGCTCGGCATGCTGATTGGCGCACGGATTCTGCAAGGGATTGGCGGCGCAATGATGGTGCCGGTGGGACGGTTGCTGCTGCTCAAATCCGTCCGGCGCGCCGATATGATCGCCGCGACCTCTTGGTTCACCATGCCCGCTTTGATCGGCCCGATCATCGGCCCGCCGGTCGGCGGTTTCATCGTGACCTATATTTCCTGGCGTTGGACCTTTGGCATTAATGTGCCGATTGGCATTATCGGGATTATCGCGGTCAGCCTGTTCGTCGCGGAGGTTAAAGACACTGAAGAGGCGGGTAAGCTTGATTTGCTCGGCCTGTTCTGGAGCGGCTGCGCGATGGCGTTGCTGATGACGGGCTTTGAGACCATCGGCAATGGGTTGATCCCGTTCGATGCGAGTATCGGCTGCTTCATTGCGGGCAGCCTTGCGGCCTATGCCTATTGGCGCCATGCCCATCGTCATCCGCATCCGGTGCTGGATTTGACGCTGCTGCGGATCGACACATTCGCCAATTCCACGCTCGCGGGCAGTTTCTTTCGGATCCTCGCCGGCGCAATTCCGTTTTTGCTGCCCCTGATGTTGCAACTCGGCTTTGGCGATACGGCGGCGAAAAGCGGCACCATCACCTTTGTTGCGGCGGTGGGGGCGATTGCGATGAAGCCGCTGGCGCAGCCGATTTTGCGCCGCTTTGGCTTTCGCGCCTCGATGATCGGCTTTGGCGCCCTCTCGGTGATTTTTACCGCCGCCTGCGCCGCATTTCGCCCGGACTCACCGATCATCTGGATCGATCTGGTGCTCCTGTTCGGCGGCGTGTTTCGCTCGCTGCAATTTACCGCGCTCAACACCATCGCCTATGCCGATGTGCCGCGCGCCCGCATGTCCGCCGCGACCAGCTTTTATGCCACCTTCCAGCAAATTACGCTGACTTTGGGCATTTCACTGGCCGCCGGCACGCTGGATGCGGCCAGCGCCATCACGGGCCATAGCCGTCCGACGGTGAGTGATTTTTCCATCGCGTTCATTCTGGTCAGCCTGATCGGTGCCATTGCGGTGCCGATTTCAGCGCGCCTCTCCCGCGAGGCGGGCGATGATATTAGCGGCCATCACGCGTCACCCCGACCGCCAGCGGGACCAAATCCGCCTCTGGTTACAGCACCACCGCCGGATCGCGGATAATCCGCACCCGCTCGACGCGCCGGCCATTCATCGCCAGCACCTCAAAGCGCCAGCCGCCAAAAGCAATCACGTCACCCGCGCGCGGCACCCGCTTGAGCAAGGCCAGCACGAACCCGCCCAATGTGTGATACGAGCCTTGGGCGGGCAATTGCTCCAAACCCAAGCGATGCGCCACATCATCGATCGGCTCCAGACCATCTAACTCCAAGCTCTGGCCCTCGCCCGGCTGTTCGGGCGCATCGGCATCATCCTCGGCATCGCCGACGATGGCTTCGAGCAAATCACCAACTGTGATCAAGCCCTCGAAACTGCCATATTCATCGAGCACGAAGGCTGCCCCTAACGGATCGGCCTTCAGCCGCTCCAACGCATCCAGCGCGCTGATCGTATCGGGCACGGCGAGGGGCTGGCGCAGGGCGGTGGAGAGCGAAATCTCTTTGCCATCGAGCATGCGATCCAGAATATCCTTGGCCTGCACAATGCCGACGACATTATCAATATCACGCTCACACACCACAAAGCGCGAATGCGGGGCGGCTTTCAGGGCCGCGATCACCGCGCTGCGCGGAGCAGAACGATCAAGCCAGGCAATGTCCTGGCGCGGCGTCATGATCGCGCGCACTGGCTTATCAGCGAGGCGCATGATCCGCTCCATCATGTCGCGTTCTTCGAATTCCAGCATGCCCGATTCGGTGCCCTCGGCGAGAATGGCCTTAAGCTCCTCCTCGCTCACCGCCCGCCGATCCGCGCCGGGCGGGCCAAAGGCGCGCAACACCAGGGCCGAGGTCATGCCCAGCAACCAAACCAGCGGCGCGGCGATGCGGGCAAAAATATCGAGCGGCCACGCCACGAGGCAGGCAATGCGCTCGGCATGGCGCAGCGCGAGCTGTTTGGGCACCAATTCACCAAACACCAAGGTCAAGAAGGTGACGCCGAGCACGGTCAGCGCCAGCGCGATGGTTCCCGCCGCCGGGGCAATGGCGGGGATTTTGGCCAAAACCGGGGTCAGCAGCACCGCGAACCGCGCGCCGCCCAACACGCCGGCGAGCACGCTGATCACCGTGATGCCAATTTGCACCGTCGGCAGAAATCGCTCGGGCGCCTCGGCCAGGGCACGTGCGCGCGCCGCCCCCGCGACGCCGCGCCGCGCCATCAAGGCCAAAGATGCCCGCCGCGCCGACACCAAAGCCATCTCAGCCAGGGCGAAGCCCGCATTGAGCACGATCAGGCCGATTAAAAGCCCAATATCCAGAATAAGTTGCGTAACCATCTTGATCTAAAAACCTAACATGACACTCGCATCATAGCCGATTTTTCCCGCCTTGAATGCAGCGATTTTGCCATGGTTCCGCCGCAATCCCGTCCTCCCGATGCCGCACTGCACCGTCAAAACACCCTGGCGCGGCGATCACGCCGCCCTCAGCCGGGTTTCGAAACAATGACCTATCACGCCAAATTGCGCCCCCTCTCGCCGCGCCGGTTCACCACCGGCCCCAGCCTTGTTCGGACCAAGTCCGGCTGGCTGAGCTTGGGTTCATGGCTTGCCGCTCTGGCCACCGCTGCGGTGGCGCTTGGCGTTTGGGCGTGGATCGACCGGCCCGTGACCACTATTCCGCCCTATCGCGGCGACATCGGCGGCTTTGCCTTCTCGCCGTTCCATGCTGGTGAAAACCCGCAAAGCAATATTTATCCCAGCATCGCGCAAATCAAATCGGACCTCGCGCTGGTCGCAACCAAGACCCATAATATTCGCACCTATACGGTGCAAAATGATCTCGGTGAGATCCCGGCACTGGCCGCCCCGTATCATTTGAATGTCACGCTCGGCGCCTGGATCGATCAGCATCCGCGCGCCAATCAGCGCGAATTGACCAAAGTGGTGCAGGTGGCCAACGCGAACCCGGACGTCAAAGCGGTGATGGTGGGCAATGAGGTTATTCTCCGCCGCAACCTGACCGTCGCCCAGCTCGCGGCGGATATCCGCTATGTGAAAACCCGCGTGCATGTGCCGGTCTCGACCGCCGAGCCTTGGCATGTCTGGCTGCATCACCCGGCCTTGGCGAAATCGGTTGATTTCATCACCGTGCATTTGCTGCCCTATTGGGAGGGCGTGCCGGAAGACAAGGCGGTTGCCTATGCATTGCATCGCCTGCATCAGGTTCAGCGCGCTTATCCGGGCAAGCCGATTGTCATTGGTGAAATTGGCTGGCCGTCGGACGGGATTGATATTGGCGGTGCGCGCGCCTCGCGGGTGCTGCAAGCCAAATTCATGCGCCAATTCTTTAACGTCGCCCGTCAGCAGCATTTGCACTATTTCGTGATGGAGGCGTTCGACCAGCCTTGGAAAACCAGCTTTGAAGGGCGTGCTGCCGGCTATTGGGGCATGTGGTCGCTGGCGCGGCATGCGAAATGGTCGTTGACCGGCCCGGTGACGCCGAATCGCGCTTGGCGGGCCTGGGCGGCGGGCAGCATTGCGCTCGCATTGCTGATCAGCATGGCGCTGCTGTCACGCCGTCCGGATTTGCGCTGGCAGGGCAAGCTCCTGTTCGCGGGTTTGGTGCAGGGCTTTGTTGCCGCCATCGGCGCGCTGCTGCTGACCATGGGCGAGACCTATCTCTCCTGGACCGCCGCTGCGGTATGGGCCACGCTCGCCGCGGGTCAGGGCTTGTTATTGTTCCTGCTGATTGCTGATAGTTTCGAGCTGGTGGAAACCTTGTTCGGGCGGGTGCGCCAGCGCCATTTCGAGCCGGTGCCCGCACCGCACGGGGCAATCTTGCCGAAAGTTTCGCTGCATCTGCCGATCTGCAACGAACCCCCGGAGATGGTGAAACTGACGCTGAACGCGCTGGCCGCGCTCGATTACAGCAATTTCGAAGTGCTGGTGATCGACAACAACACCGCCGATCCGCGGGTGTGGGAGCCGGTGGCGGAGCATTGCGCGCGGCTGGGACCGAAATTCCGCTTCTTCACCCTTGGCAAATATCCGGGGTTCAAGGCGGGTGCGCTCAATTTCGCGCTGCGCGAAACCAGCCCGGATGCCGATATTATCGGCGTGCTCGATAGTGACTACATCGTCGATCCGGACTGGCTGCGCAGCATGGCGCCGGCATTCGATGATCCGAAAGTCGGCTTTACCCAGAGCCCGCAGGATTATCGCGACAATGATGGCTCTTTGTTCAAGCGCATGATGTTCTGGGAATATGCCGGGTTCTTCCAAATCGGCATGGTCAATCGCAATGAGCGCAACGCGATCATTCAGCACGGCACCATGACCTTGATCCGCCGGGACGCGCTGACCGCCGAGGGCGGCTGGGCCGAATGGTGCATCACCGAAGATAGCGAGCTTGGCATTAATTTGTTTGAGCGCGTCTATCAGGCGGTCTATTCCAAACGCAGCTTTGGCCGTGGCGTGATGCCCGATGATTTCAACGCTTTCCGCAAGCAGCGTTATCGCTGGGCCTATGGGGCGATGCGCATCACCCGGGCTCATTGGCGCAGCCTGTTCTCGCCGTTCGACCGCAGCCTGACGCTTGGCCAACGCTGGCACTTCATCACCGGCTGGCTGCCCTGGATTGGCGATGCGCTCGGCCTTGGC
>JAKBBY010000098.1 GCA_021808315.1 Pseudomonadota bacterium | reverse complement strand
ACTAACAAACCGAGTTGCGGTTTGATTGTCAGCAGTCCGAACGCCAGCCCCGCCCATCCCGGTCGCCGGTCCAACCACGCAAAACCTGCGATCAGCAAGGCGCCGGTAAAAGCCGCGTTCTGCCCAACCAAAATATTATCCCACAGCACCGGCAGCACGCAGGCCAGCAACAAAGCAGCGCCAAAATCCGGCCACGGCACCAACAGCGCGAGCGCCACCGCGAGGGCGATTAACCCCAGCATTGTCCACACCACGAAGCCAGCCGTTGGCCCTAAATATCCAGTGGGCAGCACCAAGGGCAGCATGCTCGGTGGATAGCTCCACATCCGTGCCCCATGCACAAAGGGGAACCGATGGTCCAGCCAAAGCTGAAATTGGGACGGATGAAAAATGACCGATAATTTTCCAGCCCAGGCTAGATGTCCGGCTGACCAAAAATCCCCAAAATCTCGGGCCATCATCGCTTGGGTGAGGGTCAGTGTGCCATGGCCAATGAGGGTGGAGCGGGCAATGAGGGCTTCGGCCATCAGCCCGATTATGATCGCGATAATCAGCGACGCCGCGCGTTGACGGCTCAGCATTGGCCGATTGCCTTCCTGCCACCCATGTGCAATTTCGCGGCATGACCAATCGGCGTTTTTATCTGTCGATCTTTTGTGCCGCTGCCCTTTTGGCGATTGTAGCAAGCCCGGACACGGTTCTGCAGGTTTTTCACGATCGTCTGGTGGACACCGATAGCTATATGCGCTTGCTGCGCATTGAGCAGGGGATTCGCCGTGATTGTTTGTCGAACTTGGTCTATCGTGATGATTCCGGCAAACCGCTGATCATCGAATGGTCGCGCCTGGTTGATGCCTTTATTCTTGCCCTGTCGGCCCCGCTCGCGCCTTTTCTCGGCTGGCATCGGGCACTTTATATAGGCGGTGTCGCGACGCAGCCGCTGTTCGCCGGCGCTCTGGGTGCAAGCCTCGCCTTTGCAGCCGCGCCGGTGGCGGAGCGTCAATTCCTCTGGGCCGCCCCGGTTGTCGCTGTGTTGCTTCCCGGTATTCGCGGCTTCGAGGCCTTCGGAGAAGTGCATTATCATATCATCCTGCTCGCGAGCATTGCCTTTACCCTCGGCTGGTGCCTGCGCGCGCGCGAAGGTGCCGTCCGGCCCATGCTCTATGCCGGTATTTCTGGCGGTTTCGCAATCTGGATTATGCCCGAAACCATGCCATTTATCATGCTCGGCTACGGCACGCTCGGCCTGGTTTGGTTGTCACGCCCGATCGGGGCGGGCCTCGCTTGGTGCGGCGCTGGTTTTTTTGTGACCACCACCCTCGCCACCTTGATTGATCCACCACATGGCGGCCCGCTCATCGCCGAAACCGATCGGATCTCGATCATCTATGTCGTGCTTGCTGGTGCAACCGCCCTCGCGCTCGGATGGTTCGCGTGGCTCGACCGGCAAAATTGGCAACCGCGCTGGCGCACTGCCCTGGGCATGATGGGCGCAGCGCTTTGCTTTGCCGTCTGGCTCGCCTTGTTTCCCCGGGTCGCGCTTGGCCCCTTCGGCCTGATTCCCGCCCGCGATATGAAATTATTCTTCGGCCAGATGAGCGAAGTTCAGCCGATCAAAGGCTATGTCCATGTGAGCCTTATTCTTGCGCCCGGCGCTTTGGCGGCGTGCTACGCTATTTTTTGCGCGTGGCGCCAACGCGCGGCGCTACTGGTGTCCGCCGCATGGCTCATGCTGAGTGCCGCGATCATCCTGGCCGTCGCGCTGACGGCCCGGTTCCTTATTTTCCAGCAAATACCAGCCGGTTTCGCCGCCGCGTTGGTGCCGATTATGCTGACCGACGTCACGCGGCATCTCGCGAGCCGCCCCGTTCTGGTTGCAGCGGCGCGCGTCGGCATTTTTGCCCTATTTATTTTGGGTCCGTATATGCCCGGTGTTGCGCACGCGCTGGCTTATCCGAAACACCACAAGCCGCATCAGGCGACATGCTCAACGGTTGGTATTGCCCGCTTATTGGCGCCCGCTGCCGGCAAAATTGTGCTGACCAGCGTCAATTACGTGCCGCAGCTACTTTTTCGAACGCGCATTCTCACCGTCGGGTCGCTCTATCAGCACGGCATTGGCGCTTATTTGCGGGCGCGAACCGCGTGGCGCACGCCGGTTGGGGCGGTGCCGCCGCCCGCTTTTCGGCGCACCGGGGCAAAATTTGTGTTATTTTGTAACACCTCAGACTTGAATTATCTCGGCAAGCCAACCCCTGAGGACGCGTTGTGGCCGCGCCTCGCCCAACATCGCCCGCCACCGTGGCTGCGGCAAATCGGTCGCACCACTCGCCAAGGATTTCGTCTCTATGAGGTAACCGCGCCCAAAAAGCCCGGTTGATTTTGCTTGCCAAGCCAAGCCAAAACTATTACACGAAATTCATGTATAACTTTTTCGGTTACATCCCCCAGTTGAGCCAGTTCGCAGGAAAATTTCTCCGAAGAACTGATCGTGGCGTGACGGCGATTGAATATGCGCTCATTGCCCTATTGATCGCCATACCGATCGTCGGGGCTCTTTTTGCTGTCGGCGGTCAGCTCAACACGATTTTTTCCCATGTAAATAATGGGTTCAAGGCAGGGTCTTAGTTTCCGCACAATTTTTAGTGTGCGGACATTAACGCACAGCACGATCATCGGTTCAGATGTGATCGATTTTCGGTAAATCCTCATTTTTTGAGGAAAATTTTAGTTTATAAATTTCGGCGTACCCAACGCAACCAAACATTGACGTTTATTCAGGATCATGTATATTAATCTGTATGAACGGTTGATGGTTCATGAAGGTTTGGCAATCTCAACGCGCTGTGCGATGTTTGAATGTCCAAATTTTTGCGAGCGGTCGCGGTTTGCGAACTTAGTCGCTCGGCGTGCTTGGCCTGACTATAACAACTCTTCCTTGAAAGGAAATCACATGTTGACCAAACTCTGGAATGACAAACGTGGCGTCACCGCGATCGAATACGGCCTCATCGCCGCCCTGATTGCCGTGGCTATCATCGGTATTTTGTCCGCCGTTGGTAAAAGCTTGACCGGCGTGTTTACGTCGGTCAACACCCAGTTGTCTACTGCGGCGGGCACCGGCGGTACCGGCGGTTAAGTTATCAAAACACCCTCCCTCGCTTGGTCGCCCAGGCGAGGGAGAACGTTGCTGACGACCAAACAGTCTGACCAATCTAAATTTTTCAGCAGTCGATAGCGAATATTCGTCGAACATTTGCATTCTTCCTGTGCGCCATGATTTAGATCCGTTTTCCGCAGCGAAATTGTAACAATGAGGTCGGCACCGACCGGAGAAAAATTCTAATTCCTGATCGCGCGTCAAACCGGCGCCACCCAGCCAAAAAAAATCGCGACACCCACAAAAAACTGTGATAAGTCAGTGATCTGAAAAATCGTTGGCGTGCAAACGCCGTGGCTTTTATGGGAGCTTTGATCTGTGGTGACGTCGCTAACGGCATCCTTCCTGGTCGATCTGTTGACAATTATCGTCATCGGCTTGCTCGCCTATGCGGCTTTGCATGATTTTGCCGCGCGCACCGTGCCCAACGCCGTCTCTGTGGTTATTTTGTTTCTCGGTGCCGGCATAAGGGCGATTGAACACAATATGTTGGTTGGTTTTGCTATCGCCGGGGCAAGTTTTGTGTGTCTCGTGCCGCTTTGGTTGCTGGGCGTGGTCGGCGGCGGTGATGTCAAGCTCTGGACGGCGATGGCCTTGGTGCTGCCGCCCACCTTACCAGACCAAATAGGCTTTATTCTCAGCGTTTTCGTACTTGGCGGATTGCTCGCAATCGTCTACCTGGGATTGCGTATGATCATTCCGCAACCGTCCTTTGTTGGTGTTCGTCAGGGTTCCTTGCCTGTCCGGGTTTTGCGCGCCGAGGCTTGGCGTATTTCGCATCGGGGTCCGTTGCCCTACGCCATGGCCATTGCCGCCGGTGGCTTTTTGATCCTCGCCGAGCCCATGCTCAACCGCGTCGGAGTGTAAAATGGTTTATCGCTACATTGTCCTCGGCGTTATGGGGCTCGCGGTTATTGCCCTGTTGCTCCTGGGGGTCGAATTGCTGCGCCCGCACCCGAAGCCTGTTGCTGCGGCCCAGCCGACAATGCGGGTTCTGGTGGCTACGGCGGCCCTGCCGGCGGGCACGTTGATCCAGCCGGGCGAAATTGGAGCACAACCCGTCGTTAAAGACACCTTGCCGAAAGATGCTATTCTCGACACGCCGCAAGGCCGCACGTCGCTGATCGGTGCCATGGTCCGCCACACGATTGCCCCTGGTGCGCCGATTGATGTCAGCAACGTCATCCGCCCAGGCGATCACGGCTTTCTCGCCGCTGTTTTGAAGCCGGGCATGCGCGCCATTACCATCGGTGTTGACGCCATTAGCGATTCCGCCGGGCTGATTTGGCCCGGAGACCATGTCGATGTGATTCTCACCCAGTCACTCAACGCGCCACAATTACCAGCGGGCCATCAACTCGCGGCGGAAATTGTATTGTCGGATGTCCAAGTGATCGCCACTGGCCAGCGTATTGTGCAAGGTGGCGTTCAAACGGCGCCAGGGCAACAAAATGTGCAGGCCACCACGGTGACCCTCGAAGTGTCGTCAATCCAAGCCGAGCATCTTGCGATTGCTGAGAAATTGGGGCCGCTTTCGCTGCTGGTTCACTCCGCCGAGCCCGGGAAAAAATTAACCGGATCGCAACCTGTCGAGCCTATCTGGGCCAATGCTGTTTCGCCGGCACTCAACGATACCAATCCAAATCAAAACAGGGTGACCACCATGAAAGTGTTCGAGGGTAGTTCCAACGGCCAGGATTTCAAATTCTGATGCGCCCGATAACACTCCTGCGCTCGGTGAGTACTCTGGCTCTGGTGCTCGCTGTCGCGCCGCCCGAAACCCTCTCGGTGAGCGTTCCAGCACCGCCGCCGCCGAACGGCGCAATCCAGGCGGCGAATGGCGCGCCGCTCGCCAATGTGCCGCTTTCCGCCCCCGCCCATATCGTGATGGCGCAATATGCGAAACCGCAAATCGCCCAATATGTTCAACCCATTGCGCCAAGCTCTGATTCGGTGGATGGGGTTATTCCCGTCAACAAAATGCCGATTGCACCGCTCGCCCCCAGCGCGCCGCCCGTGCATTTGGCCGCATCCCGGCCACAACCTTTGTTGCCGCCAGCGTCCCAACCCGCATCCGGCTCCACCTCGGCGGTTGCGCCGGGCGGCTTCCCGGGCGGCTCAGCAAGCGGCTCATCGGCACCACTCTCGCCGAACTATGTCGCGCCGGATGACACAGGCTCAGGGGCCACCCTGCATCAAAAAAATGTCAAACCGCCGCATCCGGTGATTGGCGGCATCGGGCTCACCACCGGCAATGGTCGTCTGATTACGGTTCCGGCCTCGGTCGCCAATGTCTTCGTCGCTGATCCGAAAATCATCGCGGTGCGTCCGGCCAGCCCGAACAAGTTATTTATTTTCGGAAAATCCGCCGGCCTCACCACCATGGTGGCAACGGATGCTCACGGCAATCTGGTCGCGCATTATCAGGTCAGCGTTACGCCGTCGCCCTATCCCGCGGTTCGGATCAAATCGGCGGCCCGCCAGGAAGCGCCGAACAGCGATGTGCGTGTCACCACCGAAAAAGGTGGCGTGGTCGTTTCCGGTAACGTCAATACACCGGCAGAAGATTACGAGATTATGAAGCACGCCCAGTTGGTGGCGGGCAAAAAAGGCAAGGTGCTGAACCTCACGACTGTCTCAGGGCCGCAACAGGTGATGGTGAAGGTGCGGATTGCTTCAATGTCGCGCACCATCACCCAGCAACTCGGAATTAACTGGCAGAGCTTGGGAAGCGGTGTTGCGATTGGCAAGTTTCTGTTTGGCTTCTCCACGGTTGGTAATCTGATCAGCTCAACGGCGGGTGCGGCGCAAACCGCAGGTTCCTATAATCTGGCATTTCCGTCGAGCACGGTGCCAATCGATGCTGTGTTGAATGCGCTGAACACCGATAATCTGGCCCATATCCTGGCCGAACCAACGCTGACAGCGTTATCAGGCCAAACCGCCAGCTTTATCGATGGTGGCTCGTTCCCGGTGCCGGTTCCGGGGCAAAACGGCCAAATCTCGGTACAATATCAAAATTACGGGGTGCAGCTCTCGTTCAAACCGGTGGTTTTGAATAATGGCAGCATCGCACTGACAGTCAATCCAACGGTCAGCTCGCCGAGCACCCAAAATGCCTTCCAAATTGCGGTCGCGGGCGAATCATTGGTTGTTCCCTCGCTTGTCGAGCAGTCGGCTTCGACCACGGTTGTGTTGGGGAGTGGGCAAACCTTTGCGATTGCTGGTTTGCTCTACAATACGAGCAATCAAACTGACACATCGGTGCCCGGATTGGGTCAGGTCCCGGTGATCGGCGGCGCGTTCCGGGCCGATAATTACAGTCGCCAGCAGGAAGAATTGGTCATCCTGGTCACGCCTTACGTCGTCAAGCCGGTGAATAATCCGGGCGAACTCGCGACGCCGAATGACGGGTTTCGCAATCCGAACCAATTGCAACGCTTCCTGCTCTTGCAAAATAACGGTTCGACGGCTGTTCATGCGACGATTCCCGGTCAAGCAGGGTTCATGGTGCGATGAAAACCAAGATGAAATTTTCTCTCCCGTTTCGCACGGCGCTCGCCATCCCGGCCCTGGTCGGCGCGACCCTGGCTCTGGCGGGTTGCTCGCAGTTTGATCCGTATCAACGCACGGGCACGTGGCATGAAAATGACGCTATTAACCATAACATCGCGGTTGAGCTGCAAAATCCGTCGGACATGATCCACGGCCAAAGCAGCCCAGTCCTAACCGGCACCATTGCGGTTGGTGCAATTTCGACAATCGAAAAGGGTGCCGGTTCTGGCGGCGGCGGTTCTGGCGGTGGTGCTGGCGCCGGTGGTGCAGGCGCCGGTGGTGCAGGTGGCGCAGGCGGCGGCGCTGGTGGCGGTGCCGGTGGTGCCGGCGGCGGGATGGGTGGTGGCGGTGCGGCTGGCGGCGGCGGCTCGGGCTATTAATTGTTTTCCATCAATGGGTTAATAAAAAACAAGACATGGCGCTTAAAATGATGGATACTTGTTTGGTTAGGATATGTTATAGGTTGCCTTGAAAGGGAACATGACGATGGCTATCACTGCAGCATCTGGTCCAATGATCGCGGATCAACCGCTCGGGCGACGCAAACGAGCGTCCGTGATTGGCTTTGCGAATGATGCGCAATCGATCGCCGTGCTGCGTGATGCTCTCAGCGCCTATTCGAGCGAGTCGGTCGATTTGCGGCGTGGGGATGTCCGCACCGCCACCGAAGTCATGGCGCAAACTGAATCGCCGGACGTGCTGATCGTCGATATTTCCGACGTGCCCGCGCCCATGCAGGCCCTGTCCCAGCTTGCCGATGTTGTTGAGCCGGGTATCCAGGTGCTGGTGATTGGCGATGCCGTCGATGTCGATTTTTACCGGCAGGTGACGCGCGGCCTCGGTGTTGCCGAGTATATTTTTAAGCCGATCTCGCGGGAAATGGTTGGGCGTTATTTTGGCCCGCTGATCTCGCGTCAGGCAGCACCGGTCGAGGCGGATCGCGGTGGTCGGGTGATCGCCGTTGTGGGCGCGCGTGGTGGCGTGGGGGCCACGACCATTGCGGCCAATCTTGCTTGGCAGTTTGGCGTTTCGTCTAACCGTCATACCGTGTTCATTGAGGCGGATCTGCATCGCGGCGCTGCGGCGGCGATGATGCTCGGCACCACTGTCGGCTCCGGTTTGAAGATGGCGCTTGAGCGGCCGGACCGTATCGATAGCTTGTTTATCGAGCGTTCTGCACAAGCGGTGTCAGCACGCTTGCATTTGTTGGCCAGCGAGGAGAAATTTGGCGTGCGCACCGAACCGGCGCCCGGTGCTGCGCAACGGCTGATTGAGACGCTGCGGCTGCGCTATAATTTCGTGATTATCGACATTCCACCGGTCGCGCTGTTCAACCATTTTGATATGCTTGATCTTGCGCATCACCGGGTCGTGGTGTTTGACCCAAGCCTGTCTGGCCTGCGTGATGCGATGCGTGTGGTCTCAATACCCAATGGCCCGTTCCAGACCCAGCGCCCGACCATGGTGCTCAATCGGTTCGATCCGAAAGTTGGCCTGACCCCGCAGCGCATTGAGGCCGAAGCCGGTATCACGGTTGATATCACAATTCAGGAATTCGGTCCGCAATTCACCCAGCATGGCAATATGGGCAAACCGGCGATCGAGAAATTCAAGCCGTTCCGTCAGGCGATTCTGGATTTGTCGCATGAAGTCGGTTTGGCGGGTGTCAGCCGTGCCGATATCAGCCAACCGGCCCGCCCGCGCTTCGCCTTGCCTGGCTTGCGCTTGCTGGGTCGTTCAACGAGCCCCGCGACATGAGCGGCGATATCCTCACCCCGCGCTTTGGGCGCCGCGCGCCGGGTAGTGTACCCGCCAATCCCGGCGCACCCGGTGTGCCGCCGGGCGTCACGCCCCGACCGATCCAAGAGGCGCAACCGCAGGCCGAACAGGTCGCGCCGGTTGGCTCTGCCCGCGGTTTCGCCGAGGCGCAGGCAGCGTTTGCAGCGCCGCGTCAGGCCGATGAAGACGCCCGCGCCGAAATCGCCGAGCTGCGCACGCTTTGTCTGGCCCGCATGGATGCCGCTGCGGTCGCTTTGCTGTCTTCGCAGCGTCTGCGCCCCGAAATTGAAAAGCTCATCGCAGATCTCGCCACCGAAAACCGGATCCAGCTTAACGCACGCGAACAAACGCAGCTGGCCTCCGAACTGGTTGATGACATGACCGGGCTTGGTCCGCTGCAACCGTTATTGGATGATGAGTCGATCAACGATATCATGGTCAACGGGCCTAACCGGGTGTTTATCGAACGCAAAGGCCAACTCTCGCTCACCACCGTTCGATTCCGTGACTCGGCGCATCTCACCAATATTTGTCAGCGTATTGCCGCTTCTGTCGGTCGTCGTGTCGATGAATCGAGCCCGATGGTCGATGCGCGGTTAAAAGACGGCTCGCGCGTCAATATCGTGCT
>JAKBBY010000008.1 GCA_021808315.1 Pseudomonadota bacterium | reverse complement strand
GGCGCTTTTGGCGCGATTGGGCGGATCAGCCCCGATTATTTATGTATGGATGGGACGATCCCGACCAGCACCTTGCCGCAGGTTTTGGCGCGGATTGAGGCGCTGAGTGCGGATTATGGGTTGAAGGTCGCTAATATTTTTCATGCGGGCGATGGCAATTTGCATCCTTTGATCATGTTCGATGCCAATCAGCCGGGGCAGATGCAAAAGGCCGAGGCGTTTGGCGCCGATATTTTGCGACTTTGTGTTGAGGTCGGCGGTTGCCTGACCGGCGAGCATGGGGTGGGGGTGGAAAAGCGCGATTTGATGAATGTGCAATTTACCGAGATCGAGCTTGATGTGCAGCGGGCGGTGAAATCGGCGTTCGATCCGGATTGGCTGCTGAATACCGCGAAAGTGTTCCCGCTCGACCGGCTGCCCCAACGCGCACTAGACAAGCGCGCTTCGCTGCCGCACGCCGCATGATCGCCCCGGATAGTGAGGCCGGGTTTGCGTGCGCGATTGCGGCGGCGACAGCGGCGAAGAGCGCGTTGAATTTAACCGGCTATGGCTCCAAGGCCGGGTTTTTGCGCCCGGTGGTGGCGGGTGAGACGCTGAGCACGCGGGCGTTTCGCGGCGTTTCGCTCTATGCGCCCAAAGAGTTGGTGCTGAGCGCGCGTTCGGGCACGCCGTTGGCGGAATTGGAGGCCACGCTCGCGGCTTCGGGCCAGCATTTGATTGCGGAGCCGCCGCGCTATGGGTTTTTGGGGGGGGCGGCTGCCACGCAGAGTTTTGGCGGGGTGATTGCGTGTAACCTGTCTGGGCCGCGCCGCATTGCCTGGGGGGCGATGCGTGATCATGTGTTGGGGGTGCGCGCGATTACCGGGCGAGGCGAGATTATGCGCTCGGGCGGGCGGGTGTTGAAAAATGTCACCGGGCTTGATTTAGCCAAGCTGCTGACCGGCTCCTATGGCACGCTGGCGTTGCTGACGGAAATTACCGTGAAAGTGCTGCCGATCCCTGAGGAGACCGGGACGCTGGTGCTGCATGATTTGACGCCGGCGCGGGCGGTGGCGGCGTTATCGGCGGCGCTGGGATCGCCGTTCTCGGTGACGGGGGCCGCGTATTTGCCAGAGCGGGCGGCGGCGGCGGTGGGGTATGACCGGCCCGTGGCATTGATCCGGATTGAGGATGTTGCCGCTTCGGTGGCGTATCGGCTGCGGGCGCTGAGCACGCAACTGAGCCGCTATGCCGCCTCGACGTTGCTGGATCGGGCCGGTTCGCTGGCGATTTGGCAGGCGGTGCGCGATGCGACGCCGTTGGCGGAGGCTATGCCGGTGCAGGGGGGGCTGGAGGAGGCGATGATCTGGCGGGTGTCGGTGGCACCATCGCGCGGGCCGGACATTCTCGGCGTGGCGCAGGCGTTGGGACTGGATGGGTATTTGGATTGGGGCGGCGGGCTGTTGATGCTGGCCGGGCCTGCGTCCCACGCGGCGGCCTCGGCGCTGACCGAGGCGGTGACGGCGGTGGGCGGCGGCTGGTGGTTGCTGCGGGCGCCGGAGGCGTTGCGGACGTCATTGGCCTGTGTTCCCGAAGAGCCGCCGGCGCTGGCGGCCATTCGTGGTCGGCTGCAAACGGCTTTTGATCCCGCCGGGATTTTTTCGCCTGGCAAACTCCACGCGGCTTGAGGCACTGATGCAAACCAATTTTAGCGACGCTCAATTGAGCGATCCGGCGATCAAGGTGGCGGATTCGATTCTGCGCTCTTGCGTGCATTGCGGGTTCTGCACCGCGACCTGCCCGAGCTTTGTGACGGTGGGTGATGAGGATGATAGTCCGCGCGGGCGGATTTATTTGATCAAAGAGATGCTGGAGAGCGGTGCGGCGGCGAGTGCGCCGGTGGCGTTTCATTTGGATCGGTGCTTGTCGTGCCTGTCCTGCATGACGACATGCCCGTCTGGCGTTGATTATATGCATTTGATCGATCATGCGCGCACCCATGTCGAGGAAACATATCGGCGGCCTTGGCATGATCGGGCGCTGCGGGCGGTACTGGCGGCGATTTTGCCCTATCCGCAGCGGATGCGGTGGGCACTGCGGGCGGCGGGGCTGGCGCGGCCTTTTGCCGCGTTGATCCCCCAGCGCGGGGCGTTATTGGCGCGGCTACGGGCGATGCTGGCGCTATCCGCCTCGGAGCGGGTGGTTGCTGAGGGACCTGATGTGACGGTTCAAGCCGTGCATCCGGCGGTGGGTGCGCGCCGCGGGCGGGTGTTGCTGCTGGCGGGATGTGCGCAGCGCGTGCTTGATCCGGGGATTCATGCGGCGACGGTGCGGTTGTTGAACCGGCTGGGCGTGGAGGTGGTTATTCCGCAAGCAGCGGGCTGTTGCGGGGCGCTGACCCATCATTTGGGCAAACATGCGGCGTTCGTTGCGCAGGCCGGGGCGACGATTAAGGCGATGGCGGCGGCGCTCGATGAGCCGACGGATGCGATCATCATCAACACATCAGGCTGTGGGACGGTGGTGAAGGATTACGGGTTTGCGTTGCGGGGCGAAGAGGCGGATTTGGCGGCAAAGGCGGCGACGATTTCTGCCTTGGCGATGGATGTCGCCGAGTATTTGGTAAAAATTGGCTATCAGCGGACGCGACCGGAATCGGGGCTGACGATTGCCTATCATGCGGCGTGCTCGTTGCAGCACGGTCAGAAAATCACCGATGCGCCGAAAAAATTGCTGCGCCAGGCGGGGTTTCGGGTGGTGGAGCCGCGCGATGCGCATTTATGCTGCGGGTCGGCGGGGACGTATAATATTTTGCAGCCGGAGATTGCGACGTCGTTGCGGGCGCGCAAGCTTGATACGCTGACCAGCCTGTCACCCGATGCGATTGCGGCGGGGAATATTGGCTGCCTGACGCAATTGGCGGGGGCGGGAATTCCAACCATTCACACGATCGAATTGCTGGATTGGATGGCGGGAGGCCCCTGCCCCGCCGGTTTGAAGCGCGAGATTAATCTTGGTTTGGATCGGTGAGTTACAGGCCTTGGCCGATATCGGCGAGGCGGATGAATAATGCCTGAGTGTTGATCGCGTTTTGCACAGCCCCGTCGCGCTGATAGTCCGTGATGGGATTGGCTGCTTTGACGGCGGGTTGCGCGGTCAGGCTTTGCATGAAGGCGATTAGGCAGTCCCGCACCGTTTGATCTTCGATTTGTCCGAGGATTTCAGAGACTTCATGGGATGTGGTTGTTTTTGACGCCAGCATCGCTTGGCGCGCGGCGCGGAAGGTTGCGAGGTCAGCGACGGTGGCGTGATCGCGGCCCTCGGCAGGGCTTGGGACGCTGTGATAAAAATAGCCGATAGTTACGGATAAGAATTGCGCAATTTCGGAGAGGATGATCGGCGCGATCCGATCAAGCCCACTCTCGAAACGCTCGATTTGCGCCGATGAACTGCCGCATGCGGTGCCGAGTTGCGCCGTTGTGATGCCGAGTAATGTGCGCTGGTCCCGCAGGCGCGACCCGATATGGGCAAGCAGGGGGTCTGGCGTTTTTGATCGCGCCCGCTGAAATTCGGTACTGGAGGATGCCATCGACCTCGCCCTGGTTGACGCCAAACCGATCAAATGACCGGTATTGAAGCGTAACCCGGTTGTAGCGTGGGTGGACCCAAGGTGCGTAGAGTCGGAAATTACCTATCAATTCAGTGTCCGGAGCGGGCCGCGCGGTTGATGGCGGCGCTGGGGGTGATCCCTGATGATTAACTCCGTCTGATGATTAGCCCAGCGCCTCGTTCAAGGCGGACGCGCCGCGGCTGGCGGCCATCAGCACGAGGCCGAGTTTGGCATCGCCGCCCGTGACGATGCAGAGCAGCGCATCGACGCCCACAAATTCGAGCACCACATAGCCGCCTTGCCCTTTGATCACCACCTGATCGAGCGCGCCGCGGGCGAGCTCTTTGGAAATCCGGGCGCCAAAATTCAGCATGGCGGTGGCCATGGCGCCGACGCGATCTTCATCGAGATCATTCGGGAGGGCCGAGGCGATGACCAAACCATCGGTCGAAATGACCGCAGAGGCCAGAATATCCGGCGACAAGGCGCGCAATCCCAATAATATTGCCCGTAATTGACTTTCGCTCATCGTCGCGGCTCCTCAAGGTCTCAACGATCGGACGGCAAATCGACTTGATCGTTTTCCATGAATGCCGGATAGCACGCGCCCTGCCACCCGTGAAGAGAACAACGTGGCCGAACACAACCCAAGAAAGAATAAACACGCTGGAATAACATTTCAGGCTGCGCTAGAGACATTTGTCATGAATGCGCGCGCCCACTCTCCACGCTGGTTTGTTCTTCATCAGGATTGGTCCTGCATCGGGCGAGCCATCGGGCGCGGCTTTGAAGGATGCGGGGGTTAGCGTGATGGATGCCAGCGCAAGAATTCGGCGGATTTTGTGGGGAACCTTGCGCGGCACGGTGCCAGCGCCGCGCGCTTTGGACATGATGGTGCGTTGGGAGGCCAATTTTGCGCCGGATTTCGAGCGTGATCCGACGCAAACGGTGACCCGCTTTTTGCTGCAGGAACTTGGCGGTAACTTGAACCGTGCAGATTGCTCGGCCTTGGCGGACCGTATTCTCTCGATCATGGATGATTTCAGCGGGCCGTTGCCGCAAGACCCGATTGCCAGTATTCGCCGACTGAGCGAGGCGCGGCTGAGCGCGCAACCGGCGCCGGCGCCAACCGCGGCACCAGCTGCGGCGCGGGCTGAAACGCCGGTTGAGGCGGCGACAATGGTCGCAGCTCCGAAAGCGGTGGCAACGCCGGTGGGTGCTGAGGTCGCCGAAATTCCAAAAATCATCGAACCGGCGGAGCATGAGGCGCTCGCGACGGCTGCGGACCCCGTTGATCAGGTTTTGCCAGGACCAGAACCAGGATCAGAACCGGAGCCAGAATCAGACGAACCAGCACTCGCGCCGGAATCGGTGGGGGCCGAGCCGGTGTTGGCGGAAATGGTAACGCCGGTTGAGCACGAGCCGCCGTCCGATGCGCTGATGGATCCGGTATCGGCAGGAGAGGCTGCGATTCTGCTGGATGCCCATCACGCCGAGGCAGAGCCGGTTGAGTTTGTGGAACCGATGCGCCGATCGGGCCATGGCAATGTGATCGATCACGAGATGGTCGCTGATCCGGGCATGGCTCATTTGCCAATATCGGCCTGGCCGGTGACGCCCGATCCGGTGACGGCGGTGCCCCAGCCGATCATTACCGCGCCGAATGGGCGCGTGTTAGCCTCCGATGCCGGGGTGGACCCTGAATATTATGAGATGGCGCTGCGGGTGCCGCGCGGATTTGAATCAGCGCGGACACTCGAAATTCTGCCGCCGGAAGACGAGCCGGATTTGCGGGCGGATGGGGCGCCGGATCGTGGCGCGGCATTGGAGACCGATTGGGATGCGGATTGGAATTCTGATCCCGCTTGGAATACCGATCCTAAGCCCGAGCTGAATTCGGGCCTCAATCAACGTCCGGCGGATGATACGGAGATCCCGCCGCCACCGCGTCCGCCAAAGGCTGAACCATCGGCACCCTATGGGATCGACCGGTCGGTATTCGCCAGTATATTCCTTGAGCACGATTGAAAAGAGCACGATCGATGGCCGTAAAACCCAAAACGGGGGCTGTCCGCGGCCTCACGCTTCGCGCCGAATTCATTCGGTTTTTGATCCCGGCGATGCTGCTGAACGCCTTGGTGATTTTATTCATTGGCGCCGTTGGACAATATTTGATTATTCAGCGCGCGGAACAACAGCAAGTCGTCAATGTTCGCAACGAGTTTGATCGGCTGCGCGAAGTCTATGCGGGTCAAGCGCTGGCCGAGGCGAGTGCTTTGGCGGCGAACCCGAATATCGTCGAGGCGTTTGCCATGCCGCCGTCCAAGCAGCAGCGCACCCTGCTCGCGCTGCAATCGCGCAGTGTATGGAAGGCGCTGCAGCAACAATATGGCCGGGCAATTGTGGTGTTCATTCAAGATCATCACGTGTTGTTCCGCGCCAACAAACCGCATCTTTATGGCGATACCACGATTGCCCGGCCCGATATTCGCACCGTGTTGAAATCGGGCCAGCCGGTCAGTGATTTTGGATTGATGAAAATCGGCTATGCGATTAGCGGCGTGGCACCGGTGTTATCGGCCAGCAACGTTCCAGTGGGCACCGCTCAGATTTCATTGCCAGTGACCGCGATTTTCCGCACCATTATTCAGGATATTCCCGGTAGCGTGGTTTCGGTGCTGATCCAGGAGCCACCGAACACCAAGGAAGCAGGGCCGAAAGCGCCGATGATTGGGCCTTATCAGGTTAAATTCACCAACTCGCCTTCGCTCACGCAGTTTTTGCAACATCATCCGAGCGATATCGACCCAAGATTTTCGACGACCACCTCGATTGGCACCGGTAAATCCTATCAACTCTTTGTGTTGCCGCTGAAAGATTTTACCGGAAAAATGTTTGGCTCTGTGGTGTTCGGGGTCGATGTGTCGGGCATTTTGCAGACTGCTTATACGATTTTTGGCCTGAGTTTGTTTTTTTCGCTGATCATCTTTATCGGTGTCGGGCTTAATTTGCGTAACTTTGTCAATCGACGGATTTTGACGCCGTTGAGCCTGCTCACCGAGCGGGTGCGCGCGATCTCGTTTGGTGAAAAACTTGAAGAGCCGGTTGTGCAGACTGAATTTAACGAGCTTGGCGTTTTGCAGGTGGCTGCCGAGCGGTTGCGCAAGACATTGATTAATCTGGTCCGTCATATTGGCGCTAACGGCTGACATAAGCGGGCAAGTGCGACGGATCGGGCGGTTTTCAAACCGATGATCAGGTCATAATCGGGAAACCCAGCATCGATATGTGCGTTGCGGTCTGGTGTCCCGTGCTGCGGTGCGATGGCACCGACCCGGCGAATTGCTTATAGAGGCGGCAGACGTTCATTCTGCAACGCTTAGGGGAATTGCGATGACACAGACCCACGCCACCAGCACCAAAACCCGCGTGACCGCCCTGCCGGGCGATGGCATTGGGATGGAGGTTTTCGACGCCACGCGGCGGATTTTTGCGGCCGCCCAGGCGCCGGTTGAGTGGGAGTTGGCGGAAGCCGGGGCGGCGGTGTTCAAAAAGGGAATTCCCTCCGGCGCGCCCCGCGAGACGCTGGATTCAATTGCGAAAAATGGTCTGGCGCTCAAGGGCCCGTTGGAAACGCCGGTTGGCTTTGGCGAAAAATCGGCGAACGTGACATTGCGCAAGCATTTTGAACTCTATGCCAATATTCGCCCGGTGCGTGAGCTGCCAGGGATTAAGACGCCATTCACCGGACGCGGCATCGACATGGTGATTGTGCGCGAAAATGTTGAGGATGTGTATGCTGGTATTGAGCATATGCAGACGCCCGATGTCGCACAATGCTTGAAACTGATGACGCGACCGGGCTGCGAGCGGATTATTCGCGCCGCTTTTGGCTTGGCGCTGGCGGAAGACCGCAAAAAAGTCACCTGTGCGACCAAAGCCAACATCATGAAACTGACCGAGGGCATGATGAAGCGGGTATTTGAGCAGGTAGGGCCGGATTATCCGGGCATCGTCCGCGATCATATTATTATCGATAATTGCGCCCACCAGCTGGTGATTGCGCCGGAGCAGTTCGATGTGATCGTCACGTCCAACATGAATGGCGACATTATTTCCGATCTCGCGGCGGGTTTGGTGGGGGGCTTGGGCATCGCGCCCTCGGCCAATTTAGGGGATCATGTGGCGATTTTTGAGGCGGTGCATGGCTCAGCGCCGACCATTGCCGGCAAGGGCCTCGCCAACCCGACAGCGTTGCTCTCGGCAGGGATTATGTTGCTGCGCCATATCGGCGCGTTCGAGGCCGCCGCGACGATTGAACAGGCTTTGTTTATTACCTTGGCCGAAGGCAAGAATTTGACTGGCGATTTATCGCCGCGCGGTCACGGGGTGGGTACGGATCAATTTGTGGGGCAGGTGATTGAGAATCTGGGCCGCTCCAGCAATTTGCCGTCGCGCGCTTATAGCCCGTTGACGCTGACGCCTTGGCCGGACCTGACGGCGCATACCGAGCCGAAATCACGCGAATTGATTGGGGTTGATATCTTTATCGAGTCTGATTTATCGGCGGCGGAGTTAGGCGCTTCATTGACGGCGATTGCCGAGGGCAGCCAACTCCGGCTTGATAGTATTTCGAACCGGGGGGTGCAGGTTTGGCCGGCGACGGGCGGGCAGACATTCCTGGTCGATCATTTCGATTGCCGGTTCATGCTGAAAGCCCCGGCGCAGGGCAACCCACCGCAAGGGATTGCCGATTTGGTCAAAGCGATTGGCAGCCGCCATTCCTGGATGCATGTTGAAAAATTGCAACGTTTTGACAGTAAAGATGCATTTGAGCGGCCTCAGGGTGAAAGCTAAATATTTCTATATTGGAGATTAATGGGCGTTTATTTCTTTTCGATAAATAATTGCCCATATTTATTAGGGCGGTTGTTTATATGATTGGCGCGAACGACATGATGCTGTGTAGAGCGGAACTTTAGCGCGGCTTTTTGTGATTATGGTTTTGCTCTACAGCGCGCTGGCATTGGGCTGGCGCGCCGATTGAAAAGGAAAACACCATGTCCGCAACCAGCCACCAAACCGCTGCTAAATCCCACGAAGAGACCGCCAAGGCCCATCACATGGCCGCCGAGCAGCATGGCAAGGGCGATCAAAAATCGGCGCTTGAGCACGCGACCAAGGCCGCAAATTTATCGACGACGGCGCATCAAAATACCACCGATGCGCATAAATCATCGCAGCATGCCAAAGCATGATGATCGTGCCTCGCCGCTTGCGGTGAGGTGATTGAGGGGCTGAGTTGCGGCATACGCGCCGCAATTCAGTTTCTTCTTGCCAGATGCCCAGGAAATATCAGTCGTTGCGTTGCTCAGCAGCGCTGCGGTGTGAAATTGTGGATTTGGTCGTGGATTAGGGGGTTATGAGAAAATCCGCTGGCGCCCGAAGCGTCGGGCGAACATGAGACCGATCAGCGACACCAGCCCGGACACGACGGCACCCCAGGCCATGTCGGTCAACGTGAGCGGTAACGTCCAGTGGCGCAGCGTCGCGTCGTTGGTCAAATCGTAGAGACCGTAGGTGAACAGGCCGAAGGCGGCGCCGTAGACCAAGGCGGTGATGCCGCGCCCGGAGGCAATGGCGCGCGGCATGACGAACACCACTAGGCCGAGAACTTGCAAAAAATAGACGGCGATGGCCGGGGCGAGGCGAAAGCCGGGCAGCAAGATATCGCCGAGCGTTGCGCGATAGATTGCATTCGAGGTGAAGGTCAGCCAGACCGAATCAATCACCAGATAGGCGATGAGCATCACGATATAGAGCAGAACCGGGCGGCGCATGGTGTTTCCTCAAACGTGAGCAAGCAAACCTATTGCATCGCTGACATAGCTGGGCGTGGCTGACAACCCGGTTCGGCGCTTCGTTACTCAATATTATGACGATGAGCCGTAAATTTGCACAAATATTTTGCGCAAATCGGTCAAGGATGGGGGAGTGCGCCCGAGCGCCGGGTCAGCGGCGGGCTTCGATGCGATCCCAAATCGATGCTTCGAGCTGCACGCCATCGAACCGGGCGACTTGTTGAAGGCCGGTGGGAGAGGTGACGTTGATCTCGGTGAGATAATCGCCGATGACATCGATGCCCGTGAATAAGAGGCCACGCTCACGCAAGAGCGGGCCAATCGCCGCGCAAATTTCGCGATCGCGGCTGGTCAGCGCAGCGGGTTCAGCGCGGCCACCGGCATGCATGTTCGAGCGGACATCGCCTGGCATCGGCACCCGGTTGATCGCCCCCATCGCCTCGCCATCAATCAGGATGATCCGCTTATCGCCCGCGCGCACGGCGGGCTCGTAGCGTTGGATCATCACCGGCTCGCGCGAGGCGCCGAGGAACATATCGAGCAGGGAGCCGAGATTTTCATCATCGGGGCGGATGCGAAACACCCCCGCGCCGCCATTGCCGAACAGCGGCTTGACGATAATGTCCTGATGTTGGGCGCGGAACGCGGCGATCGCGGCACGATCACGCGCGATCATGGTGGGGGGCATCAGGGTGGGAAATTCGGTGACCAGCAATTTTTCCGGGGCGTTGCGCACCGAGGCCGGATTATTGACCACCAGGGTTTTCGGATGGATTTGCTCCAGCAAATGCGTCGCGGTGATATAGCCCATGTCGAAGGGCGGGTCTTGGCGCATCAGCACCACATCCATTGTCGCGAGATCGACAATTTCGGGCGCGCCAAGGGTGAAATGATCGCCCTTGACCCGTCGCACGGTTACCGGGCGAACGCGGGCGCGCACGGTGCCGCAATCGAACCAGAGATCGCTCACGCCGTAATGCCACAGACGATGGCCGCGCTTTTGGGCCTCCAGCATCAGCACAAAGGTGGAATCGCCGTCAATATCGATATCTGCCAGCGGGTCCATTTGAACCGCCACGCGCAACATGCTCATTACCGCCCTCTTATTGGATTGACCGCATCACGACTGACTGCCTTACGATGTGCCGTTTCGCTGCAGGCTGGCCATGCAGGTGGAAAGCTGCACAGAGCGCGGCATGGGTTGTGCTAACGAAACAAGCTTGCCGCCGCCGGCACCGGGATATAGCACGATTTCGAGACGGCATTTTTGGGAATTATAGACCAACACTTCAGCCGAACCATCCTTACGGCGGAGCACTGGCGGGATCAGCGCGGCGCGCAGCAAGGCCGGGGTGGCGCCGATCAGATGCGCCGGCGATGGTGCGGCTGGGCTGGCTTTGGCGTCGCTGAGCCGCGGCGATTGAGTCGCACAGCCGGCGAGCCATCCGGCGGCCAAAGGCAAGAGCGCGAGGCGCATCCACCCACGCCAAGGCACGGCATTGGCGTGGGCGGCAGGTGCGCGACGCTTTTGCGGCATCGCCGGGTTCATCATCGGCCCGTTCGGTGGGTGCGCGCCAAAGCTTAGTCGACCACCGGATCGTGCTGGCTGGGCGTATCGGAGAGCATTTCGATGCGGCCAGTGATTTGGCCGCCATCTTCGACTTGCAAACGGCGGCAGCGAGCGGTGCCGAGCACGCGGCCGGTGCCGCGCACGATCAGCGCGTGGCGGGCGGTCAAGGTTCCGTCAATCGTGCCGGCGATTTCGGCCTCTTCGACTTCAACCTCACCTTTGAACACGCCGCCTTGGGTGATGGCGAGTTCGGTCGCGGTGATCATGGTGGCTTCGACATGGCCTTCGACCACCAGCCGTTCGGCATCCTGCACCAGCCCTTGAACGCTGATGCCACGACCAACGACCAGGGTGCGCCGCTCTGTCGTTTCTGAGGATGGGGTGCGAAAACCCATCGGCGCGCCGGTGGCCATGGGCGAGGCGGCTTGGTTCAGCGGGGCGCTCGGGGCAGGGGCGAAGGGTGAACGAGCCATCGGACTCTCCTTATTGGACAGATCATGAGGACCGGGGGAACCGGCGATCGGGTTGGCAGCGTGGCGCGCCGGTGCTGGTTCGGCGGCGCGGAATGGCGGGACGGTGAGACCGTCATCGATCTCCGGTGATGCCGGTGTCGTCGAGTCCGGCGCGGGCCGCGCCAAATCGCCGGTTGATGTGTTGGTTGGTGCGTTGCTCGGTGGATCGTCACGTTTGAAAAATCCGATCACCCCATTTTCCTCCCTCATCGGTGTCAGACGGATCGCTGACACAGCCACGCGCGCTATCTGCCGAACCCGGTTGGAACGGCGAGAAATCAAGCCTTAACGGCAGTTGATTGCGAAAAAATGGCTAGCATGCACCGGCCCGCCGGACAACCGGCAGACCGCAACCATTCAAAATTTTTAGATTTGACGACGTATTATGTCGGCGAGCGGCGCGCGGTTGGTTTGCGGTGGGCGCGCGCGGATGATAGCACGCGCGGGAAGAGGATGATGCATGACCCAACCCCGGTTTGATTTGCTTGGTATCGGCAACGCGATTGTTGATGTGATTGCCCATACGGATGATGGATTTTTAGATCGTCACGATATGCGCAAAGGCGCGATGACGCTGATCGATGGGTCGCAGGCTTTGCATTTATACGCGCAAATGCCGCAAGGGTTGGAATCGGCGGGTGGGTCAGTCGCGAATAGCTGTGCGGTTGCGGCGGGGCTGGGCGCGCGGACGGCTTTTATCGGCAAGGTGGCGCCGGATGCGTTGGGCGCGGTGTTTGCCGCATCGATGCGGGCGATTGACGTGCATTATCCGACGCTGCCTGCCCCTGCCACGATGGTGGGCGATGAGGCGCCGACGGCGCGTTGCTTGATTTTGGTAACGCCGGATGGCCAGCGCACGATGAACACCTGTTTGGGCATTAGCGCTGATTTTGGCCGGGCTGATCTGGATGAAGCGTTGATTGCCGACTCGGCGATATTGTATTTGGAGGGTTATTTATTCGACCCGCCGGCGGCGCAGGCGGCGTTTTTGCATGCGGCCCGGTTGGCGCGGGCAGCGGGGCGGCGGGTTGCGATTTCGTTGTCGGATCAGTTCTGCGTCGATCGGCATCGGGCGGCGTTTCGGCGCTTGATTGGCGAGGCGGCGGATATTGTGTTTGCCAATGAGGCGGAGATTTGCGCGCTGTATCAGAGCAATGATTTTGCGACCGCCGAACGCGAGGCGGCGGCGGAAATTCCGCTCGCAGTGTTAACCCGCAGCGAAGCTGGCAGCGTGATTTGCGCGGGTCATGCGCGTTATCAGGTGCCGGCGGTGCCGACCCGCGTGGTTGATACCACCGGCGCGGGTGATGCGTATGCGGCTGGCTTCCTCACCGGGTTGACCAAAGGGGCTGATTTGGCCGCGTGCGGCAGCTTGGCGAGCGAGGCGGCGGCGTTGGCGATTGCGCGCACCGGTGCGCGCCCGGCAGCGGCGGATTTGGCGGCGCTTGGCCGGGCATTTTCACCAACCGCTTAACGATGGCGTGCGGCCTGATTTTTGAGCGGCGCGGGATGCGGATTGTGGTTTGCTGGAAATGATTAGTGTGGTTGGTAACGATTTGATAAGTATTTGGTGTCAGAGATCGGGAATCAACAAAGGGTTTTCCGATCATGATCGTCAGACTAACGCTCCTTGCATTTCTGGCCCTGGGTCTTGCCGGTTTCGGAACGGTTGCATGGCTTGATCTGCATCCGGCCCGGCCACGCCCCGTCGCGATCCGACCGGTGCAATTGCTTGGTGTGGCGCACGCCCTGCATGCGGGGAGCCTGATTCAGCCTGCTGATCTGACGGCGGTGATCGATACCGGCAAAATTCCGCCGGGTGCGGTGATTGATAGTGCCGCCGCGCGGTCGGCCTATACGGGGGCGATGGTGCGCAGCGCGCTGGCACCGGGCGCGCTGATTACGGCGGGGATTGTGATTAGGCCCGGCGATCATGGGTTTCTAGCGGCGGTGCTGCATCCGGGCATGCGTGCCGTGTCCGTTGGCGTTGATGCGATTTCGGGGACGGCGGGGCTGATTTGGCCCGGCGACCGGGTCGATTTGATATTAACGCAGAGCCTTGATGGGCCAGGGATTAATCCGGGGCATCGCGTTGCCGCCGAGACGGTGCTGGCCGATGTGCGGGTGATTGCGATCGATCAGCGGCTGGTACAAGGGGCCGATGCCAGTGGTCAGGCCCCTGCCCCGGCACGCACTGTCACGCTCGAAGTAAGTCCCGATCAGGCTGAGCGGGTTGAAGTGGCGGCGCATTTGGGGCCGCTATCGCTGGTGGTGCGCTCATCAAGCATGTCGGCGCGGCCACGACCCGCGATACCGGCGCCGGTTTATGGCAGCCAGGTTTCGCCGGTGCTGGCCAATCTACGGCCCAGCCCGCATCGCGGCGGCGAAATCACGATTTATCAGGGGTCTGCGAAGCAGATTGTGTTCCGGCCATGATCGCTGGGTGCATGCTGAGCAGGGAGTGTGCGGATCATGAATGAATTGTCCGAGCGGCTTGCAGCGACGGCGAAGGGGCCGGCCACGAAAATTGAGCGAGAGACGTTTCTTGGCTTTGTGAATGATCCGAATTCGCTGGCCTGCCTGCGGAGCGTGCTCAGCCATCCAGCGATTGGGCCGATGCGGGTGCGATTGAGCTCGTTTGAGGAAATGCTCGCGGCACTGGGCGCGATGCGGTCACCGAAGACGGTGCTGGTTGATATATCCGGCGAGGATCAGCCGTTGAGCGCATTGATGCGGCTCGAACATGTGATTGAACCTGGCACCCGCGTACTGGTGACGGGCGATGTCCATAGTGTTGGGTTTTATCGGACTTTGACGCGTAATTTAGGCATTCGGGAATATCTACCCAAACCACTCGATCCGGTGCAGTTGGCGCGCGATCTGGTGCCGTGGGCGATGGGTAATGAGCCTCGGGTTGATATTCATCGGGGTGGGTTGCTGATCGCGGTGCGTGGCCTCGCGGGCGGGGTTGGTGCGTCAACTGTGGCGGCCAATCTCGCTTGGTTGCTGGGTGTGGAAACGCGGCGCCATACAGTTTTGTTAGATGGTGATTTGCTCGCCGGGACAGCGGCACTGGCGGCCAATGTCGCGCCGAGTTCGGGGTTGCGCAGCGCCCTGGAAACGCCTGATCGGATCGATCCGTTATTGATTGAACGATCAGCGCAAATGGCGTCGGATCGGCTGCATGTTCTGGCCGCCGAAGAGCCTTACACCGAAAAATGCACCTATCATCATGGGGCCGGTCATGCCCTGATTGATGCTTTACGACAGCGTTATAATTTTATTGTCGCGGACTTGCCCTGTCGGGTGTTTGGTTTTGCCGACGAATTGCTTGGCCTTGCGAACCAGAACCTGTTTGTGGCCGATCTTTCGCCGCGCGGGGTGAGTGCTGTGCAGGCGGTCTTGGCGCACGATCAAGGGCGCAGTGCGGCTTCCCATGTCGCTTTTATCCGGCGGCCCCATCAGGGCGTGAGTCGCGCTAGCATCGAGAGCGCCCTCCCCGATCATCTTGGACGAGCCGTGATTGATTGGGATAAATCGGTGCGTATTGCCAGTGATTTAGGGCGCTTCGCCAGCGCCAAAAAAGGCCCGTTTCGCACGGCCATGCTTGATTTGGTAAAAAATATCGGCGCCACCATGGAGACCAGCCCCTTATGAGCAGCAGCGCGCATGTGTTTGGCCGTCGAACCGAATTAGAGGCACCGCCGATCATCGAACCGCAGGGTGATCTTGGCCGGGTGCAGCGCGATAGCAATACCAGCCATCTGCGCGCGCTCTGCTTGACCAAGATCGATGCCGCGAGCTTGGCGCACTTGCCGAGTGCGCGCATCGAGGCGATGGTCGAGCAGATTTTGACCGAGCTTGCGACCGAGCATCGGATTCAGCTCAATGCACGCGAACAGCGCCAGCTCGCGATTGAACTTGTCGATGACATGATTGGGCTTGGGCCGCTGGAATCGCTCTTGGCCGATGATAGTATTACCGACATCATGGTTAATGGCCATGACCGGATTTTCATCGAGCGCGGCGGCAGACTTGAGCAGGTGGATATTCGGTTTCGCGATAATGTTCATGCCACCAATATTGCCCAGCGCATCGCCTCGACAGTCGGGCGGCGTGTTGACGAGGCGAGCCCGATGGTGGATGCGCGGCTGAAAGATGGATCGCGCGTTAATATTGTGCTGCCGCCGCTCGCCATTGATGGTCCTTGCCTTTCAATTCGGAAATTTGCCAAGAAATCAATTGATTTTAAGAAATTAGTGCAGTTTGGCACGATGACCACGCCGATTTCCCGATTGCTGGAAATCGCGGCACGCTGCCGGTTGAATGTGATTATTTCGGGTGGCACCGGATCGGGCAAGACCACACTGATGAATGCGATGAGCCGGTTTATCGAAACGAGCGAACGCATTGTGACCGTTGAGGATGCCGCCGAATTGCAACTGCAACAGCCGCATGTGGTGCGCCTGGAGACCCGACCGCAAAATCTTGAGGGGCGAGGCGAGGTTAATCAGCGCGATCTGGTGCGCAATGCGCTGCGCATGCGGCCTGACCGCATCATCATCGGCGAGGTGCGCGGCACCGAAGCCTTTGACATGTTGCAGGCGATGAATACGGGCCATGATGGGTCGATGTCCACGATCCATGCGAATAATACGCGTGATGCGCTGGCCCGTATCGAAAATATGGTGCAGATGGCGAGTATGGGGCTCACGCTGCGGGCGATCCGCCAACAAGTGGTCTCGGCGGTTGATTTGTTCGTGCAGGTGGAACGCCAGCGCGATGGGGTGCGCCGCTTGGTGCAAGTGACCGAAGTTGCTGGGATTGAGGGCGAAACGGTTCTGCTCAACGATATTGTGAAACTCGAGATATTGGGGGAAGATTCGTCAGGAAAGCTGACCTCACGCTATGATATCAGTGTCGGTCGTCCATGTTTTCAGGAGCAACTCACCTATTTTGGTCTGCTGCGCAGCTGGAATGCTGCCATCGAAGAAGCGCAAGGGGGATCGTCATGATTTCGCTGTTGCTCGCGGGGGGCGCTGTATTTTTTGGTATTTTTATTGTTGTTTTCAAGCAAACACTCAGCTTTAATCAGCAACAAACACGGTATGCGCAGCGACTGGCGCGCATCAATTTCGATGGCCATCGCCGTGCGATCGAGCAGCAAGTTGGCAAGAAATCGCTCGATGATTGGCTGCAGACGGGCGTTATTGGCTGGGTGCTGGGGTTAACCGAGGGTGGGTTGCCGGTTGCGCGTGCGCGCATGCCGATTTTGCTCATTGGCGGGGGCTTTCTCGCGCTGGTGATCACTGAGGTGCTGCGGCTGTTGATCGGCGGCCCGATGATGATGATCTACCCGGCAATGGTGACTTTGGTGATCCGATTTCTGCTGGGTTATTTTCGCAAGAAGCGGACATCGTTGTTATTGTCGCAATTTCCGGATGCGTTGGCGACGATTGTGCGATGTATTCGCTCGGGGATTCCAATCCAGGGTGCGCTGCGAATTGTTGGCCGCGATTTGCCGGAGCCAACAGCGGGTGAGTTCCGCGACATCGCCAACCGGCTGGCGATTGGTGTGACGCTGGAAGAGGCATTGCGGGCAATCAGTGAGCGCAATGGCATTGCTGAGTATAAATTTTTTGCCGCCGCCCTGGGTTTGCAATCACGCACCGGCGGCGCACTGGCTCAGACACTCGAAACGCTGGCCACCGTTGTGCATAAGCGGATTGCGGCGAAGGCGCGGGCTTATGCGCTGGCGGCAGAGGCGCGCACCAGCGCGTTGATCCTGGGCTGTTTGCCGGTTTTTACTGGGATTGCGATTGGGTTGTTGGACCCGCAATATATGGCGCCGTTCGTCACCACACTCGCCGGGAAGCATTTATTATTGCTGGCGATTGGTTTGCTCTGCTTTGGTTTTTTGGTGATGAAGACGATCATCGCGCGGAGCTTGTCATGATCAAGTTATTTGCCCTCGCGGGGCTATTTCTCGGTGTGATCGCGATGGGATTTGGCTTTTATGCGCAATTTGAATTGGATCAGGCGTTGCGGGGGCGGGTTTTGCGGGCTTTGCAGCCGCAGCTGGTCCGGACTGAACAGCGACGCCATAATATTTTTGTATCATTGCTGATTTTTATTGGATTTTTTATTATTCGGAGCGGATGGTTGCGTTTTCGCACAATCGAGGAGACGCGCCAAACATTGCGCAGCGCGGGGGTGCGCAGCGACGTGGCGTTGGGCCTGTTTATTGGGATTAAGACAGTATCGTGGGGGGGTTGCGCTCTCATGGGGCTGGGCGTTGCCCGGATTGCCGGGCTTGGCGGTGCGGCAATGATTGGCATGCCGGTGGCGACCGGTATTGCTGGTTTGCTACTGCCCGATTTGGTGCTGAAATTCCGCCGAAGCCGTTTTTTGAAGCGGCTGGAGGCCGGTCTTGCCGAAGCCTTGGATATGTTAGTGATTTGTTCCGATGCTGGGCTGAGCCTGGAGGCAGGGCTGACGCGGGTGGCGACCGATATTGCCGCCACCCATCCGGCGGTGGCCGAGGAATTCAAGATCACCAATGGTGAGTTGCGGATGACTGATAATGCCAGTGAAGCCTTGCTCAATTTGGGCCGTCGAACCGGGCTTGATAGTCTCAAGCGCTTGGGGTCCACCTTGGTGCAGACCATTCAATATGGCACGCCGATTACCCAGGCGCTGCGCGTGCTGAGCAGCGAGTTGCGCGAGGAGCAATTAACGCGCTTTGAGGAGCGGGCGGCGCGGATGCCGGTGTTGCTCACCGTGCCGATGATTCTGTTTATCTTGCCGTGCGTGTTTATTATTGTTGGCGGGCCTGCCGGGCTTACGCTGATGACGACGATCCATCCCCATTAGCCGCCGCAGCGAGGGCGGCGCGCTCGCGCTTTTGCTGCACCAACGGGCCATCCTCGGCATAGGCAAAGCAAGTATTGACCAGGAATGTTGGCACTTTCCAATCGATCCGCTCCGCCGTGCCTTCGCGCGCGTCTTTGTGCGCGCGCACGCTGAACATGGTTTGGATGGCGACGGTGGCGACCTGCTGCAACAGCTCGCGCAGATGGGTACAGCCAGCGGGACCGCCGAGCCGTTCGGTGGCGCCCTTCAAAAAGCCCTTGCCAATGGTCAATCCGGCCAGCCGGGCAAAATTTGGCGCGACACCGGGGCAAACATTATGCGGCGTATAATCCATCGCCGCCTCGGCACTGATGACACAGAGCGATTGATCGATCGTGACGCGTAGACCCATGCCGTGCAGCGCCTCGCCAGCCCCGATCCGGCCGCGATCATGATTGCCAAAACTATAAGTTTTGGTGTCGGTCAGCCGGGCCTCGATATCAATCAAGCCATCCGCCCGCAGAAAGCCGCGAATGGCGATATCCCGCAAATGCAAAAGGTCTCGTTGGGCAGGCGGGCTCAAGGGCATCGGCAACATCTTTCAAAGGTGGGTTTAACCATTAGGTGAAGGTTTGACACTTAAGCCATGCTCGCACGTGCAGTGCAACGCCGGAGCGCATGGCAGATGCCGCGACGCATCGGTGGCAGCATAATTGCCTCTGGCCGCTATTATCTGTCACATTGCCTGTCCTTTCAACAATAGGCTGATCCATGGAGTATACCCACCAGCAGCGGCGCACCGTCATTATCGCAATTCTGCTTTGCATTTTGCTCGCAGCCCTCGACCAGACGGTGGTGGTGCCTGCGGTTCCGGCGATTGCCGCCGATTTGCATAGTTTTGGCGATTTATCCTGGGTGGTCACCGCTTATTTGCTGACCTCGACCGCAACCACGCCGCTTTATGGCCGCCTATCCGACCAGTTTGGCCGACGCCGCACGCTGGTGCCGGCGATTGTGGTGTTTGTGATTGCGGCTTTGCTGTGCGCGCTGGCGCAAAATTTGGGTGAATTGATCGCCGCACGAGCGTTGCAGGGCATTGGCGGCGGTGGTTTGCTCGCGATTTCACAGGCGGCGGTGGCGGATGTGGTCTCGCCGCGCGAACGCGGCAAATATCAGGGATGGCTCGCGGGGACTTGGGGCGTTGCCTCGACCGCCGGGCCGGTGATTGGCGGTTATGTGACCGATCATTTGTCCTGGCGCTGGATTTTTTGGTTCAATCTGCCGCTCGGGATCGGGGCGTTGATCCTCAGCCAGCGCGGGCTGCGCCTCCTGCGCGAGCAGACGCGGGGTGGGCGGATTGATTTTGCCGGCGCTTGTTTGCTGACCGGCGCGGTCGCTTGCTGGCTTGTCGGCCTGTCATGGGGTGGTCATCGCTTTGCCTGGCTGTCTTGGCCGGTATTGTCGATGTTTGGTTTGGGTGTGCTGGCGGTGGCGGCATTATGGCGCTGGGAGCAGCGCGCGACCAATCCGCTGCTGCCGATGCGCCTGTTCGCCGATCCATCGTTCAACCGGCTGGTCGCGATTGGATTTTTGACCGCCTTGGTTATGTTCACGGCCATTTTTACCTTGCCATTATTTTTCCAACTGATCCGCCATGCCAATGCGGCGCAATCGGGCTGGGACATCATGCCGTTCCTGGTGGCAACGACGCTGGGCGCCTATGCGGCGGGCCAATGGGCGCGGCGCAGCGGGCGCACGCGGTTTTTGCTGATTGGTGGCTTGGCGACCACGTCCCTCGGCTATGGTGTGCTGGCCCTGTTGCCGGGCGCCACGCCGACATTGGTGATTGTGACGATTTGTTTTGCATTCGGGATGGGCATTGGCTTTGTGTTGCCCTCCTCGCTGGTCGCGGTGCAAAACGCCGCGTCGCGCACTGATGTTGGCGCAGCGACGGCGACCTTGCTGCTGTTGCGCGCGATGGGTGGCGCTTTTGGCGCGACGATGGCGGGGACGGTGATGGCCGCGCGGCTGAGCCATCGCGTCGCGGCTAGCGCGATCCTGCGCGGATTTCATCTGACCTTTGGGCTGGCGGGCGGGTTTTCGCTGTTGGCGCTCCTGCTTTGCCTGGGCGTTGCCGATGTGACGCTGCGCGATCAGATCGAGGCGGAAGGCGAGCCGATTGGCCATTAAAATCCGCACAATCATCGGCGGTGCCGATTAAACGATTGTTATTTTAATGTAATGTCGCACTGACTTCGTTTGGGTCTGCTGGGCCGGGCAGACCCATCATGCCGCAATGGGCGACCTCGTGCTGGAGATGTCTCGGCGCAGTTATGGCTGACCTTTGCGAATCACCAGAACAGCACTGCCATCATCCAAATCGATCCGGTCTAACACATCATGCCCCTGATCGGTCGCGGCGCGCGGGACATTAGTCAGCGGTTCTGCCCCAAGTAATCGAACCAGCAATATTTGACCGGTTTCCATCACGTCCAATGCAAGTCTGGTGCGCACATAAGTCATTGGGCAGGTTTCGGCGGTAATGTCGATCGCGCGGTCATGGGCGGGCAGGCCAGAACCGGTTTCCGTTTCGGAAGACTCGATTATTATACTAGAACGAACCGAATTCATCATCGACCTACTTCTTGTCAGAGTGACTGGCATATTTCTCAACAGCCAAAACATTGACATAATTTACGCTGACTTTTGCGCTTGCGCAGTGACAATGTTTGTGTCTAAGCACCATGGCTATTCATATTCCAATTATCAATATCGAAGGATCGACTATGTCGCAAGAACCCGAGAACGCTCAGTTGCTTCACCTGACTGCGCAAATCATCTCTGCTCACGTGTCACACAACTCGGTGCCGTCCGAGGCGCTGGGCGGATTGATCCGTGAAGTCTATCGCAGCCTCGCTGGCGAACCGACGGCGGAAGCCAAGGCCGCGCAACGGCCGGAACCGGCGGTTAATCCCGCGAAATCCGTGTTCCCTGACTATATTATTTGTCTGGAAGACGGCAAAAAGCTGAAAATGCTGCGCCGTCACTTGAAATCGTCGTACGGAATGACGCCCGAGCAATATCGCGAGCGTTGGAATCTGCGCACCGATTATCCGATGGTGGCACCCAATTATGCGCAACAGCGTTCGACCCTCGCCAAGAAAATCGGCCTCGGCACCAAGCCGGCGGTTTCGCCCGCGCCGACCAAGTCACGCCGGAAATAACCGCTAACCGGGTTTGTCATCCTGCGCACGCGCTTCAATCGGCGCGTTGCGGAGGGTGATGACCATGACTAAGGCGGCAAACGCTAACGCGACGAAGGCGAAGACACTTCCTTCCGGCCCGGTGGGGCCGCCGCTCCAATAGATATTGCCGCGCGGCGCGGTTGCGAGCAGGCGCCCTTGCGAAATCATCCCACTATCCGACGTGCCGTAGAAATACGATTCGGCCCAATCCCAGGCGGCATGAAACCCGATTGCCCACCAGAGTGAGCGTGTGTAGGCGATGCTGATACAAATCACCAATCCGTAGAGCCCGGCGAAAATTTCGCCGAGATGGGTTTCGCCCGCGTTACCGCCATGGGCCAGACCGAACAGCAGCGCAAGCAAAACCGCAGCAGGCCAGAAGCCAATGCCGGTTTTTAGGCGGAATAACACATAACCACGAAATAGATTTTCTTCCGCCAGAGCAATCACGCCACAGCCAATCAGCCAGAACACGCCGCTGCGCACCACGGCGCCGGGGCGCACCGGATGGGCGAGGAAAATAAGGTGACCCGTGCTCCAGAGCAGAAAAATCAACAGGCTCAATGCGGTAAACCCCCAGAAAAACCCCACTCCGAGCCGTTGCCACCGCCTGATTCCGCCCAAGCCAAAGGCGGTCAAGGATTTCCGCTCAATCAAGACCATGACGGCCAAAGCACCAGCATAGGCCAGTAATAATGGCCCTTCATTGATCAGGACAAACCCAACCGGCGCATGGGCGGCCCCATGCATGACCTTTATCATCAGCTTGCCGAAAGGCTGATCGAGATGGCTGATGCCGATACGCACGAGATAGCCCGTGAGCGTAACGATGGCTGCGGCGGCGACGAGGAAAATCCCGAGCGCCCAGCCCGCGCGCAAGCCGGCCTCGCCAAGGAATATGCGCCGGATCATGCGACCCGCGCCGGGACGCCCATTGACGTGATCGCTCATGCTGCGACACCTTTGGATGTTGAATATTCGAAATGGAGGGCCTCGCCTGGCTTCGCGATGGCGAACATGGCATGGGCGGCCATCGCCGCTTCGGAAAATCCTTGCAAAATCAGCTTTAATTTTCCCGGATAGGTCGCGACATCGCCGATGGCGAACACGCCGCGCAGGCTGGTTTCGCAGCTGGCCGGATTGACGGTGATCCGGTGCAACACCAGATCCACGCCCCAGGTGCTAATCGGCCCCAGATCGTTCGACAGGCCGAAAAACGGCAGCAAAATATCGGCTTGCAACAGGCGTTTGCCGCCTTCCAGATCGGCCACTTCAACACCACTCAAAATCCCATCGGTCCCGTGCAGCGCGTGCAGCTGATAGGGCGTGACCAGCGTGATGGCGCCGCTGGCGGCATGTGCATCGAGCTGGGCGGCCATTTCCGGGGCGGCGCGGAATTTGGCGCGGCGATGCACCACGGCGACCGAGGCGGCGACATCCTTCAACGCTAAGGCCCAATCGACCGCCGAATCACCGCCGCCGGCAATGACCACCCGCTTGCCGCGCAGCGCTTCGCGCTTGCGCACATAATATTGCACCGCACCGCTTGCTTCGAACGCGGCCAAACCCTCCAAGGGCGGTCGGTTGGGGCCGAACGCCCCGGCTCCGGCAGCGATGACCACGGCTTTGACCTGAATATCGGTACCGCCATCAGTGCCCAGCGTGAACGCGCCGGGTTGGCCGGATAGGCGCTCGACCCGCTGGCCGAGCACGCGCTTGGGGTTGAAGGGGGCGATTTGCGCCTCCAGCCGCTCGATCAGCACCGAGGCCTCGATCGCGGGATAGGCGGGGATGTCGTAGATGGGTTTTTCGGGATAGAGGGCCGCGCATTGGCCGCCGACTTCGCCCAGCGCATCGATCAGCACGCAGGACATTTTCAGCATGCCGCACTCGAAAACAGCGAATAGCCCGGCGGGTCCCGCACCGATGATCGCGATATCGGCTTCGATTCGGTCGCTCATTTTATCACCTCGCTCATGCGCTGATACCGGTAAGCATCCGGTGGCAATCGTCAATGGCTTGATGTCGAAAGATAGCGGCTCTCGCCGAAATGGCGATGATCGGGTAACCGAGGGGCATGGAGCAACGCGTGCTGACCCTGGCTGACCAAGACGCAACCGAGTCGCTCGCGCGCAGCATCGCCGCCGCCAGCCGCCCTGGCGATGTCATTCTGCTCGCAGGCCCCTTGGGGGCTGGAAAATCCTGCTTTGCCCGTGCGTTTATTCGTGCCATCGCGGCGGACCCGACGCTCGACGTGCCAAGCCCGAGTTTTACCTTGGTGCAGACCTATCCAACCAATCCGCCGATTACCCATGCCGATTTATGGCGATTGCAGGGCGATACGGATCTGATCGAGCTGGGGCTCGATTTTGCTGAGCGGGCGATTTTTCTGATTGAGTGGCCCGACCGGCTGGGCGCGGCGGCGCCGGCGATGGCGCTCAGCATCGCGCTGGCCTGGCACGGTGCTGATGAACGCACGGCGCTGGTGAGCGGGCCGGCCTTGATGCTTGATCGCTTACTGCCCAAGCGGATGGTTTCTGGCCGATGAACGAGATCGGGATCAGCGTCCCGCGCATTGCGGCGATACCGATTGGCACGCCGTTTCTGCCCGCCCTTGCGCGCGCTTGGCTCGATCAGGCGCGGGCGGCGGAGCGCGATCCTGCCGATGGGATGTTAATCCTGCCGACGCGCCGGGCGGCGCGCGCGACGGCGGCGGCGTTTTTGGCGGCGCATGGCAAGCCGCTGATCTTGCCGCGGATTATCGCGGTTGGTGGGGCTGATGAGGCAGCGCTGGGGCTGCTCGCGGCACAGGAATTGCCGCCCGCGATCCCGGCGGAGCAGCGGCGGAGCATTCTGGCGCGACTGATTTTGCGATTGCGCGGGCAGGATGGCGCACCAACCCGGTTGGCCGATGCGCTGGCCCTGGCCGATGAATTGGCGCGCCTGATCGATGATGCAGAGCAGGCCGAGATTGATCTCGCGGCGACGCTGCCCGGCATTGTTGCGCCTGATCTTGCCGAACATTGGCAACGCACGCTCGATTTTTTGGCCGTGGTGACACGGCATTGGCCGGCCATTCTGGCTGAACGCGGCGCGGTTGATCCGGCGCGCCGCCATCGGCTCAGCTTGGATGCGCAGGCGGAATTTTGGCAGAGCAACCCGCCTGCGCAGCCGATTTGGCTGGCGGGGCTGGCGGTGGCCACCCCTGCGGTTGCGCGATTGGCGCGGGTGATCGCGCATCTAGCGCAAGGCTGCGTGGTGCTCGCGGGGTTTGACCCGGATTTATCGGATGATGGCTGGGCGGCGCTGGATGACACGCCGGCGCATCCGCAAGCCGGGTTGCGCCGATTGATCAACGCGCTCGGCGCGGATCGGGCGGAAATCCAGCTCTGGCGCCGGCCCAATCCGCCCGAACCGGCCCCGCCCGGTTTGCCGCAAGGGGCTTCATGGCTTGGGCGGGCGGCGTTGCTGCGGCGGGCATTTTTGCCACCGTCAGCGCTCGCCGAATGGCAGCAGCGCCAGCAGGCTGATCTTGGCGCGCTGTTTAGGCTCAGCCCCGCCGATGAGCAGGATGAGGCGCGCGCCATTGCGCTCGCTTTGCGCGATGCACTGGATGATCCGACCCGTGATGCCGCGTTGGTGACGCCGGATCGGGGATTGGCGCTGCGGGTCACCGCCGAATTGGCGCGGCTTGGGATTCGCGCTGAGGATAGTGCGGGCGAGATTTTGGCCGACACCCCGCCTGCCGTGCTGCTGCGTTTGCTCGCCGCCGCACAGCAGGCCGATTATGCCGCTGTTCCGTTGCTGGCGCTGCTGCAACATCCGCTGACCGCCGCCGGGTTGGCACGCGGGCAGGCGCGGCATTGGGGCCGGGTGCTTGATGTGATGTTGCGGGCGCGGCTGCCTGGGCCTGGTTTTGCGGCGCTGCGCTTCGCGGCTGAACAGACCAGCCCCGATTTGGCTGCGTTCGTTGTGGCGTTGCAGAATTGCTTGCGCCCGCTGCTCGATGCGGCAGCGCGGCAAGCGATCAACCCGGCGACTATGCTTGATGCGCTGATCGAGGCGGCTGAGGCGTTGGCGGGGTGCGATGAGCAGGCGGGGGCTGATCGGCTCTGGGCGGGGCCTGCGGGGGCGGCTTTGTCAGAATGGCTGGCGCAGCAATTGGAGGCGATGCAGGACCTGCCTGATATCAGCCCGACGGAACTGCCTGCCCTGCTTGATGCGGTGCTGAGCGATGCGCGGTTGCGCCGCCCGCGCACGCAGGACGCCAACCCACGGGTGGCGATTTGGGGCTTGCTCGAAGCGCGGTTGCAAACCGTTGATACGCTGATCCTTGGCGGCATGGTTGAGGGCGTGTTTCCCGCCGAACCTGATCCGGGGCCTTGGCTCTCGCGCCCGATGCGCCGGGCGGCGGGCTTGCCGGACGGGGCGCGGTTGATCGGCGAGACGGCGCATGATGTCACCAGCCTGATGGCGAGTTGCCGCACCGTTATTCTCTCGGCACCGGCCCGGCGCGGGCGCGCCCCTGCCGTGCCATCGCGGTTTGTCGCGCGGATCGAGACGGTGCTGCGCGGTGCGGGGCAGTCATTGCCGGAGCATCCGGCTGCCTTATGGTCAGTGCAGCTGGATCAGCCCGTGACACGGATCATCCGGCCACGACCGGAGCCACGGCCGGCGGCATCCTATCGGCCTAAGCGCTATTCGATTTCCGAAATCACAACATTACTCGCCGATCCTTACGCGATCTATGCCAAGCGCGTGCTGCGGCTGGAGCCGCTCGGCGCGCTGGATGCCGAGACCGATGCGGCGTTGTTTGGCACCCTGGTTCATGAAGGGCTGCGGGCGGTGGGCGATCAGCCGGGTTGGGCGGGTGCGCCGGACGCGGCTATGGTGCTGTTCACCGCATTCGAGCAGCAGCTGCGCGCGCAGCGTTTGCGCGGCGGGCTGGAAGCGTTTTGGCGGGTGCGGTTGCGGCGGATTGCCGATTGGATCGTTGCGTTGGAGCGCGAACGGCTGGTGAGCCATGGGGCGGCGGATTTGGTTGCCACCGAGCAGCCGGGGGAATGGGTGATTGATGGGTTTGTGGTGCGGGGCCGGGCGGATCGGATTGAGCGGCGCAATGCAGGGGTGACGCTGATCGATTTCAAAACCGGCACACCGCCATCGGACAAGGAGGTGCAAGCGGGCAGCGCACCACAATTGCCGCTGGAGGCGGTGATTGCCGAGACCGGTGGCTTTGGCGCGTCATTTGCGCGGGAGGTATGCGAGCTGGCCTATTGGAAACTCTCGGGCGGTGCGACCGAGGGGGCGACGCGCAGCTTATTTGCTAATCATCCTGAGCAGCTGCGCGCGATGATCGATCAGGCGCGGCGCGAAATTCCTTTGATCCTTCATCATTTCGCGGATCCGACCACGCCGTATCGTGATCGGCCCCATCCGGGGCGAAGCCCGTTTGATCAGCCTTATGCCGGGATTTCGCGCCGGGCTGAATGGGATGAGAGCGAATGAGCGATGCCATTGACGCCCTTGGTCGAGACGCCCTTGGTCAAGCGGAGGCGGCGCAGCGTGCGGCGGCCAACCCCGCCGTTTCTGCATTCGTGGCGGCTTCGGCGGGGTCGGGGAAAACCAAGCTGCTCACTGATCGGTTGCTGCGATTGATGCTGGCGGGCGCCAATCCGGCGCGGATTTTATGCCTGACCTTCACCCGCGCGGCGGCGGCTGAAATGGCGATCCGGCTGCGCGGTCGGCTCGGGCTTTGGGCAACGCTGGAGGATGACCAACTTGATGGCGAACTCGGCAAGCTCGATGTGGCCATCAGCCCCGCGAACCGGGCGCGCGCGCGGGGTTTGTTTGGTCAGGTGCTTGATCTGCCCGGTGGCATGCGCATCGATACGATCCATGCTTTTTGCCAGTCTTTGCTGCGCCGCTTTCCGCTCGAAGCCGGGATCACGCCGCATTTCAGCGTTTCGGATGATGCGCAAACCAGCCTGCGTCGCCGGGCTGCGCGTGAGGCGGTGCTGGGTGATAAGGCGCGCGAGCCAACCGAGGCGCTGCTGCGACTCGCAGGGGAGATATCCGAAACCCAATTCGGCGCGCTGATCGATCAATTGCTGACCGATCAGCGCACGCAACTGGCCCCGCTGCTGGCCCAGCATGGTGCGGCGCCCGCGATCAAGGCGGAGCAGCGTGCGGCTCTGAACGCGCCAGATCAGGACGCGGCGACGCTGCTGCGCGATGCGATTGCGGGCACCGAAAATCCGGCACTGCGGGCGGCGTTGCAGCGCATCGCCGAGGCGTCCTCACCGAAGGCGCAGGAGCGCGCGTTGCTGGCGCTCGATATTCTGGCCAAGACGGTGACGCAGCGTGCCGATGATTGGGCGACATGGTGCGATCTGTTTTTGACCGGCAAGGGCGAGCCACGCGCTTTATCGGCCTTTATCAACAAGGGGCTCGGGGCGTCGGACCCTGATTTGGCGGGGATTATTGAGGCTGAACAGGCGCGGATTATGCGATATCATGATCGCTGCGCGGCGCTGCTCTTGGCCGCTTTGTCCGGCGCGGTGATTGATTTGCTGCTGCCGATCCGGGATGCGGATAGCGGGGCGAAAAATCAGGAATCGCGCTTTGATTATGCGGATTTGATCGCGCGGGCGGCCCAGCTTTTACGCGATCCTGGTGCGGCCTGGGTGCTTTATAAGCTCGACGGCGGGCTGGATCATATTTTGCTTGATGAGGTGCAGGATATTGCGCCTGCGCAATGGCAGGTGATCAATCAGATCGCCGCTGAATTTTTCTCAGGGCTTGGCACGCGTGCCGGTGAGCGGCTGGAGCGCTCGATTTTCGCGGTGGGGGACCGCAAGCAGTCAATTTACTCATTCCAAGGCGCTAATCTTGAGGTGTTCGATCAATGGCGCCGCCAGATTGGCCGCCGCGTGACCGACGCGCAGGCCCGGTGGCATGATGGCACGCTGGACACGTCGTTTCGTTCGACGGCGCCGATTTTGGCTCTGGTGGATCAGGTATTCGCCGATGAGCAGGCGCGCCGGGGCGTTGTGACGCCGGGTGAGGCGTTGGCGCATGGGATCAGCCGGGTTGGCCAAGCCGGGTCTGTCACGCTCTGGCCGCTGGTGCCTGCCGAACCCGAGCCGGATTTGGCCGCGTGGCAGGTGGCGGATCGTTATTTCAGCCAAAGCTCGGCGCGGCGGCGGTTGGCGGCGGGTATTGCCGCGTGGATTGCCGCCCAAATTGGGGTGATGGCGCTGCCCGCGCGCGGACGTGCGCTGCAGCCCGGCGATATTTTGATTTTGGTGCGTTCACGAAATGAGTTTGGCCCGGCGCTGACCCGCGCCCTGAAGGATCATGGCGTGCCGGTTGCGGGGTTGGACCGGATGGTGCTGACCGAAACCAGGGCCGTCGCGGATTTGATCGCGCTGATGCGAGCTTTGTTGCTGCCCGAGGATGACGTTTCGTTCGCGACGTTTTTGACCAGTCCGCTGGGCGGGTTGGCCGATGAGGAATTGATGCAGCTCGCGATTGGGCGGACGGGCCGGTTACGCGCGGCGCTGGCGCAGCGCGCTGGGGCGGATGATGCGTATCGGGCGGCGGAGGATTTGTTTTCGCATTTGCAAAAGCGCGTGGATTTCGTCTCGCCCTATCAACTGTTAGCAGAGATTCTGGGGCCGCTCGGAGGCCGCGCCCGGCTGCTCGCACGGCTTGGCCCGGAGGCGGCGGAGCCGATTGATGAATTGCTCGCCGCGGCGATTGATTTTTCCCGCAGCAATCCGCCGAGCGTGCAGGCGTTTTTGGCGGAGCTTGATGCCTCCGCCGCCGAAATCAAGCGCGAAGCCGAGGCGGCGGGCAATTCGGTGCGGCTGATGACGGTGCATGGCGCCAAAGGGCTGCAAGCGCCAGTGGTGATCCTGCCGGATACCACCAGCGTGCCGAAAAGCCGCGACACGCTGCATTGGCTGCGCGCACCGCAATCCGCACTTGATGTGCCGATTTTCAGCCCGCGCGCCGATCAACGGAGTGGTGCCGTGATCGCCGCCGTGGAAACCGCCAAGACCGCGATGATGGAGGAGTATAATCGCCTGCTCTATGTCGCGCTGACCCGTGCTGAGGATCATTTGATTGTGTGCGGTGCCGCGCCGAAACAAGCGCCACCTGCGGATTGCTGGTATCAATCGGTGCAGCGCGCCTTTGCGCGCTTTGGCGAGACCGCGCTGCCTGCGCCGGTGATGCTGCCCTGGGCGAGCGAGGCCTTGACGCTGCGTTGTGCGCAAACCGCGCCGCCCGATCGCCCGGCGCCGAGCGGCCTCGCGCATCACGCGACATTGCCCGATTGGGTGGGGGCAGCGCAGAATTGGCACGCCACGCCGCCGCCACCGCCATCTGACCCGATTGATCGGCTGGTGCCCAGCCGGAGCGCCGAAGATGCAGAAACTGGCCTAGCGGCAGCCTCACCGCGCCGCCCTGGCCAGCTGCGTGCGCGCGATTATGCCCTCGCCCGTGGGCGGCTTGTGCATGCGCTGCTGCAATATGTACCGGATCTGCCCGCTGAGACCCGCCGCGAGGCGGCGCGCCGCTATCTGGCGCAGCCAGGCCATGGGCTTGATCGGGCCGATCAATCGCGCGTGCTGGCCGATGTGATGCGGATTCTCGATCATCCGGCGATGGCGCCGCTATTCGCCGCAGGCTCCCGCGCCGAGGCGCCGATTGCCGGGATTGTCGGGCGCACGGAAATTGGCGGGATGATCGACCGGTTGATGATGACCGATGAACGGATTTTGTTCGCCGATTACAAAACCGACCGCGCCCCGCCAACGCAGGAAAGCGCGGTGCCCCTGCCCTATCGCGCCCAGCTTCGCGCCTATGCCGAGGTGCTGCGGGCGATCCATCCGCACCGGCCAGTGACCGCGATTTTGGTGTGGACCAGCACCGGCACGGTGATGCCGATTTCGCTATGAGGGCCGCGCGGATGAGGGGCGGGTGGCTGGCGCGGGGGCGCGCAGGTAGGTTTTGCCCACCGATTTTGCAGATTGCCAATTTATCTCTATTTCGCTGATCGCCATGACTGATCTTGATCCTGCATCCTCCGATCCCGGCCTTACCCTGGTCACCGGCGCCACCGGTTTTGTTGGCGCTGCCGTGGCGCGGGCTTTGGTGCGCGCGGGGCGGCGGATTCGCCTGATCCATCGGGCGCAGAGCGATTTGAGCAATCTGCGCGACGTGCCGGGTGAACGGGTGGTGGCCGATTTGACCGATCCGGCCTCGCTCGCGGCGGCGGTCGCGGGATGCACCCGGCTGTTTCATGTTGCGGCTGATTACCGGCTGTGGGTGCCTGATATTGCCATGATGCGCCGCACCAATATCGATGGCAGTGTGGCACTCCTCAAAGCCGCTCATGCGGCGGGGGTGAAACGCATGGTCTATACCAGCAGCGTTGCGGCGCTGGGGCTGGCGCAGGGGCGCGAACCGGCGAATGAGGGTACCGCGAACCGGCCAGAGGATCATATTGGCCCCTATAAACGCTCGAAATATGACGCGGAAATTGCGGTGCGCGCCTTGGCGCAGGCGGGTCTGGATATTGTCATTGTGAACCCCTCAGCGCCGGTGGGACCGGGCGATATTAAACCGACGCCAACGGGCCGCATGGTGCTGGATGCGGCGCGCGGGCTGATGCCCGCTTATGTGGAGACCGGCATGAATATCGTGCATGTCGATGATGTGGCGGCGGGCCATTTGCGCGCTGAGCAGCATGGGCGCACGGGGGAATCGTATATTCTGGGGGGTGAAAATCTGATGCTCTCCGAGATTGGCCAGATGATCGCCAAGCTTGCGGGCCGCTCACCGCCGCGCATCAAGCTACCGATTGCCCCGCTGGTGCCGATTGCGCGCGTGATGGAGGGGTGGGCTCGGCTGACCGGCCATCCGCCGATGATGACGCGCGATATGTTGGCGATGGCGCGGCATTTAATGTGGTATGATTCAACGAAGGCGGTTCGTGAGCTGGGTTACGCGCCGCGCCCGGCGCAGCGCGCGTTCGAGGATGCGCTGGTTGATTTTTGCACGCGCGGGCTGCTTTCTGACATCGCGTTTCACCCGCAGGCTGCGTGATCCGCGATGTTCACCTCTCTTGCCGTTCTGGCCGCAATCATTTGGGTTTATCTGGTTTTTTGGCATGGTGAACCGGGCGCGCCGTTCTGGCACAGCACGCCGGAATTGCTGCCCGCATGGCCGGTTGAGGCGCCACCGGTTGATATTATTGTGCCGGCCCGTGATGAGGCCGAAACGATTGCGCCGGTGATGGCGTCGCTCTTGGCGCAAGACTATCCGGGGTCATACCGGGTGATTTTGGTCGATGATCGCAGTGCCGATGAAACCCAAGCACGCGCCCGGCTAATGGCGCAGCATGATCCACGGTTTTTGCTGATCGAGGGGACGGAAAAGCCTGCCGGTTGGGCGGGGAAATTATTCGCGCTTGAGCAAGCTGTGGCGCAGAGCACGGCGCCGCTGATTTTGTTCACCGATGCGGACATCACCCATGATCCGCGCCATCTCGCGACGTTGGTGGCGCGGTTGCACGCGCCGGTGGGGCGCTATCGGCTGGATATGGTTTCCGAGATGGTGCGGCTGAATTGCACGAGCCTTGCAGAGCGATTGCTGATCCCGGCGTTCGTGTATTTTTTTCAGATGCTGTACCCGTTCGCGCAGGTGAATAATCCGCTTTCCGCCGTGGCCGCAGCGGCGGGGGGCACGGTGCTGATCCGCCGGACGGCGCTCACGCGCATCGGCGGGATCAGGGCGATGCGCGGCGCGCTGATCGATGACGTGACGCTCGCGCGTGCGGTGAAGCCGGGCGGGGCGATTTTTCTCGGCCATTCGGGCCTTGCCCAATCAATCCGGCTGTATCCGCAATTTGCCGATATTCGCGCGATGATTGCCCGGTCGGCCTTTACCCAATTGCGCCATTCCTCACTCTTGCTGGCGTTGACGGTGTTGGGGCTGGGGCTGGTTTGGCTGGTGCCGCCGCTCGCGATCGTCGCGGGCCACGGGCTTGGGTTTATTGCGGGGGTTGTGGCGAGTGGCCTTGCGATTTGGTCTTATCTGCCAACGCTGCGCCGCTATCGGGTTAGCCGGCTATGGGCGCTCGCGCTGCCGCTGATTGCCGTGCTGTATTTGGAAGCGACGATAGCCTCGGCGCGGCGCTATTGGCGCGGCGCGGGTGCGCAATGGAAACGCCGCGATTACGGAGCCGCTTGATGAGCACGATGATGCCGTCTGATACCGTTGAACTGTGGTCTGGCAAGGATCGGAGGGATGAAAATTTTCCTGTGGGCGTGCTGATCCATCCAAAATTGCGCCCGCATGTTCATGCCTATTACAGCTTTGCCCGTAATGCCGATGATATTGCTGACAATTCGTCACTCACGCCTGAGCAGAAAATGAGCCGACTGGACCGGATGGATATGGTGCTGAGCGGTGCTGTAACGTCTGGCTCACCAAGTGCCAGCCGCCTGCGTCAGAGCTTGGCGGAAATGGGCATGCCTGCGACGCATGCGCGCGAATTGCTGATCGCGTTTCGCCAGGATGCCACCAAGGCGCGCTATGCGAGCTGGGCGGAGTTGATGGAATATTGTCGATTTTCCGCAGCCCCCGTTGGCCGTTTCGTGCTTGATTTGCACCGCGAAGATCGGGCGAGTTGGCCTGCATCAGACGCGCTTTGCGCGGCGTTGCAGGTGCTGAACCATTTGCAAGATTGCGCAGATGATTGGCGCAATCTGCAACGATGCTATTTGCCCACCGATATGCTCACGGATGCGGGGATCGACGTCGAGGCGCTGACGGCACCCAAAACATCGCCGGAATTGCGCCGCGTATTTGATGCGATGCTGGATAAAACCGCCGCGTTGAACGAGGCTGCGACCGCGCTGCCGCATCAGTTGCGTTCGCGCCGGATGCGCTTGGAGACGGGGATGATTACGCATTTAGCGCAGCGTTTGCATCGGCATTTGCGGCGTGGTGACCCGTTAGCGGGGCGGGTGAAATTGCGCAAATCTGATTTTGTAGCGGCGTTCATTGTCGGCGCGGCGCGGCTCGCATGATGGCGGCCTCGTATCAGCCTGAGGACATTGCCGCCGTTACCGCATTGACCCGTGCGGCGGGCACCTCGTTTTATCGCGGCATGACGGTGCTTTCGGCGCCAAGGCGGGTTGCGATGTATGGGGTTTATGCGTTTTGCCGGGTTGTTGATGATATTGCCGATGATGATGGCGTATCCGCCGATGCGCGCATTATGGCGCTTGATCAATGGCGCCAGCGGATCGCGGCGCTCTATCAGGGTGAGGCTGAGGAGCCGACCACCCGGGTGCTGCGAACCGCGATTGCGCGGCATGGGTTGGCGCAGGAGGATTTTATCGCGATCATCGATGGTATGGCGATGGATATTGCTGCGCCGATTATGGCGCCCGATGAGGCGACGCTTGATTTATATTGCGACCGTGTGGCTTCTGCTGTCGGTCGTTTATCGATCCGCATTTTTGGCGAACCGACGGAGGCCGGGCGGCGCGTCGCGTATCATCTTGGCCGGGCGCTGCAATTGACCAACATTTTGCGCGACCTTGGCGAAGATGCACAGCGACAACGCCTCTATTTGCCGCGTGAATTGCTCAACGCCTATCATGTGCCGTTCGAGCCGCACGCTGCCTTGGCGCATCCAGACTTGCCGCTGGTGCTCAGCACTCTTGGTGATCGTGCCGCGCGGCATTTCGATCAAGCGGCGCAGGCCATGGCGGCGTGCGATGAACGCGCCATGCGCCCGGCCCGGCTGATGGCGGCGTCGTATCGGCCCTTGCTTGAGATCATGCGCGCGCGAGGTTTTAGCGCCCCCACCGAGCGGCCAAGCCTGCCGCTCTGGCGCAAACTGGGTCTGGCCGCACAGCTCTGGCTGTTGGCCGACCGGCGGGCTGAGCCGCTATGAGCCGCCGCATCCATGTTATTGGCGCGGGCATGGCCGGGCTGGCCGCCGCCACAGCGTTGGCTGAGCGCGGCGAGCGGGTTGTGCTCTATGAGGCGGCGCGGTTCGCGGGCGGGCGTTGCCGCTCTTACCATGACGCGACACTCGATTGTCGGATTGATAATGGCAATCATTTGCTGGCTTCGGGCAATCATGCGGCCATGGCATATTTGGCGCGGATTGGTGCGAGCGATACACTCACCGGCCCAAGCCGGGCGATTTTCCCGTTTATTGACCTTGTATCCGGCGCTGCGTGGAATTTACGACTGAATAACAGCCGAATCCCGCTATGGATTTTTCGGCGTGCTGCGCGGGTGCCGGATTCGCGGGCGCGTGATTATCTCGCCCTGCGCCGCCTTGATCGGGCCGGGCCGGATGATCGGGTGCAGGCGCTGATGGGCGATCTTGACCCGCTCTATGAACGCCTGGTTGAGCCGCTGGCGATTGCGGCGTTGAACACCAAGCCAACTGAGGGCTCGGCGGCGCTGCTGGGTGCGGTATTGCGCGAAACGATTGGGCGCGGCGGGGCGGCGGCGATACCGCGCTATCCAAAACTGGGGTTATCAGAAAGTTTGGTTGATCCAGCCTTGGCTTTTTTGCGCGCGCACGGCGCCGAATTGCGGTTTGGTGCGCGTATCCAGGCGCTCGGCGTGGAGCATAACAGGATTACGCGGCTGACCGGGTCGGCACTGGATGAGCCGGTGCGCGGGGGCGATCAGGTGATCCTCGCCACACCGCCCTGGATTGCGGCAGAGTTACTGCCGGGACTGATCGTGCCGGATCAGCATGAAGCGATTTTGAACGTGCATTTTCGGGCGGGAATCCCGCCAGGGCCATCCGGATTTTACGGGCTGCTGGGGGGGGCGGCGGAATGGGTGTTTGAAAAAAACGATGTCGTGTCGATCACGATCAGTGCTGCGAATGATAAGGTTGATCGTGATGCTGATGCGTTAGCGCTCGAAGTTTGGTCCGATTTGCGGCGGGCCTTTGGCTTACCACGCACCATGCCGGCCTATCGGGTGCTGAAGGAGAAGCGGGCAACGTTTGCGGCGACGCCTGCGCAATTAAGCCGCCGCCCGGCAACAATACCGGTGATTGATGGTGCCGTGATCGATAATCTTGGCTTGGCGGGCGATTATACCGCAACGGGGCTGCCGGCGACGATTGAAGGGGCAATCCGCTCGGGCGAGGCGGCGGCGCGCCGGGTGGTGTAAGTTATTCGGTGCGCGTGCCGTCATCGCGCCGCACATCGCGCTCGTTCTGATCGCGCGGCAGGGCTTGATCGGGGATGGCCATTTGCACGCGGCGTAGGGCCGCCTTTTCTAAGCGTGTGTCAGGATGAGACGGTGGCTTTCGGTGCGCCAAAATATAGGCGTAGCGATTAGCGCCGGGTGGCAGCGGATTATTCGGCCCCAAGGCGATCTGCCCCGGTGGCACGCTGGGTTTGAGGGGAATTTGCCAGCGCGCACTGATGTGTTTGAGCGCTGCCCCGGCGCGCGGGCGGACACCCACCATCGGCCCGATCCGCGCGATAATGCGGCCCACGGCGGGTGCCGCGACATAGCCGCCTGTGGTAAATCCGTAGGAGAAATGGGCCATTTTTTTGGTTGGGTGCGGATGGATGACCACCACATAGACCACAAAACGTGGCCGGTTCGCCGGAAAAATCGCCATGAATGAGGCGTTGTTCAAATGATGACGGTAGCGGCCATTTTTACCGACAACCTGCGCCGTGCCGGTTTTACCGCCGACCAGATAGCCCGGCACGCGGGCATAAATGCCGGTGCCTGAGAGCACGACACCACGCATCAATTTGCGCATAATGACGGATACGGACCGCCGCATCACCCGCACGCCCCGGCGCGGCGGGGCACCTGGGCGCGATGCGAGCAAGGTTGGCCGGTAGAGAATGCCGCCATTCACATCGGCGACCACGGCATTGGCCATGGTGAGGGGTGCCATGGCGATGCCGTTGCCGAAACTAACGGTCATGGTGGTGAGTAATTTCCAGGTGGCTTTGGGGTGCCAGATTGGCGGCTGGACGCCGGGCATTTGCACAGGCGAGGGCTGAAAGAAACCCATTTTCCGCAGCCAAGCGCGCTGGATTTTTGGCCCCATGATGGTCGCAATCCGTGAGGCGCCGATATTTGAGGACATGGCTAAAATGGCGGGCATCGCTAGCCAATGATGCACTGGCTCATAATCAGTGACGGCGAAACCATCAACGACCAGCGGATGGGTGGTGTTGAAGCGGTCCCAATATTGCACCAAGCCCGATTGCAAAGCGGCAGGCAGGGTCATCAGCTTCATCACACTACCCGGCTCGTAATCGCCGGAAATGCAGCGATCAAACAGCGTGTCGCTCGGCGCTTGATGGAATTGATTGGCATTGTAATCGGGCAGGCTGACCATGGCCACCACGCGGCCATGCATGTTCTCGACGATGCCGCAGGCACCGCGCGCGTGATAATCGCGCATGGCGCGGGCCACCTCGTGATGGACAATCGCCTGGATCCGCAAATCGATTGATAATCGCAACGGTTTATTGGGCTGGGCCACCAGCCGATGATCGAAATAGGCTTCGATGCCAGCGATGCCTCGTTGGTCAGGCGTGACGCCACCGAGAATATGGGCTGCGATATGACCTTGCGGATAATGCCGTTCCCAAATCGGCTGGAAATACAAGCCGGGTATCCCCAGCCGATTAATCGCCAATTCTTGGGTGGCGGTGAGATGCCGGTCCAGATAGACAAAGCCGTAAGGGCGCAGCGCCAAGCGATGGACGAGCATTTGGCGCGATAAAAACGGCAGCACCTGGCGGATCAATATGGCGTCATGATCGGGATGGATGATTTGCTGCGGATCGGCGAACAGAGCAGCACCGGGCAGCGAAACGGCTAAAATTCGGCCATGACGATCAATGATCGGCGCCCGATCCGGCTCCTCGCGTTTGATCCGGTCATCGGGCCGCCACGCGGCGAGCACGGCTTCGCTCGGCTTGATCGGTTGCCACACGGTGGCATCGATCAGTTTGAATGTTAAAATGACAAATAACGCCGCAAAGCACGCGACGGCGACCCCGAGCCAATTGACGAAAACATGACGCCAGGGCGGCAATCCTTTGGACATCGTTCAGCGCCGGGCAAAAAAATCGCAACTGCCATCGGCGAGAATATCGCCGCGCACCAACTGGCAATGGGCAGGGCCACCGCGCCCAGGTTGGAAAAATTCGCAGGCGGCGCATTCGATGCCGCCCGGCCCTGGGTGACCGACATAGTCGGCCTCTTGCGGCGAGGCGCGATGATCAGCCAACAGCGCGCGCGTGGACGCCATCCAGACAAATCCACCAAGCCCTAACGCGACGCGCCGCCGCCCGATCATGGCCGCGCCTTACAAATTGGCGACCGCATGTTGTTTGGCGATGAACCAAGCGTCCACCGCATTTTTCATCGATTGGGCGATGCGCTCGCGAAAGGCGTTCGTGCGCAATGCCGCTTCGTCTTCGGGGTTCGAGAGGAACGCCGTTTCGACCAAGATGCTGGGGATCGCGGCAGATTGTAGCACGGCGAATGTGGCGTGACGGGCGGGGTTTTGCAGCATATCGACCGAACGCGCTAACGCGCCAACAGCGTGTTTTTGCAACAGCAGTGATTCCACCTTGGTGCTATGCGACATCAAGCTAAACAGAATTTCTCCCACCTGCGGTGACACCCCCTTGAAGGTGGGATTGGATAGACGCTCAACACTATTTTCCAGACTGGCAATTTTCTGGGCCAGCGGGTCCGATGCGTGTTCAGCGAAGGTATAGACACTGGCACCGCGCACCACGGTGTTTGGAGCCACCGAATTGGCATGGATCGACAGAAATACTGCAGCGTGATGTTTTTCGGCAAAATCGACCCGGCCTTGCAGCGGGACAAAAAAATCGCGCTCGCGAGTCATCATAACGTGATAACCGCCGCGTTCTAACGTGCGCCGTAAATCCCATGAAGCTGACAGCGCGATGTCTTTTTCAAACAGCCTGCCTTTGCCGATACAGCCCGGATCGCGACCGCCATGACCCGGATCGATCACCACGAGGCGGTTTTGCTGCCCCTGCCGATAGGCAGCAGCGCGCAGCCGTGAAGCCTGCTCGTGGCGCGACCAGGGTGTTGCCGCCAAAGCTGTTTGCATCCAAAGCGGCAGGCTGATCGTCGCTTTGACCCCCGCATCCAACAGAAACCGCCGTGAAAACACCATGTCACGCTCCCGGAAAAGTTCGCGCTAAAGCATCAGCGTCTTAAGCCTTCCTTTGTCAGCAATTTCTTAATAAAACACGTTAAAATAATGAAAACTCGCGATTAATTGATATTTTTTCGGCAACC
>JAKBBY010000007.1 GCA_021808315.1 Pseudomonadota bacterium | reverse complement strand
GCCGGTTACGGCGCCCGGATAGTCGCGGACGGAGCCGTCTGGCAGGGTGATCGCAGGCATTTTTCGCTCCTTTAGAGGGTTAAGGTCGGGTGGTTATGCCGCCCTCGCAGAGCGGCGGCAACCCGGTCCACCGGCAGATCGGCCAGATCGGGGGCGCGCAGCACGCACGGCCAATCGCCGTTCGGGTAGCGCGGGGCGGTGAGGCTGGGGTCGCTCGCGTTGGCGAACAGGACAATCGAGGGCACGCCGAGGGCGGTGGCGAGATGCATCGGGCCGGTATCATTGCCGATGGCAAGGGTGGCGCGGGAAAGCACGCGGGCGAGGCTGAGCAGGCTGGTGCGTCCGGTGAGATCGATCGCGTCCGGGGCGCGGCGGCGGATTTCGGCGGCGAGGGGGGCTTCGGCGGCGCCGCCGAGAATGACGATGGGGCCGGACAGTTGGAGGGCGAGGCGCGCAAAATGGCTGGCGGGCCAGCGTTTTTCGGGCCGATGCGGGGCGGCACCGGGGATCAGGGCGGTGAAATGAGCGGGCAGGTCGGGGCCGTCAGGGAGCGGTGCGGTGCGCAGCCAGGTGAGGTCGGGGATGGGCAGTGGGCGGGTAAAGCCTGCTTGGGCGAGTTGCTCGGCGAGGCGTTCGCGCGTGTGCAGGGCGTTGCGGGCCGGGTTGGTATGCGGGGCGCTGCAGCCGGGCGCGATGCCTGACCAGGGCGGGCGGCCAGCCAGACGGAAATAGCGCGAGGAGCGCTGCGAGGTTTGCAAATCATAGATAAAATCAAAACCGATCAGCGTTTGGCGCAGACGCCACAGGCCGGGCAAATTGAAAATGCGGGGTTTCCGATCGATAAAGATTTGATCGAACCAGGGGGCGGCAGCGAGAAAATCCGCGAACGGGGCGGTGGTGAGCAGTGAAATCGCGGCGGCTTGGTGGGCGGCGCGGATGGCGGCGAAGGCGGGGAAGCTCAGCACGATGTCCCCCAACGCGCCGTGGCGGATGATCAGGATGCGTTTCATCCGAGGAGCTCGTGATAGGCGGCGAGATTGCCGGCTTGCATCGCGGCGATGGAGTAATGGGTGGCGACGAAATTGCGGGCGGTGACCCCCATCGCCATGCGGGCTTGGATGTCGAGATCCAAAGCGTGATCGATGCTGGCGGCGAGGGCATCAGCGTCGCCGGGTTTGGTGCGCCAGCCGGTTTCGCCATCGCGGATGGTTTCGCGGGCGGCACCGTGATCGGTGGCGATGACGAGGCGGCGCATGGCTTGGGCTTCGACGATGGTGCGCCCGAAGGCTTCGGGGTCGGTGGAGGCGTTGACCACCACATCGGCCAATTTATAGGCGGCGGGCATATCGGTGCAGTCCCCGATCATGCGGATGCGGCCTGCGACGCCGAGACGATCTGCTTGCTGCCAGAGGCTGCGGACATAATCATGCCGGCCTTGCGCGGCGCCGACGAGGAGCAGCAGCGCATCGCGATGGCGTAGCTTGGCGAGGGCATCGATCATCACCCCCTGCCCTTTCCAGGCGGTGAGCCGGGCGGGCAGCATGATGGTGGGCGCGCCATCGATCAGGCGCCAATCCTGCGCGAAGCGGATCATGCGGGTTTCGTGGACGCTATCGGGGTTGAAGCGCGCCGGATCGACACCGCCGGGGACGATGCGCAGACGGTCATCGCCGATCTGATGGCGCGCGCGGATCAGGTCAGCGATATAAGCGGAGACGGCGATGACGCGCTGGCCGGAGGCCATGACGCTGTTATAGGCGCGTTTGAGTTTGCTCCCCTCGCTATAGGCACCGTGATAGGTGGTGACCAAGGGGATCGCGCAGGCGGCGGCGGCGGCGCGGGCGGCGAAGGCGGGGGCGCGGGAATGGACGTGGATGAGCGAGATGCGCTCGGCTTTGATCAGCTTGATCAGGCGGCTGGTGTTGGCGCGGCGAGCGAGCGGATTGCGGGTATCGAGCGGGAGGGCGCGGAAATGGCCGCCCGCGCGTTCGACCTGGGTGACGAGGCGGCCTGGGGCGGCGGCGACCATGGCGCGCGCGCCGGTGCGGGCGATGGCTTCGGTGAGTTCGACCACGACTTGTTCCACCCCGCCAGTTTCCAGACGCGGCAGAACCTGTAAAACCGCATAGTCGCGCGCACTGCCCATTATCCTGCCTTTCGGCTTGGGCGGTTAGCACAACCGGCATGGAAGGGGAATCGGCGTGACCATTCAACATATCCGGCATCAGGGGACCGAGCTGGCCTATCAATTGCTGGCCGGGGCGGACCCGGTTTTGGTGTTTCTGCCGGGCTTTGGCTCGGACATGGCGGGGACCAAGGCGTTGTTTTTGCGCGATCATTGCGCAGCCCGGGGGCAGGCGATGCTGCGGCTTGATTATTCGGGGCATGGGGTGTCCGGCGGGGTGTTCACCGAGGGATGCATTGGACGCTGGGCAGGGGATGCGCGGGCGGTGATCGAGGCTGCGGTGCCGGGACGGCGGCTGGTGCTGGTGGGTTCATCGATGGGCGGGTGGATTGCGGCGTTGTTGGCACGGGATTTGGCGGCGCGATTGCAGGGGTTGGTTGGGATTGCGCCGGCGCCGGATTTTACCGAGGATTTGCTGCGCCCGGCGCTGGATGCGGCGGCGTTGCAGGATTTGGCGCGCGAGGGGGTGACGATGATCCCCAATGCCTATGGGCCGCCGACGCCGATTACCCGGCTGCTGTTAGAGGATGGGGCGGCGCATTTGGTTTTGCGCGCACCGCTCGCGATTGAGGCACCGGTGCGGCTGATCCATGGGATGCGCGATGCGGAGGTGCCGTATCAGACCAGTTTGCGCCTCGCCGAGCGGATGACCGGCGCGGATGTGCGGCTGATGCTGGTCAAGGATGGCGAGCATCGGCTGTCGCGCGCGGCGGATTTGGCGTTGCTCGCGCAGATGTGTGACGCTGTCACGGATTGATACCGGGGCGAGGCACCGCTGTTACAAAGCGGTGCGATGGTGCGACAATCGGATTGGCGAGCAATCCGGTTGTGATGGAGATCAACATGACCAAAGCGACGATTTTGCTTCTTGCCGCGACGTTGTTCGCGGGCAGTGCCGGCGTGGCGCTGGCGCAGCCGGTGGGTAAAATGCGGGGTAAGCCCGTATCGGTGACGGGCACGGTGCAGCATTTCACCCTGACGCCGTTTGGCGCGATTGTTGGATTGCAGCTGAACAACGGCGCGCAGGTGCTGGCACCGCCCTTTATGTCCACCCAGATTGCCTATGCGGTGAAGCTGGGCGATCAGGTGACGGTGCAGGGTGTGGCGATGGGGGCGGTGACGCGGGCGCTGCGGATTAACGATGCGACCAGCCACCAGAGTGTCACGCTGCCCAAAGGGCCATTCCGGCATCATGGCGCGGCGGCGGCGACGGTGCAGGGCACGGTGGTCAGCCTGATTAATGGGCCACGGAGGATGCATTTCGGGGTGATGCTCAAGAATGGCACGCAATTGGCCCTGCCGCCGGCGGCGTTTGATGACGCGGCATTGCGCGGGTTGCTGAAACCGGGCGCGCAGCTGGTGGCGAGCGGTGCGGAACACGCGAGCGCGCTGGGCACGGTGCTCAAGGTACAGGAACTGGGTGCCGATTCCAGCCATTTGACGGCGGTGACGTGGCCGCATTGGCATCACGGTCATGCGGGGTGGCATCCTAAGCCTACCGCGCAATAATCGGCTAAAATCCTCGCCAGATTGTGTAATTTTTTCATCACCCGGCCCTTGCGCCGGGTGAATTGTTTGGTTACACGGTTTTCTCCGGACATGAATTTCTTGTAAACTATTTACGGAAATTTGGCGGTTCGAGCCTGATCGTTTTGTCATCTCGCACGCTGTTTGGGTGTGCGGACGGCAAGGTGTATCAGGATTATGGTTTGTGGAATTTCGGTGCGGAATGTCTCTGCGCCGATTCTGGGGAGAGAAGCAATGCGGCGAGCATTATCAGTGACAGGTTTGGCGGGATCAATCGGCCTTGGTTTGGCTGTGGCGGCGACGGCGGTGGCCGGCGTGGCGCAAGCGGCGACGGCGCCCGCGCAAATCAAAATCGGCACGCTCTATGCGAGCAGCGGCGCGTTCGCCGTAGCCTCGCAGGGTCAATATAAGGGCCTGCAATTCTGGGCTGCCGAGGTCAATAAGGGCGGCGGCTTATTCGTGAAGGCGTTCAACAAGAAAATTCCGGTGAAGATTGTCGCTTATGACGATCAAAGCTCCACCGCGACGGCGACGACTTTGTATAATCAGTTGATCACGCAGGATAAGGTTAATCTGTTGGTGGCGGATTTCGGGTCGGTCCTCACGTCGGTGGCGGTGCCGATTGCGGCGGAGCATCATATGTTGCTGATCGACCCGACCGGGTCGGGGGCGAATTTCTTTACCAAGAAGACCCCGTATTTGGCGGACGTATCGATCCCGTCTTCGACGGTGTGGCCGCTGCCGCTGGGGCATTATTTGCTGCAGCAAAAAATCAAGCGCGTCGCCGTGGTGTATGGCTCGAATGATTTTGATGCGTCCCAGGCGACCACGCTGAAGGATGTGTTGGCGAAGGGCGGCGTCAAGCCGGTTTATTTCCATGCGGTGCCGACCACGGAATCCAACTACACGGTGCTGCTGCACACCATCGCGGCGCATCATCCGGATGCGGTGATCGAGATGGGCTATCCGCCGAATGATATTGCGTTCCTGCGGGCGCTGAAATCGAGCGGGCTGCATTTCAACATGACCTTCACGATTTTTCCGGGTCAGTTGATCGATCTGATCACCAAGAATGTCGGCGCGAAGGCGTTGGCCTACACCTATACCTATCCGACGCCGCCGCTGGTGAAGTTCAAGACCGTGACGGATGGGATGAATACCGCGCAATTCGTGCAGGCTTTCACCGCTGCTGACAAGGCGGCGCCGAATTTCCTGGATGCGGCTGGCTATAATACCGGGATCATCATGCAGAAAATGGTGGCCACGGCGCCGACTTTCACCCAATTGGCGTTTGATCAGGCATTGCTCGACATGTCTGGCAAGACCAAGACGGTGCTGGGCAAGTTTGTGATGACCGATCATGGTGCGCAGCTTGGCGAGTTGCTGCCGGTGGCGCAGCTAGTGCCCGCCGGGGCCAGCAACAAGATTGTCGTGGTATACCCAAATGATAAAGCGACGGGTAAGGCGGTTTACCCGGCGCCGAAATAAGCTCGTTTGGCGCATGGATGAACCGGGTTCGGGGCTTGGCCCTGGACCCGGTTTGATCGAGACCGAGAGAAAGCACCGATACTCAGCAAGGCATGATGGATGCTTGATTTAATCGAATATGCCCTGGTTGGCGGGGTTCTGTATGGGGTGTTTTTCAGCCTCATCGGCATTGGCTTGAACCTGGTGTTTGGGGTGATGAAGATTATCAATTTGGCGCATGGCCAGTTCATCATGCTGGGTGGATTTGGCGCGTTTATGATGGTGCAGTATTTACACCTTAATCCGCTGGCCGGGATTCCGCTGGCCATTTTGGGGGCGGCGGTGATTGGCTGGCCACTTTATTATGCGGTGGTGCCACGCCTGCAGGCGAGCCGCGATCCTGAAATGCTCTCATTTATTTTGTTTTTCGGGATTGCTCAGATGATTGAGGCGATCACCGGGTTGGCGTTTGGCGCGAACCAGCGCTCCCTGCCCGGCTCGGCGCTGGGGGGCGGAAATTTGGCGGTGCTCGGGCAGAGTTTTCCCGATAGCTGGTGGGTGGCTGATTTGGCGAGCGTGCTCGCGATTGGCGGGCTCTATTGGTATTTCTCACGCACCAAGCTTGGATATGCGACGCGCGCGATCATGGCGAACCGGGAAGAGGCGCGGGCAACCGGCATTGATGTTGACCGGGTTTCGGTGATTGCCTTTGTGATGGGGCTGGCGCTGGCCGGGATTGCCGGGGTGTTCGTGCCGTATTTGTTAGGCTCGGTCTCGCCGGATATTGGCGATACGCTGACCACGACCTCGTTTGCGATTGTGATTATTGGCTCGCTGGGCAATCCGCTCGGCACGGTGATTGGCGGCTTGGTGTTTGGGCTGGGGACGATGCTGATGCAGACTTTTTATGCCTCCTGGTCAAACATCGTGCCGTATGCGCTGCTGATGGTGATTGTGCTGATCCGCCCGTCCGGGTTGCTCGGCAAGGCGGCCCGTGTTGCCTGAGATGAGCCAGTCAGTGACGAATTCGCCGCGTGATGATGGGTGGCGGCGGTTGCTTCCCGGTGCCGGGTTGCTGCTTGGGTTGCTCGCGGCATCGGTGGTGTTGCCGCATGTGATTGGCAACCAATCGCTGCTGTTCACGCTGGTCACCTATATGGTGCTCGCACAGGGCTTGAACCTGCTCTACGGGTTCACCGGCTATTTGCCGTTTGGCTATGTTGGGTTTTTCGGCTGCGGCGGCTATGCGACGGCGCTGCTGGTGTTGCACACCGATTTGCCGGTGTTGGTTTGTGTGCTCGGCGGCGGCGCGGCGGCCGTGGCGATGGCGATTTTGTTAACGCCGTTGCTGCGGCTCTCGGGGGCGTATTTCTCGATCGCGAATTTGGCCGCGTCGCAGATTTTATATTTCGTGGTGGCCAATCCGCATTTGAAAGACATCACCGGCGGGCCTTACGGATTGAAAATCGAGCGGGTTTATGATCCGGCGGCGAGCTATGCGACGATGGTGGCGGTGCTGCTCGTGGCGACCGGCGTGGGGATTTATTTTCGCACATCGCGGTTTGGTTTGGCGCTGCGGGCGATGACGCAGGATGCGGTGAGCGCCTCGATGGCGGGGCTCGATGTGGTGCGCGCGCGCGCGATTGTGTGGCTGATTTCGGCCCTGGTCGCGGGGCTGGCCGGTGGGGCTTATGCCTGGAACTTATCGGTGTTTTATCCGGATGCGCTGTTTACCTTGCAGATTTCGGTGTTTGCCATTGTCTTTGCACTGTTTGGCGGCGTGGGCACGGTGGTGGGACCGCTGCTGGGGGCGGCGATTTTATATAGTTTTTATGCGGTGATCGGGATTTCGACGCCGCAATATTTTGAGCTGATCTATGGGTTGCTGATTGTGTTGCTGGTGCTGTTTTTGCCGAACGGGGTGATGTCGCTGCTGGCGCGCTGGAGGAAAAATGGCGTCTGAACAGCTGCTGCGCCTGGAGGGCGTGGGCAAGAAATTTGGGCTGCTCACCGTGTTGAACGAGGTGAGTTTCAGCGTGCAGCCGGGCGAGATTGTTGGGTTGGTGGGGCCAAACGGCTCCGGCAAAACCACGACGATCAATGTGATTTCCGGCGTGCATCAGGCCGATTCGGGGCAAATTTTGTTCGAGGGGCAACCCGTGCAGCGCCTGCCGATTTTCAAGCTGGCGCGGCTTGGGATCAACCGCAGTTTTCAGGTGCCCAAAGTGTTTCATGACCTGACCGTGCGCGAGAATATCGATGTGGCTGCCGCGATTGGACGCGCGCGCGGGGCCGATCCGGCGGCGATTTTGCGCGAGATTGGCCTCGCGGATCAGGCGGAGACGCTGGCGGGATCGCTCACGGTTAATCAGCAGAAAATGCTGGATTTAGGCCGGGCTTTGGCGACCGGGCCGAAATTATTATTGGTTGATGAAATTGGCGCCGGGCTGAACCCCGCGGAATTAGGCGGCATTGCGACGCTGCTGACCGGTCTTGCGGCGCGCGGCATTGCGCTGATTGTGGTTGAGCATTTGCTCGATTTTCTCGGCAAGATTACCGAGCGGGTGATTGTGCTGGGCGCTGGCAAAATGCTGTTTGAGGGCTCGTTACAAAATGCCTCGCGCGACCCGGATGTGGTTGCGGCATTCATCGGGGGCTGAGATGAGTTTATTGTCATTACGAAATGTGACCTCCGGCTATGGGCGGATGCAAATTCTGTGGGGCATTGATTTGGACGTGGCACCGGGTGAGACGGTGCTGCTGCTCGGGGCTAATAGTGCCGGCAAGACGACATTGCTGCGCAGCATCATTGGACTTTTGCCGTGCTGGGCTGGATCGATCACGTTTGATGGTGCCGCGATTGGCGGTGAAAAACCCGATCAGCGCATCCGGCGGGGCATTGCGTTCATGTCCGAGTTGGGTGTGTTTCCGTCGTTATCGATTGAGGAAAATATCCGGCTGGGTGGCTATTTTCTCTCCGGTGCGGAGGTGAAGCGGCGGAGTGAACGGCTGTTTGAGCTGTTTCCGGCCTTGGCCGCGAAAAAGCGCGATGCGGCGGGGACCTTGTCAGGCGGGCAACGCAAGATGCTGGGAATCGCGAAGGTGTTGATTTCCGAGCCGAAATTACTCTTGATGGATGAGCCATCATCGGGGTTGGCGCCGGTTTTTGTGAAGCAGGTGATCGAGGTGCTGAAATCGACGATTGGCGCGGGCACGGCGTTGTTGATTGCCGAGCAGAATGTTGCGTTTCTGGCGCTCGCGGATCGGGGCTATTTGATCGATCATGGGCAGGTGAAGCTGTCAGGCACCCGGGCGGCGCTAGAGGCGGATGATGCGGTGCGGGCGGCTTATTTCGGGCTTTGATGGGCCATCACGCGCCAAAGCACGGCTGGGTTGCAGCGAAACCCCCGGATCTGGGTGATCCGGGGGTTTTTATGTGCCGGTGGGGGTGGAGGGCGCGATTGGCGCAATAAAAAACCCCGAACCTTGCGGTTCGGGGTTCAGTGGGAGGTCCGTCAAGATTAGATGAACGAGCCACCGGCATAGACCGAGGCTTGCGCGACGGAGATGCCCTGCATCGTGATTTGCGTGCCGTCCGACAGGCTGACCAAGACGCCCGGCGTGCCGTTGACCGTCGAGCCGGTGATCGAGGTGATGTTCGTGCCATCGACGGCGAACAATTTATCCGTGGCGAGGTTGAAGTTGGTGATCACATCGTTACCACCGGTGTTGCCGGTTGCGGAGCCGAAGAAGTAAACATTGACGGCGCCGTTCACGGTTGAGCCCGTCATCGTCGCGGAGCCGGAGCTGCCGAAGAAGAACTGATTACCCGACCCACCCGAGGAGATGACGTCCACGCCGGCACCCGCCAAGAACAGGTTGCTGCCGGTTGCCGAGCTGGCCTGCAGCGTTTCGTTGCCGGACCCCGCATAGAGATAATTCGTGCCGTTGACCGTGGGGGATGCGGTTACACCATCGGCATTAAAGCCTGCGTCCAACACATCGCCATTGCCGGCACCAACCAAGACGGCTGCACCCGACCCTGCGATCAACAGGTTATTACCCGCCGTGCCGCCGGTGAAGTGGCCACCACCGGCGCCGCCAAATACGGTCAGTGACCCCGACCCGCCAGCGACCAGGACCGAGCCTGTGCTGTTGTTCACAAAATCCATGGAGCCAGCATAGCCTTTGACAACGGAGGCAAAGACCGAGCTACTGCCGGTGGCAACAACGGTGGAGCTGCCAGAATAGGTTTTCACGCGCACATCGCCAGCGCTAATCGCCGCAGACTGCGTGCCTTGCAGATTGAGCGTATCGTTACCACCCCCCGCGATCACTGACCCGGTGCCGGTGCCGGTGAACAGATTGACGTTGCTGGTCGCGCCGAGAATGAAGGTTTGACCATTCGCGTTCGACGCGTTCACCGTTTCGGTGCCCGGCGCCTCAACAACGGTGGTGCTGAACGCAGTGCCAATCGTGTAGCTGCCGGTTGTTGATGCGCCGGTTGGCGCCTGTCCCGGGAATAGCTGATCACTGATGACGAAGAGGCCACCCGTCGCGGACGCCCCGGTCGTCAAGGCGGACGTGCCGGTGATCTGATCCGCATTGGTAAATGACACCGCTCCAGCTGCGACTTGGTTGCTGAGTGCGGTGAGCGCGCTTTGCAGCGCCGTTTGGGTCGCGGTGGTTATGCCCGTGAGGGGCACGGAAATAAAACCACTCACTGCATTTTGGTTGACACCGCCAACGACGGTTACTGTCGAACTCATTAGGGAACCTCCGAAACCTTAATTTATGGTTACCGTTTAGCGGGTTCGTTAATGGTAAGCAAGAGAAAATTTGGGGTGGGTGGTTAATTTTACTGAGTTCAACCACGAGTAGGCATGAGCCGCACAGTTAACGGTTGAATCGAGCATTTCCGCCAAAAACTATGCCTCTGTTTTTAAGATCAAATTATATTTTGGTTGCTATGTATAAAATTATGATACAATATGACAATTGTAAGTCACGTGTCGCGGGGCTGTGGGGAGGGTCATCCGACCGACATCATTAACAATTTAACCGATTATCGACAATATTTTCAAAATGGTTTTTGGCGGCGCGGATGCGGCCTCCGCGCCGGGAGACATTGATCAGCGGGCGGTGAAATCGAGGATTATTTTACCGATATGGGTGCTGGTTTCCATCAGGCGATGGGCTGCCGCAGCGGCGGCGGCTGGCACCACCTCATGCACGACCGGCTTGACCCGGCCTTGCTCCAGCCAGGGCCAGACCACGCGGTGCAGAGATTGCGCGATGGCCCCTTTTTCAGCGGTGCTGCGCGGGCGCATGGTGGAGCCGGTGATGGTCAGGCGCTTGAGCATGATCGGCAATAAATCGAGCGTTTTGGCGATATTGCCCTGCATAAAGGCGATTTGCACCAGCCGACCATCGCGTTTGAGTAGCTGCAAATTGCGCGCCATGTAGGGGGCGCCGACCATGTCCAGCACCACATCGACGCCAGAATTGTGGGTAACGCGCTGGAGGGCGGCAGCAAAATCCTCGTCATGGTAGTTAATCGCGGCGGTGGCACCAAGATCAAGGCAGGCAGCACATTTTTCGTCTGAGCCGGCGGTGGCATACAGGGTGGCGCCGAAGGCTGCGCCGAGTTGGATGGCGGTGACGCCGATTCCCGAACTACCGCCATGGACCAGCACCGATTCGCCCGGCGCCAAGCGGCCCAGATCGAACAGATTGGCCCAGACGGTGAAATAGGTTTCGGGCAATGAAGCGGCGTCGATCAAGCTTAGGCCGCGCGGCACGGGCAGGCATTGGGCGGCGGGGACAGCCACGTAATCGGCATAGGCGCCGCCATTGCAAAGAGCGGTGACCTCATCGCCCAGCGACCAGCCAGTGACGTTTTTGCCCAGTGCCGCCACATGGCCCGCCGCTTCCAGGCCGAGAATCGGGCTGGCGCCGGGCGGTGGCGGGTAGGCCCCCTTGCGCTGCTGAATATCCGGGCGATTGACCCCGGCGGCGGCCACCGCGATCAGCAGCTCATCATCGCGCAGAATCGGCACATCGGTCTCGCCCAGCGCGAGAACGTCCGGCCCGCCGGGTGCGGCCATGGCGATGTAGCGCATGTGCGTGGGCAGGGCATAGGCTGCGGACGGGTGGGCCATATTTTCGCTCCTTGGGGTTGGCATCGATCATATAGAGTGCAAGACGGAGCAAAACCATGCCGAACCTTTTATCGCGCCGTTTGTTTTCGCTCGGTTCTGCCAGCCTTGCTGCGGCGGCGCCTGTTGGTGCGCGGGCGGCGGCACCGCGTGCGGCGGCGGGGCCCGCGTTGCTGGGCGTGATTCTGCCCAGCAATGGCCGGTTGGGCTTGGTGGGGGACGAGGCGTGGCGCGGGATTGCGCTCGCTTATGCGGCTTTGCCACCGGCGCAGCGCCCCTCCTTGCTGCGTGTGACCGCCGAAACCACCCGCGATGCGCAGCGCGCGGTGGGGGTGCTGCATGACAAAGGGGCGGCGCTGATTTTGGGCACGGCCTCATCCACCCTGTCATTCGCCGCGACCGAATCCGCCGAGTTGGCCAATATCGCCTATTTGGAGCTGGATGCGCCGGCTGATGGGATCACCAAGCGCGGGTTTCGCAGCCTGCATCGCTTCGGCACCACCAGCCGGGATGCGGCGTCGGCGGTGCAGGCAGCGATCACCGGCGTGATCGCACCGGGCTGGCGGATTGCGCCGCAGGATTTGCGCATCGGCCTGCTGTTTGACATTGGCGCGACCGATGGCGCGTTTGCCGCAGCGATGCTGAGCGCGCTGACCGATGCCAAAATCACGCCGCTGCTGCCGATGGCCACAGCCACGGGCCGCGATGACCTTGATGAGCCGGTGCGGCGGATGCGGCGGGCGCAGCTTGATTTGGTGATCCATGCCGGGCAGCCCGACGGCGCGGTGTTGTTTTATCAGGCCATGGCGCGGGCGGGATGGCGGCCCCGGATGGTGATTGGCACCGGGGCGGGCTATGCGCTGGATACACTGCCCGCGCTGATCGGCGCTGGGTTTGACCGCACCATGGTGGTGGCCAGCCCGAATTATGGCCCGGCGGCGTCATCGATTGCGCGGGCTTATCAGCGTCGCTACGCAACCGAACCGCGCGGGGCGGCGAGTTTACAGACCTATCTGGGTGCGAGTTTGGCGTTTCAGGCGGTGCAGGCCAACACCGCCAAAACCGGCCTCGCCGCGACGCTCGCGGCGATGACGCTGCCCATCGGGCGCTTGGCCAATGGCTGGGGTATGCAATTTGACGCTGACGGGCAGAATCAGCGCAGCTTCAACCGGTTGCAACAATGGCAAAAGCGGGTGCTGCGCCCGATTGAGCCGGGTCAACCGGGCGCCGTGGCGCCTATCCTGGCTTTTTAGCCCCGGCCTTGGCATTCGGGGGCGAATCGGGGGATGCGGCGGCGGGCGCGCCGGGGGCGGGGTTGGGCGAGAGGGCTGCGTAATAGGCGGTGACGGCGGTGATGTCCGCCGGGCTGAGTTTGCGCGCGATATGACGCATCAGATGCAAAGGGGTTTCGCCGCGCGTGCCTTTTTGCCAGGCGACTAATTGCGCCGAGAGATAGGCGGCCGACTGGCCGGCGAGGCGCGGGAAACGCCCCTGCCCTAGCCCGGCATCGCCATGGCAGGACGCACAGGCCGGAACCGCGTGCGGCGTGCCGGTATTCAGGCCCTGCATCGCGATTTGCGCGCCCAGACCGCTCGGCGCGGGATCAGGCTCAGCGACCGGCGGCACCGGCAGGCTGGCATAATAAGCCGCGATTTTGGCGCGGGTGGCGGCGTTGAGGCTGGCCCCCATGGCATTCATCATCGCATTCGCCCGGGTGCCGTGTTTGAAGGCATAGAGCTGCTGTTCAAGATACCCGGCATGCAGCCCCGCCAAGGCCGGAAAGCCCGCTGCGGGGTTACCCATGCCATTCGCACCATGGCAGCCGGCACAGGATGCAACCTCCGGCGGGGCGGCGGCGATGCCGATGCCGGCGGTGCCGCCGATCGCGATGGCGAATGCGGTGGCGGCAAGCCGATGGCGAAAGCGATTGGTCATTATCGAACGCTCCTTCATGTCAAAATGACGGTTCAAATCAACCCAGAGGCGATATTGATCGTCAGCGCCAGAATAACAGTGTTGAACACATAGCCAATGAGGCCTTGCGCCGTGGCGATGCGGCGCATGGTGCGCGCGGTGATTTCCACGTCCGAAACCTGAAACGTCATGCCGATCACGAAGGCGAAATAGATAAAATCCAGATAATCTGGGCGCTCTTCCTCGGGAAACCGCAAGCCCCCGGCAATCGCCCCGCCGGGCCGCTTTTCGTAATATTCATGGGCGTAGCGATAGGCGAAGGTGACATTGGTCATCAGCCAGGATGCCGCCAATGTGATCGACACCAGCGCCAGATACAGCCCGTCATGACCTTTTTTCACATTCAGCCCGGAGAAAATGACGATCACCACAAAACTCATCAGCGCGCCGAACAGGGTGATCGCGAACAAGGTCCACTCGCCTTCTTCCTGGCGGGCGGCATCGGCCTGGATATCGGTATGATCGGCGCCGATGAAGTGGAACACCACCAGCACCAGATAGGCGGCGACCATCGCATCCCAGCTCAGCGCAACGCGCGTCATCGCGGGCAAGGCGGCGGGCAGCAGCGGGAAGGCAGCGAGGCCGCAGACCAAGCCTGCGAACAGGCGCGGGCGACCGCGAATGATTTTATAGAGCAGCCAGGTCTTCATGGGCCCCTGATAGCCGAGGATGCGCGGCCCTGGAAGCCATGGGTCAAATCAGATACGATCCGCTGATGGCGCGGATTTCGCTCACCCATGTGACGCAGCGTGTTGGCTCGACCGACCGGCTCTCTGATATTACGCTTGAGGTCGCGGATCGCGAGTTTTTGGTGGTGGTGGGCCCGTCCGGCTGTGGCAAGACCAGCTTGCTGCGGCTAATTGCCGGGCTGGACCCGGTGACCCACGGCACGATCAGCATTGATGGCGAGCCGGCCAATGCCGTTCCGGCGGAGCGGCGCGGGCTGGCAATGGTGTTTCAGAACCATGCACTCTACCCGCATTTGACGGTGGCCGATAATTTGGGGTTTGCGCGCCGCATGGCGGGGGCTGACCGGCAAAGCGTGGCGGCGGCGGTGCGCCGGGCGGCGGCGCTGCTGGAGCTTGAGCCCCTGCTCGCACGCAAGCCGCATGAACTTTCCGCCGGACAGCGCCAGCGTGTTGCGATTGGCCGGGCGATTGTTGCTGCACCGCGCGGCTATTTGTTTGATGAGGCGCTGGCGAATTTGGACGCCGTGCTGCGCGCGCAATTGCGCACTGATTTGGTGCGGCTCAATCGGGCGTTACAGACCACGATGATTTACGTCACCCACGATCAGACCGAGGCGATGATTATGGCGGACCGGATTGTGGTGTTGAATGCGGGGCGGATTGAGCAGATTGGCACGCCGCGCGACCTGCATGATCGGCCGGTTAATCGGTTTGTCGCCGGGTTTATTGGTGCGCCGGGGATGAATTTTTGTCCGGCGACATCCACCGCGACCGGGTTTTTGCTGGCGCATGGTGCCGCGGTTGCAGCCCCGGCGCGGTTGGCGGTTGGGCGCCCGGTGACGCTGGGGGTTCGGCCTGAGCATGTGCGGATTGATCCGGCGGGCCCGCTGCGCGGGCGCGTTGAGCGGGTTGAGCATGTTGGGTTTGAGGCGCATGTGCATCTGCAGACCGATGATGCGGCCCTGATGATGCGCGCACCAGCCGATTGTGCGCTGCGCGCCGACGAGATTGTGCCCCTCGCCTTCGATGGCGCGCATTTGCATGTGTTTGGGCCGGACGGTGTGGCGTTAGAGCGCAAGCTCGACTAACAAATCCTTCGCCTCGACCGCATCGCCGGGGCGCACATGCACGGGGCCGATTATGCCCGCGACCGGGGCGTTGATCCGGGTTTGCATTTTCATCGCCTCAATCGCGATCAAGGGTTCGCCGACCGCTATGGTCTGGCCCTCGCGCACCAGCACAGCGACGATGGTGCCGGGCATCGGCGCGCCGATTTCATGGGCGCGTTGCTCATCGGCCTTGCGGCGCAGGGGCCGGGCCGGGGTGGCGGCGCGGTTCGGCACTTTGACCACGCGCGGTTGACCATTCAGCTCGAAGAAGGCCCGAACATTGCCCTCATCATCGGTTTCACCCAAAATTTGCAGGCGCACATTGAGGGTTTTGCCTGGCTCCAGGCTGATCGCGATTTCATCGCCAGGGCGCATGCCGTAAAAATAGACCGGGGTGGGCAGGGTTGCGACCGGACCATAGGCCTCGCCGGTGGCGCGGAATGCGGCATAGACATCGGGATACATGGCATAGGACGCTAACGCCTCGTCATCGAGCGGGCCGCCGCAGCGCGTTTGCGCCTCGGCGCGCAGATTTGTGAGATCGGCGGGGGCGAGCAAGGATCCGGGGCGCACGACATAGGGTGTTTGGCCCTTCAGCACTTTGCGCGAGAGGGCTTCGGGCCAGCCGCCGGGGGGTTGGCCGAGATCACCGCGCAGCATATCGACCACCGATTGGGGGAACGCGACTTCTCTGGCAGGATCAAGCAAATCGGCGGGCGAGAGGTCTTGCGAGACCATCATCAAAGCGAGGTCACCCACGACTTTGGAGGAGGGCGTGACTTTCACGATGTCACCGAGCACCATATTCGCATCGCGATAGGCGCGGGCGATCTCGTGCCAGCGCGTCTCCAAACCGAGCGAGCGGGCTTGCTCGCGCAGATTGGTGAATTGACCACCGGGCATTTCGTGCAAATAGACTTCGGAGGCCCCGGCCTGCAAATCACTCTCGAAGGCAGCATATTGGCCGCGCACCGCCTCCCAATAGAAGCTCATTTGTCGGATCGATTCCGGATCAAGCCCGCTATCGGCCTCGGTATGCCGCCAGGCTTCAACCAACGAGCCAAGGCAGGGCTGGGACGTGAGCCCGGAGAGCGAATCCATCGCGGCATCGATTGCATCGGCACCGGCGGCGACGGCAGCTAACAGGGTGGCACCGCCAATGCCGGACGTGTCGTGCGTATGCACATGGATCGGCAAGCCGATTTCGCTTTTCAGGGCGGAGACCAGCACGCGGGCGGCGTTGGGTTTCAGCACGCCCGCCATGTCTTTGATCGCGAGGATATGGCACCCTGCGGCTTCAAGCTGTTTGGCGAGATCGATATAGTATTTGAGCGCATATTTGGCGCGATCCGGATCGAGAATATCGCCTGTGTAACAAAGAGCACCTTCGGCGAGTTTGCCTTCGTTGCACACGGCGTCGATGGCGATGCGCATATTATCGACCCAATTGAGGCAATCGAAAATCCGGAACAGATCAATCCCAGCAGCCGCAGCGCGACGGACGAAAAATTGCACGATGTTATCGGGATAATTGGTATAGCCGACACCATTGGCGCCGCGCAGCAACATTTGCAGCAGAATATTCGGCACGGCGGCGCGGATCGCGGATAGGCGCTCCCACGGGTCTTCGGCGAGAAAGCGCATCGCCACATCGAACGTGGCACCGCCCCAGCATTCCAGCGAAAACAAGGCCGGCAGACCCGCGCTATAGGCTGGTGCTGCGGCCAGGATATCATAGCTGCGCATGCGCGTGGCTAACAAAGATTGATGGGCATCGCGCATCGTCGTATCGGTAATCAACACTGATTTATGTTCGCGCATCCAGGCGGCAAAGCCGGAAGGGCCTAAGCGATCCAGCTTTTGGCGCGTGCCTTCGACCATTGGGGCGGACAAGAGCGGGGCGACGGGCACCCGGCTATGGGCGACGGGTTTGCGTTTGCCCCGGGTTTCGGGGTGGCCATTGACGCTCACATCGGCGATATAGCGGAGCAGTTTGGTCGCTCGGTCTTGCCGACGCGGTAGGCTGAGCAGTTCGGGCGTTTGGTCGATGAAGCGGGTGGTGTAATCACCGGACTGAAAAGCAGGATGGGTGAGCAGCGCTTCAAGGAAAGCAAGATTGGTGGTGACGCCGCGAATTCGATATTCGCGCAAGGCGCGCACCATGCGGGCGATGGTTTCCTCGGGTGTCGGCGCCCAGGCGGTAACTTTTTCTAACAGCGCATCGTAAAACCGGGTGACCACGGCGCCGGAATACGCGGTGCCGCCATCAAGGCGGATGCCAAAACCAAACGCGCCGCGATAGGCTGAGATGCGCCCGTAATCGGGGATGAAATTATTCTCCGGATTTTCCGTGGTGATCCGGCATTGCAATGCGTGGCCATCAAGGTGGATTGCGCTTTGCGCGGGAACGCCGGTGGAGGCGAGATCGCCGATGGTGCCGCCGCTGGCGATGCGGATTTGGGCTTTGACAATATCGATGCCGGTGACCATTTCGGTGACCGTATGTTCTACTTGAATCCTTGGATTTACCTCGATGAAATAAAACTCACCGGTTGCGTCATCGAGCAGGAATTCCACTGTGCCCGCGTTTTGATAGGCGGTGGCGTGGCCGATGCGCAAAGCGGCGTCACACAGGGCAAGGCGGGTTGCCGGGTTGAGGAAGGGTGCTGGCGCACGCTCGACAATTTTCTGATGGCGCCTTTGGATTGAGCAATCACGCTCATAAAGATGCACAAGATTGCCATGGGCATCGCCGAGCAATTGCACTTCGATATGCTGTGCGCGGCGGACTAATTTTTCGAGATAGACCTCGTCATTGCCAAAGGCTGCCAGGGCTTCGCGGCGGGCAGCGGCGATTTCATCGAGCAGGCGATCTTCATGCTCAATCGGGCGCATGCCGCGCCCGCCACCGCCCCAGGAGGCTTTGAGCATCACCGGGTAGCCGATTTGCGCGGCGATGCGCTGGTTTTCGTGCGGATCATCGCCGAGCGGCGCGCTCGCTGGCATGACCGGGACATTGACGGAGGCAGCCAGATGGCGGGCCGCGACCTTATTGCCGAGGCGGCGCATGGTTTCGGGCCGCGGGCCGATGAAAATAATACCAGCGGCGGCGCAGGCTTCGGCAAAATCGGGATTTTCGGAGAGAAAACCATAGCCGGGATGGATCGCATCTGCGCCGGAGTCGCGGGCGACGCGCAGGATTTCATCGATCGACAAATAGGCTTCGATCGGCCCGAGCGGTTTTTGGCCGGGTTGGCGACCGATCAGATAGGCTTCATCGGATTTGAAGCGATGCAGCGATAATTTATCCTCTTCGGCATAAACGGCGATGGTGGTGATGCCAAGTTCTGAGGCGGCGCGAAACACCCGGATCGCAATTTCTGAGCGATTGGCAACCAGGAGACGTTTGATGTGCTGGGTCACGCAAAAATCCATTGGGAGGTTCGAGCACAGGATGACGGGTGCTTGATGCGCCGTCAAGAAAAACTGTGCGGTGCAGCATCGGTCTGGTCGGCGGGCGCGTTTTGGGGCATAATGAATAAGGGCCCCGTAGCTCAACCGGATAGAGCACCTGCCTTCTAAGCAGGTTGTTGCGTGTTCGAGTCACGCCGGGGTCGCCAGGGACAGCGAATCGTGGCCCGCTTGTCACGGGCAAGCATTATTCTGCAAGTGAGGGTGATTTATCTCTTCACGCCCGGCTTGTAATTTGGCAGAGTATTGTGGTTACTTCGCTTAAATCAAAATCGACGAAGGGGAGATCCAGCATTATGATTAAATTGTCTCGTTATGGTGCCTTGGCCGGGATTCTGGCACTGGCTGGCTGTTCAACGGTGGCGCAGGCGCCTGCAACCAGCAATGTTTCGCCGCAAGATTTGGGCTTCATCACGACGGCCTATCAACTGGTGCATTTTGACTTGGCGGCCTGCGCCTATGTGCAGAAGGGTGGTTTGACCCCGACAGTGGTGCCGGTGGCCAATAAGATTTGCGCCGACGCCGCGAAATATGCGCCGCAAATTCAAGCACAAGCCAAGGCCAACGGCGTGACGCTGCCGAACACGCTGCCGGTTGAGCTGAAGGCGCAACTGGTCGCGTTGTCATATCATCCGTCACCGAGCCTGTCGGTTGCGTTCTTGCGTGATGAGATTTCGAGCCATGAGAGCGCGCTCGCCGTGTTCCAGGACGAGATTCATAACGGCACGTCACCGGAATTCAAGCAAGTTGCGATTGAGACCACGCCGCTCGTCGAGCAGAATTTGGACATGCTGCGCGATGCGCTGCCCAAGGATATGGGCCAGTAAAATTACCGTATCAAAAAGCCGCCGGGTCTGACGATCCGGCGGCTTGATGCGTCACCAATAGCGTGGTGTGACGGAGTATTGGTGGCTGGGCGTTAGACTGTGCCCGGCCCGGGCACCAGCAGCGAGAGCCACGTGGCGCTGAGAGCGGGTTTAGTTTCTCTCTCGATTTCAACAGTGACATCTTGGCGCATTTGAATCCGGCCAGACGCTTGGATTTCCAGATGTTCAAGCTTGAACACGCCGCGAATTCGCGCGCCTGAGCGCACCGGTGCAACGAAACGCACACGATCAAACCCGTAATTGATGCTCATTACCAAGCCTTCGAGGCGGGGCAGCACTTGCTGGGCGAAATGGCTGAGCATTGAGAGGGTGAGAAACCCGTGCGCGATAGTGCCACCAAACGGCGTTGCGGCGGCGCGCACCGGATCGATATGGATATATTGTCGATCTTGAGTGATGCCGGCGAACCGATCAATCATTGATTGATCGATGGTAAGCCAGGCGGATGCCCCGAGCTCTTGGCCGATTTTGGCGCGCAGATCGGCGAGCGTAATCGTGTTGATCGGTTGGTCCATAGGTTACTCCGCCGCTTGAGTGGCCTGTAGCTGAGCGAGTTCCTTGCTCACCAGCGCGTCGTGCGCCTGCTCGTCGGCCAGGGCCGCTGCGGGGCTCCAGCGGCCCCGCATGAGAAAGACGGTAAGCAGGAACAGCACAATGCCGCCTTCGCAAATCCAATACCAATGTTTCCATTGGAGCGGGGCTGCGGCGGCAGCTTGCTTGATAGCGCCGAGCGCGGCCAGCAAGGACGGCGGCGGCGCGACATGAGCGGCCAGCGCGTGTTTATAGGCCGCGATCATGTAAGGTGCTGCGAGCAGGGTGTTGACCGAACGCACCACCAGCGGGAAGCCGAGGAAACAGACGGTGACCACGACGCGCAACATCCACCCCCAAATCGCCAAGCCCGTTGCGGTGAGGGCAGGATTGCGCGCTTCGACGGTTTCGGTGAAGCTCGCCATCCAGGTGACATAGGCAAAGCCGATAAAGAAGGATTGCCCGGCGACCAGCATGGTGAGCACGGAGAACGGGGCATGGGTGCCCGCGAGCCGGAGGAAGAAGAAATTCAGCACCAAGCCGCCGATGCCGCCAAAAATCATGAATGGTTTGCGCACGCGCAATTTGTCCGACAGGATACCCGCAATGATCAGGGCGATTGCGTTGGTGCCCCAGTTCCAATTGGCGAGAATATTGGCTTGCTGGACTGAATAGCCGAAGACGGTGACAAAATAAATCAAGCCGAAAGCGACGGCGGTATAGTAAAACAGCAGCATGACCGACACGCCGAAGGCGGAGGCGAGAATATCGACATGGAGCATTTGCCGCCAGGGGTTGCGCAGGCTGGCTTCGATATCAAGGCCCTTCGCTTTCAGTTCGATCAAGGTGCGGTCTCGTAAATTGACCATCATTTGATCGCGCAGCGAGGGGGCGAGTTCTTTGAGGAACACGAAAGCGAGCACGAACACAGCGAGCACGGCGTAGCCGCAAATCTCATAGGCGCTCTGCCAGGTTTTGAAAATCGGCAAGGTAAGGGTGGTGACGACGCTCACGGTGAGACTGCCGAGCACCGGGCCGATGGTCCAGAATCCCATGGCGGTGGCGCGCCCGACTTGGGGCGAGAAATCGCGGATCAAGGCGGGGGTTGCGACCAGGATGATGCCTTCGACGAAGGACACCACAAAGAAGGTGATCCCCCAGGCGCGGGCGGTGGTGACGTTGGGCATGACGAAGGCGATCAACAGGCCGACGATTAACAGGCCGTAAACCACCAGATTGGCGCGACCAAAGCGGTCCGCGAGTCCGGCCAGCAAGGAGGCGAAGGCGCCGATGAGATTGCCGAAAGCAAGAATATAGACGAAATCGCTGAAGGGCAGTTTCAACCCGGCCAGCAATAACGGCGCGACGCCGCCGCCAGCATAAAGCGCGTAATAAAGGGCAATCGTGATCAGCACGACCAGGAGCAAGTAAAGCTTACGCGGCCCTTGATCGGGGTAATGCGCGAGACTGCGTTGCATGGGTGAAAACGCCATGGACGACCCTCCTGATGTGATGATGCGGCGGTGATGGCTGAGGCGGACGGCTTATGAAGAGCAGCGATCCGGGAGTGACCAGCCGACGGTCCTCCAGCGGACCGTCGGCTGGTTCAGGATGAAAATTAAAAGACCTTGGCGACTTGCACGAGGAACGTCACGTCATTTTTGACGCCACCGCGCACGCGCACATCGGTGGTCAACTGGGTTTGCAGCGCAACGGTGGGGGAGACGAAGGAACCGGCGATGAGGCCGACCTGGGTGACATCGTTCCGGTTGCCGGTATCTCGGTAGAATGATGGAAGGCTGGGTATTGTCAGATACTGCTTCCCACCAAATGTTTGCTCAAAGGACAGACCAACATATGCGCCGGTTTGCGGATGAAAGTAATACGGCAGATAAGCAAGGATTTGCTCAACTGGCTCTGTATGTTCAACAATCTTAGGACCACCGGAGCTTGGGTCAACGCCGTTATTATTGCTATAAATGTACGAATCGAGCGCGATATCAAAATCGAGGTGGGGTGTTTTTGGCGTCCCGGTGACAATATGACTATATAACACTTCGAAGTTGTTCACATAATTATTCGTCCCAGCATTTAACAAATAGTTCGGATTGTAGGCGCCGGTCGGCGGGCTGAAGAAGTAGGCGAGCGTGACCACCTGATCATCGGCTGGATCGTTATAGACTTTCAAGAATCCGGAGAGCAGCGGTTCAGCGAAGCCGCTATTGCGCGAGAGGGATGCGCCGCCCACTTCAGTATTGCCGAGAAACGCCACATAAGGCTCGATCACCTGCACGCCCGGGAGCATGCCATCAATCGGCGAGAAAGTGTGAACGATGCGGATAATCGGCACATCGGTCGCGACATGGGTGTTGCCGACTTCCGTGCCATTTGCCGTGTAGAAACTGCTGCCACTAGAGAATTGGTTGTAGAACTGCGCCACGGTGATGTTGGGCGGCGGTGTTGGAAAGTCATAGGGCAGCGGTGCGCCGGCCTGGGCGACACCCGCGAGGCCAAAACAGGCGAGACCGGCACCGACGGCGAGCGCAAGGCGGGCAATAAAGGGACGCTTGGACTTGGTATTCTTCGACATCGATCGAACTCCCCTGAGATTTTACTTATACGGAAACGATTACACGAGTTTTTATGACATTCAAGCAAGAACGTGCAATATCGTGCGCGGACATGCATAGTTTTGAAGATAGCGTTGCTTGAACAACACAGACGAATTGCATCATAGGTAGTTTTTTCCTGCCTCCTCGGCGAATCGGGCCGGTGTGCCCTGCCAAACCAACCGCCCATGTTCGATCAAATAAACGCGATCCGCATGGGGCAATGCAAAGGTAATATTCTGCTCGCCCAGGAGCAGCGTGATGTCCGTGGTTTCGCGCAGCACCCGCAAGGCATCCGATAATTGGGCGAGGATGACAGGCGCTAGGCCCAATGTTGGTTCATCAAGGATCAGCAGGCGCGGCTTCATCATCAAGGCGCGGGCGATGGCGAGCATTTGCTGTTCGCCGCCCGACAGGGTGCGGGCTTGCTGCGCGCGCCGGGATTTGAGGATTGGGAATAATCCAAAGAGCCAATCTTGCCGCGATTTTTGTTCGGCGACGGGCAGCCGTTGCGCTGCCAAATCGAGATTATCGGCAACACTCATGGTGCCCAGCAATTCGCGCGTCTCAGCGCACTGCACCAAACCCGCGCGAGCGATGGCCGCGGGGTCGGCTTTGCGGCGGATTTCGCCATCCCAACTGATCGTGCCTTGATGGGGAACAAGGCCGGACATGGCGTTAAACAGCGAGGTTTTGCCCGCGCCGTTGAGCCCGACGACCGAGACGAACTCGCCTTGATGCACTTTCAGCGAGATCTGATCGAGGGCCTGGGCTTTGCCGTAAAATACGCTGAGATCAGCAACATCGAGCAGCACTTGATGCGCGTTAATCTCGGCTTCGGGGCGCTCATGGGTTTCGATGGCACCGCCAATATAAACGCGGCGGACGGTTTCATCGCGCATCACATGATCGGGCGTGCCTTCGGCGATTTTCTCGCCGAGATAAAGTGCCAGCACGCGGTCGGCGAGGGCGGCGATGCTTTTGACATTGTGATCGACCAGCATCACTGCGCGGCCTTGATCGCGAAAAGCTCTGATCAGGGCTGCGAAATCTTCGACTTCATCGCGCGCAAGGCCGGCGAACGGTTCATCGACCAGGACCACGCGCGGATCCCGCGCCATCACTTTGGCCATTTCCATGCGGCGTAAATCGGCGAATGGCAGGCTCGCCGGCGTGCGGTCCAGCACTTTATCGAGGCCGCAGAGTGTGGCGATTTCGCGCGCCCGATCCAGTGCGCCGGGGGGCGGGCGCAGCCGGGTGAGACTATCGGGCAATAGGCCGAGCAGGATATTTTGCAGCACGGTTTGCAGGCGCAACGGGCGGGCATGTTGAAACACGAGGCCGACACCGGCCCGCGCGATTTGATGGGTTGGCCGACCAGCCTGATCGACCCCATCGAGCAAAATCCGCCCGGCGGTGGGTTTAACCACGCCCATGACCATTTGCATGGCGGTGGATTTGCCCGAGCCATTGGGGCCGATCAGCCCGAGAATTTCGCCGCCATAGAGCGAAAAATCGAGCGATTTGACCGCGACCAGCCCGCCAAATCGCTTGGACAGGCCTTCAACCACCAAGCGTGGTGTTGCTTCCTTCATGAGCGGCGCCGTGCCGCGATCATCCCCAGCAGACCATCGGGGAAAAACATGATGACGCCCAGCGCCATCAAGGCCACGACGAAGGAGGAAAGTTGCCCAAGGGGCCTGAGGAGTTCGGCAGCGACAATCAGGAAAATTGCGCCGATCGCACCGCCGATGATCGTGCGCCGACCGCCCATGACAGCGGCGATAATCACCCGAATGCCGATGGCAAGATCGACCACGGCATTGACCGAGGCGGTGCCGAGATAAAACACCAGCAACGCGCCCGCGAGGCCGGAGAAAAAGGCCGAAACCGCGAAGGCGAGAATTTTATGCCGGGTGACATCAAAACCGAGCGCAGCGGCGGCGACGCGATCTTGCCCGGCGGCTTGCAGAATCATGCCGAGCGAGGACCGGGCGATGGTGAGCAGAATGGCGCCACTGATAATCATGAAAATCAGCGCATAGGCGTAATTGATTTTGCTGCTGATCGAGAGAACCGACGGAACGGACAGGCCGATTTCACCACCGGAGACGCCCGCAAAAATCACGATGGCTTGTTGCAAGAGCAAAACGGCGACCAGCGTGATCAATCCGAGATAGGGGCCGCTGAGTTTTAGTGCCGGAATCGCGAGGGCGACACCGCCAATCACAGCGGCGGCTGTGCCGAACAACACCGCAATCGGCAATGGCATGCCGAGCAAAGCATTGCCGATGCCCGCGCCATACGCCCCAAGACCGATCAGGAAGGTGGGGCCGAAATTCACTTCGCCCGCATAGCCAAATAGCAAATCCCATGACATGGCGAACACCGCGAAGTAAAAAGCGGTGGTGAGCACGCCCAGCACATAGCTGCCCGCGCCGAAAGGCAGGATGACTAAAATCGCGAGAATGGCAGCGAGGATCAGAATATTTCGGGTTTTGAACGCCTGCATCAGCGTTTGCCCAAGAGGCCCTGCGGGCGCACATACATCACAGCGATGAGCAATAACAACGCGGGCACTTCGCGCAAGGCGGGCGATATCAGATAGGCCGTGAGTGTTTCGATATACCCCACGACATAAGCGGCGATGAGGGTGCCCGAAACCGAACCGAGACCACCGAGCACGACGATAGTGAAGGCGCTGCCGGTGAGGCCGGCAATATAGCTAGAGCCGGAGCCTAAAAAGCTGCCGATCAATACGCCAGCGATACCGGCGAGCAGGCCATAAATAAGCCAAGCGACCAGATAAATACGCTCCAAATCGAAGCCGAGGAGCGTGAGAGCGCGTGGATTGATCGCGGTGGCGCGTAGTCTTTTGCCGATATCGGTGCGATTGACTAACAGCCAGAGCAAACCCATGACCGCCCAGGCGATCGCGGCGGTGAGAAATTCATTGATCGGCGTGCGCACACCGAGAAAATTGACCGTGCCGGAGAGCAGCGGTTTGACCGCCACCGGCGTATCAGAAAACCAGTAATCGAGCAGTTCTTGCAGCATCACCCCCCATAACAAGGTTGCGGTGAGCACGAAAAGTTCGCGCTCAGCGCCGGGAATCGCCCGCGAGCGCTGCACCGGGCGCACCACCGCGCCATAGGTGACCAGCGTGACCGCGAGGCCCGCACCGATGCCAACGCCCGCGCTGACCCAGGCATTGGCGCCAAGCGCGGTGCCGACATACCAAGCCGCCATGGCCGAGACGACAAGCAAACCGCCATGGGCCAGATTGAGCACGCCACTCACCCCGAAGATCAAGGTAAAACCAAGCGCCCCCAACGCGTAGAGCGTGCTAATCGCGAAACCATCGATAAGAATCTGTAGCGCGAGCAAAAGATTTCGCTCCTAACGGAACGTTACAAACATCCGGCCGGGTGCGTAAACATCCGGCCGGTATCTGTACATTCTTATTTCGTTGCGGTGACGAAGGAGGGGAAAACCACCTTGGCATTGGCTAATTTCAACGGCCAGACGCATTTTTGCACGCCATTTTGCCATTGAATGGCAACACCGGTGATATAGCCGGGGCCATAGCGCAGTGCATGGGTGAATTTGGCCGCTTTGCCTTGGAATTCGAGGCGACCTTGGGTGCCGACCATATCGGTTTTTTCCAATCCAGCCACGATGGCGTTGGGCTTGGTTGATTTTTCCCGCTTGATCGCATCCGCGAGCGCATACATCGCATCATAGGTCGAGTAGGCCGAATAGGCAGGCTCCGAGCCAAATTCTTTGCTGTAGGCGTTCGTGAACGGGATGGTTTTCGGCGTGATCGCGACGCCGGGAGCAGACGTGTTGCCGGTGAGCACCCCTTCGGTCGCGCCGTTGGTGGCTTTCCAGAACAGCGAAGACCCGGCTTGCGCGTTGATGCCAACCAGGGCGACCGGCACTTTTTGTTCGGCCCATTGCACCGTAGGTTGCACACCGACATGCGCCCAGCCCGCCATGATCATGGCCGGATGCATCGCCTCGATTTTTTGATAAATCGGGGTGAAATCGGTGGTGTTGGGATCAAAGCGGATATTATCCAAAACTTTGACGCCGACTTTGGGCAGGCATTTATCGTAGCCAGCATCAAGTGGCTTGGTCCATGCGGCGTCTTCGCTGAGCACCACGGCGGTGGTCATATGCATCGGCACCAGCAAATCCTTGGTTGAATCGCAAACTGCTTGCGCCAGATAGGCGGCGGGCAGATAGGCATGGAAGATATATTTCCGCTGCGCATAATCAGCATGGACATATTCAGCAAGCTTGTTAGAGGCCGCACCGGTGATCAGGAACGGTTCATGGAGGCGGGCTGACCAGGGTTCGAGCGCCAAGGCAACTTCGCTGGTAAACGCACCAAGAATCGCAACCGCGTGATCCTGGCGGGTCATCCGCTGGAACGAGCGGATCGCATCGGTGGTGGAGACGTGATTATCTTCGATGATCAGCTTGATCGGCCGACCATTAATGCCGCCCGCCGCGTTGATTTGCTGGACGGCCAAGGTTGCGCCATTGGCAATCGCCTTGCCCGGAATGGTTGCCATTTCAGCGGTAACGCCGATGACGATCGGCTTCTGCGCGGCCTGAACCGCGACGGTGGAAACGCTGGCCGCCAAAATCGCTGCCAATGCGATTCCAGCCCCCCGCTTGATGTTGGGTTTGGACATTCTTCACTCCCCTCAATACTGTGCGTGTTGCGCGCAGGGTCTTGTTTGGCCCCGGCACAATAATGCCACAAGCTACGTAAACGGCAAGGGGCTGAGTCAACCTATTTGCATAAGGATCGATATATGCATGAAACTCTAATTATTGCAGCGCAACATCTGGCCGAGAGTCGGGCGGCGCGGATGCTGGCTGCGGACGCGGCCACGACCGGGTTGGGGATGGTTTTACAGGCGATTGCGCCGGGGGCAGCGACGCTGCGCCTGACGATTACCGGCGCGATGTTGAACGGCCATGGCACCTGCCATGGCGGGTTTATTTTTGCGCTCGCCGATAGTGCTTTTGCGTTTGCCTGTAATTCCCACGGCGATGATGCGGTGGCGGCGCATTGCGCGATCACCTACCTTGCTCCGGCGCGGATCGGCGATGTGCTGGAGGCGCGCGCGACCGAGCTTGAGCGCTTTGGCCGCAACGGGATTTATGACGTGGTGGTGACCGCCGAGACACCGGGCGGGCGGCGCACAATTGCGCAGTTTCGCGGCCATTCGCGGGTGATTGATGCGGCTCAGGCCGAAATTTAGGCTGACGTTCAGATTGGCGTGGGGGGTGTCAGCGCATAATCCATTTCGGCAGTGTAATCAGGGACATCGCCGCCGAGATGCGAGCTGAACAACGTGATATGCTCAATTGGGATGGGCGGTGAGCGATAGAGGTTGCGCGCCTGGACAAATTCAACGAGGCGCGGCGTGACCGGCTGATCCATCCGCGCCAGCGTGACATGCGGGGCGAAGCGCCGCCGTTCGGCGGTAAGGCCTGCGCGCCGCAATGCGGTTTCGATTTTGGCTTGCAAATGCAGCAACGCCTCGTTACGCACCACGCCAATATAGAGCGTGTTGGCCCGGCCCGCCTTTTCAAACCAGCCCGCGCCCGCGAGCGTTAATTCGAAGCCACGGGCGCGCACGGCGGCCAAAGCGTGATCGATCTCTTCGGCTTGCAGCCGGTTGGCTTCGCCGATGAAGCGGAGCGTGAGATGCATGTTCTGCGCGGGCACCCAGCGCGCACCGCTCAGATTTATCGCGAGCGCGGCGAGCGCCTGCTTGATCTCCCACGGCAAATCCAAGGCGACGAATAATCGCATGGGACGATGTTGCCGCAAGGCAGCGCGCTTGCCAATCCGGCGACCCGCGATCGGTGACCAAGCTGCTATCCAATTGGCGTGCTCGCCGATCAGGGTCTAGCCGATCAAAGCGCGCACCTGTGCTTGGTAATCGGCGAGCCAAGCCTGGGAGGGCCGATCCAGGAGCGATAGATCGATCAGGCGGTCATCATAGGGAACCAGCGTGAGGGTTTCAAAATTCAAAAAGCGGCGCGGGGTGGAAAATTTGGTGCAGTGTTTGACGAGCAGCAGATTTTCGATGCGAATGCCATAGGCCCCTTCCTGGTAAAAGCCTGGCTCGTCAGAGAGGATCATGCCGGGCTGCAACGCCACTGGCTTGCCCGCACGGCTGATGCCGACGGGGCCTTCATGCACCGAGAGATAGGAGCCGACGCCATGGCCGGTGCCGTGATCGAAATCCAACCCGACGTCCCAAAGCGGCGCGCGCGCCAGGGCATCAAGCTGCGGGCCGGTGGTGCCTTCGGGGAACACCGCACGGGCAATGGCAATATGCCCGGCGAGCACCCGTGTGTAACGCTCGATAATGTCGGGCGGCGGCGCATCCGGCCCGGTCCAGAGGGTGCGGGTAATATCGGTCGTGCCATCGGGATATTGGCCGCCACTATCGATCAAATAAAGCTCGTTGGGCTTGATGGGCCGATTGCTGGCGGGGGTGGCGCTGTAATGGATCACCGCGCCATGTTCGCCGGCACCGGAGATCGGCGCGAAACTCTCGGCACGAAATTCGGGGGCTTGGGCGCGGAATTCCCGCAATTTTGCGGCGGCGGATAATTCATCGAGATCGCCGCGCGGCGCTTCGCGGGTGAACCAGGCGATAAAGCGCGTCATCGCCAGCGCGTCGCGCCGATGGGCGGCGCGCGCCCCCTCCTGTTCGACCGGGTTTTTCAGCGCGCGGGGCAGCACGCATGGATCGTCGCCAGACACGGTGATGACGCCCATATCGCCGAGCATTTGGGTGTAGCGGATCGGCGCGGTCGCCGGGTCGAGCACGACGCGCTTGCCGCGCAGGGTGCCGAGCGCCTGGGCCATGGCGTTGCGCGCCACGACCTCCACCTCAGGGCCAAGATGGGCCGCGACTGAGGCATCGATTTTTTCGGGCGCGATGAACAGCAAGGCGCTGCCATCGCGCCGGAGCAAAGCGGTGGCCAGGGCCAGCGGGGTGTGCGGCAAATCGCCGCCACGCAAATTCAGCAACCAAGCCACCGCATGCGGATCGGTCAACAGGGCGGCATCGGCACCGCTGGCGGCAATGGCCGCGCCGATTCGGGCGCGTTTCTCCACGGCGGATTCGCCCGCATAGCGCAGCGGATGCGGCTGCGCCTTGGCCATCGGCGCGGGGGGGCGATCATGCCAAAACACGTCAATCGGGTTTTCGCTGGGCACCATCACCACCCCAGCATCGCTCAATGCGGCGACGGCATTGGCGCTCATCAACCATGGGTCATAGCCGATGCGCGCACCGGTGGGCGCATGGGCCGCGAGCCAGGCTTCCGGTTTGGTTTCGATCATGTGCAGACGCTGCCAAATGGCCGGATCGGTCTGCTCGGCCAGTTGAATCGTGTAGCGGCCATCGGAAAACACGGCCGCCTGGTCCGCGAGCACGATGGCGAGCCCGGCACTGCCGGTGAAGCCGGTGAGCCAAGCCAAGCGCGCATCGGAGTCCGGCACATATTCGCCCAAAAACTCGTCGTTGCGCGGCTGGATGAAGCCTTGCAAGCCGCGTTCTTGCAGCCAGTGGCGAATTTTCTTGACATGATCAGAGCGCATGCACTTTCCCTTATTCTATGCGTTTAACACATGGCTGAGCGCGAAAGAATCCGGCTACTGCCGCGCCCGCAACGCGCTATTTTCCTGTTCATACCATAAGCCGATCAAATTGGATCGGTGCAACAGCTCCCCAAACGAGGTTTCCTATGTCGATCACCCTAAACAACCGGCGTCGTGACGCCGGGGCCGCCATCACCAACGCCGTCGCCGCGCAGGACGAGGCAATTTCGGCGGCATTTCGCGAAAACGCCCGTCAGGCTGCCAGCCTGTTCGAGCGTGGCCGCCATTTGCTCGCACAGTTTCGCGCCCGGCGCAGCGTCGCGCTGGAATTGAGCCAGTTGAACGACCGCGAATTGGCCGATATCGGCCTGACCCGCGCCGATATTCCGGGCGTGGCCAGCGACGATTTCGCCCGCCGCCTGTAATCGCATCGGATTTAGCGTTGCCGCCGATCCGGTTTGCGGAGCACCAGGGTGCTCCACGCGCCGGATCGGATGCGCGATTGCAAAACCAAGCCGTGGCGGCGATGGGCGGTGAGCACCCAGCGTTCTTGCACCGTGAGCAGGCCAGCCAGAATGGCGGTGCCGCCCGGCGCTAAATGAGCAGCCAGTGAGCCAGCCATGGCGGCCAAGGGCCGTGCCAAAATATTCGCCAAAATCAAATCGAACGGCGCGGCGCGCTTAAGTGTGCGACTTTGCCAGCCATCGGCTTTGATCACTGTGAGCCACGCGCCCACGGCGTTGCGCCGCGCATTATCGCGCGCGACCCGCACTGACCGGGCATCAATATCCGTGGCCAACAGGCGTTGAGGCCAGAGCTTGGCGCAGGCGATGGCGAGCACGCCCGAGCCGGTGCCTAAATCCAAAATATGCAAGGGCCGACGCTGGCGATAGCGCTGTTCGAGCGCAAGCAGGCAGCCACGGGTTGATTGATGCTCGCCAGAGCCGAAGGCCAGCCCGGCATCCAGCGTGATGGTGAGGCGCCCAGGGGCTGGCGGCTCGTTGATATGGCTGCCACGGATTGCGAAGCGCGCGCCGATTTGCTGCTCGGGAAAGCCGGCATAAGAGCGGGCGAGCCAGCCGCCAGCGGGCACTTGATCGCGCTCGATGCGGGCGGTGACGCCGGTGATCGCCTCGGCGATCATGAGGCTATGATCGAGGCCGGTGAGCGTGCCTGGCTCGGCATAGCCTTCGATCATCCAGATATTGCGCGCTTCATCGAGCGTGAAGCTCACCGCGAGGCAATGCGCGGCGATGGCAGCTTCATAAGCTTCCAGCGCATCGGGCGGGACGGTTGCGACCACCCGATCCAACAATTCCACGCGCGCGGTCATACCGGCTCCACGAAACGATCCAGCACGCGTTTTTCTCCTGCTTGGTCAAATTCGATATCAAGCCGATCATCCTCGGCATCGCGCACGGTGCCATAGCCGAATTTCTGGTGGAACACCCGGGTGCCCACGGCAATGCGCGTGGCGCGCGCGGGCCGGGCGGGGGTTGACCATTCTTGCGGGCGCAGCGCGAGCACCGGGCGCGCGGTGTGAAAAACCGGCGCGGTGCCGCGCGCGCGCTCCAAGGCGGCCGAACCCGTGACCGCGACCACCTCGGCGGGCAATTCCTCGATGAAGCGCGAGGGAATACTGGTTTGCCAATTCGCGAAAATCCGCCGATTGGCGCAATGGGAAATAATCGCCCGATGCCGCGCGCGGGTAATGCCGACATAGGCCAAGCGCCGCTCTTCTTCGAGCGATTTGGCCCCACCTTCATCGAGGGCGCGTTGGTTGGGAAACACACCCTCCTCCCAGCCAGGGAGAAAAACCGTGTCGAATTCCAACCCTTTCGCGGCGTGCAGCGTCATTAAGAATAATTTGTTATCATCGGGCGCGTCATCATTATCCATCACCAGCGAGACGTGATCGAGGAACCCTTCGATGGTCTCGAAATCGGCCAGAGCGCGGACGAGTTCTTTGAGATTTTCCAAACGGCCCGGTGCGTCTGGGGTTTTTTGCTCCTGCCACATGGCGGTATAGCCGCTATCATCGAGCAGATGGGCGAGCGTGGTGACGTGGCCATCACGCGGCAACGCGCTGCGCCAGCGTTCAAAGCCGGCCAACAGCCCGCGCAGCCCTTCGCGCGCTTTGCCGCGCAGGGTTGATTCCGCATCGATCCGCTGGGCGGCGGCGAACAGCGGCACCTGATCGGCGCGGGCGCGCTCATGCAGGGCGCGCAGAGCGGTATCACCGAGGCCGCGCTTGGGCACGTTGATGATGCGCTCAAACGCCAAATCATCGGCGGGGCGCACCAACACCCGCAAATAGGCAATCGCGTCGCGAATTTCGGCGCGCTCGTAAAAGCGCAGGCCGCCAATGATTCGGTAGGGCAGGCCAATGGCGATGAAGCGTTCTTCAAAGGCGCGGGTTTGAAAGCCAGCGCGCACCAACACCGCGCATTCGGCGAGGCGGTGGCCGGATTGGCGGAGCGACTCGATGCGCTGGGCGACGGCGCGGGATTCTTCATCGGAATCCCAGAAGGCGTGCAGTTCGATATTTTCGCCGGTGGCATCGGCACGGCCTGGATACAGGGTTTTGCCGAGACGGCCTTCATTATGGGCGATCAAGCCAGATGCGGCGGCCAGAATCGGCGCGCTGGAGCGGTAATTCGCCTCAAGCCGGATGATTTTGGCGCCCGGAAAATCATGCTCGAAGCGGAGAATATTTTCGATTTCAGCGCCACGCCAGGAATAGATGCTTTGGTCATCATCACCGACGCAGCAAATATTTTTCTCGGCCTGGGCGAGCAGGCGCAGCCAATAATATTGCACCAAATTCGTGTCTTGGTACTCATCGACCAAAATATAGCGAAAACGGCGATGGTAATGGGTCAAAACCTCGGGATCGCGCTTGAGCAAATCCATCGAGAGCAGCAAAAGATCGCCGAAATCCATGGCGTTCAGGGCGCGCAGCCGCTCTTGATAAGCGGTATAGAGGATGCGCGCGGGGTGAATGCCGAAATCCTGATCCTGGTCGTCGGGGACATCGGCGGGCAAGAGGCCGCGATCCTTCCAGCGTTGGATCAGGCTCATCAGCGTTTGCGGCGTAAATTGCTTCACATCGATCCGGTGCGCCTCCATCACTTGTTTGAGGGTGCGCAGCTGATCGTCCGGATCGAGGATGGAAAAATTCGCCGTGCGATCAACCCGCTCGGCATAACGGCGCAGCATGCGGGCCGCGAGCGCGTGGAAGGTGCCGAGCCAGAGCCCTTCGGCCGGCTGATCGAGCAGGGCGGCGACGCGCTCGCGCATTTCGCGGGCCGCTTTGTTGGTGAAGGTGACGGCGAGAATTTGGTTCGGGAAGGCGCGGCGGGAGAGCAGGATATGGGCAAAGCGCGTGGTCAGCACGCGGGTTTTGCCGGTGCCAGCACCTGCCAGCACCAGCACCGGGCCATCGATGGTCTCGACCGCCTCGCGCTGGGCCGGGTTGAGGCGGGCGAGATAATCGCTCACGCGCACGGCTTCACGCCGAGGATGCGGGCGATGGCATAGGTCAGATCGGCGCGGTTGAGCGTGTAGAAATGAAATTCGGTGACGCCGTTGGCCTGCAGCAGGCGAACCTGTTCGGCGGCGATGCTGGCGGCGACCAATTGCCTTGTGTCCGGCTCGTCATCGAGTCCCTCGAACATGTCGGCCATCCAGGCGGGAACGCTGGTGCCGCCCATGGCGCCGATGCGCTGGGCCTGGGCAAAATTGGAGACGGGCATGATGCCGGGGATGATCGGCGCGGTGATGCCGACGGCGCGGGCGCGGTTGAGGAAATCCAGATATTTATGGGTATCGAAAAATACCTGGGTGATTGCGTTACTGGCCCCGGCATCGAGCTTGCGCTTGAGATTATCCAAATCATCGCCGGGGCTGGTGGCTTGCGGGTGGGTTTCTGGATAGGCGGCGACAGAAATTTCGAAATCGCCGATCCGCTTGAGCCCGGCCACCAAATCAGCGGCGAAATGATAGCCCTGCGGGTGCGGCTGATAGGGCGCGCCACCCGGAACATCGCCCCGGAGTGCGACGATATGGCGCACGCCCGCATCCCAATAGCGGCGGGCCACCGCATCGACGGCGTCGCGCGAGGCCCCCACACAGGTAAGGTGAGCCGCCGGGATTAGGCTGGTTTCCGCGAGCAGGCGGGTGATGGTGGCGTGGGTGCGTTCCTGGGTGGACCCGCCCGCGCCGTAGGTGACGGAGACAAAACGCGGTTTGAGGGGTTCGAGCCTGCGGATGCAGGACCAGAGCTGCGTTTCCAAAGCTTCGGTTTTTGGAGGGAAAAACTCGAACGAGATGGCGGGCGGTGCAAATAGGCGGTGCGGGTGCATCGGGGATTCGTGGCAGGAACCGGCGGGCGATTCAAGGGTGCGGCGGGGCAATCAGCCGGTCCGGCAAGGTCCGATTGTCACGCGTTGATGACAACAGGCGGACATTCCAAACCGCGAGGGCTGTTGGGTGCCACATTGGCGGGCGAGTTTAGTTTGTTTGTCCCTGGTTTGACGCACGAGCACGCCGCCGATCAGAGGTTGGCATTGCTACAATCGATTGATAATGAACGATTAAGTATAACGGCAAGAAATCACAAGCAATAATCAGGCCAAATTTCGGTTTAGTCTGGCGCTGGGGCAAAAATTTAGTATAGTGATCGCATGTCGATCGGACCGCGCCTTGATGTCAGGCAGTCGCAGAGCCTGGTGATGACGCCGCAATTGCGGCAGGCGATCCAATTGCTGCAATTCACCAATGTCGAAGCGGCGCAGTTTTTGGAAGAAGAGATGCTGCGCAATCCGCTGCTGGTGCGCGAGGGGCCGGGCGCGGTTGGCGAGGTGGCGAGCGGGGTTGATCGGGAAAGCGGGACGATGACGCCGGACGCAGAGGCGGTTTTGGTGCCGCCCGTGCCGCTCGATACCGATTTTTCCAATGTATATGATCCGGGGTTGGGCTCCGATCAGGCCGGGGGGCAAAGCCGGTTTGATGATGGCGAGGAGGATGCGACCGGCTGGATTGCCGAGCGCCCCGCCAGTTTGCGCGAGCATGTTGAGCAGCAAGCGCGGCTGACCTTTCACGATGCGGCGACATGGCGGATCGCACGGGCGCTGATTGCCGCTTTGGAGCCGAGCGGCTGGCTGGCCGAATCGCCGGAAGTAATTGCCGCGAATTTGGGGGTGGCGCTGGAAACGCTGGAAGCGGTGCGGCACAAAATGCTGCGGTTTGACCCGACCGGGGTGTTCGCGCGCGATTTGGCTGAGTGTCTGGCGGTGCAGCTGATGGAACAAAACCGGTTTGATCCAGCGATGGCGGCGCTTATTGGGCATTTGGATGTGTTGGCGCGGCGCGATTACCGGGCATTATTGGCGATTTGCGGGGTGGATGAGGCGGATTTGCGCGATATGATCGCCGAAATCAGGCGCTTGGACCCCAAGCCGGGTGCGCGCTTCGAATCCGAGCCGGTGCGGGCTTTGATCCCGGATGTGATCATCCGGCTGGGGCCGGATGGCACCTATAGTGCGGAATTGAACCCGGAGACGATGCCTCGCGTGCTGATCCGGCGCGGTTTTCATGCGCGAATGGCGGTGGGGGCGGCGCGGGAGACCAAGCAATTTTTGAACGAGAATTTGCAGGCGGCGAGTTTTTTGGTGCGGGCGTTGGAGGCGCGGGCGCAGACGATTTTGCGGGTGGCGACCACGATTGTGCAGTTGCAGGAAGGGTTTTTTCGCGCCGGCATCGCGCAGTTACGGCCATTGACCTTACGCGATATTGCCGAGGCGTTGGAGCTGCATGAAAGCACGATCAGCCGGGTAACGGCCAATAAATCGATGGCGACGCCGCGCGGAATTTTTGAGATGAAGTTCTTTTTCACCGCGGCACTGGGCGGCGTGGATGGCGAGAATCACAGCGCCTCATCGGTTCGCCACCGGATTGCGGCGCTGATCGAGGGTGAGCCGGCGGGGGCGGTTTTGTCTGACGAGGCGTTGGCCAAAATATTACAAAAGGAAGGCATAGACATTGCCCGCCGAACTGTGGCCAAATACCGCGAGGCGATGCGCATCCCTGGTTCGGCGCAGCGCCGACGGGATAAGGGATTGATGGGGTAAGCCATATTCTTTGATCCGTTCGAGATTCGAACCGGCACCAATCGCTTCGCAAAGGATAGTCGCGATGCAACTTACAGTCTCCGGCAAGCAAGTTGACCTCTCGGACGCGCTGCGCGTGCATGTTTCGCGCCAACTCGAGACCATTACCGGCAAATATTTCGACCATGCGCTCGAAGCGCATGTGACGTTTAGCCGGGCGCGCAGTTTTTTCACCTGCGATATTAATGTCCATGCCGCGCGCGGGCTGATTTTACGCGGCGAGGGCGAGGCGGGAGACGCGCATGCGGCGTTTGATGATGCGGCGGAGCATATTGCCAAGCGACTGCGACGCTACCGGCGACGGGTGAATGAGCATGCGCGTGAGGTAACGGGGAAGGCGCAACCGGAAATGGCGCGGCAATTTGTGTTGCGCGAAATCTATGATCGCGAGGATGGCAGCGAGGAACTGGTTGAGCCGAAAATCAACGGCGCTGTGCCGGAAGTGGGGCCGCACGCCGCCGTGATTGCCGAGCTGCAAACCGAGGTGGAGACGCTGAGCGTGAGCGAGGCCGTCATGCGCATGGATTTGACCGACCAGCCGGTTTTGCTGTTTCGCAATGCGGGCAATCAGGCGCTGAACGTGGTGTATCGCCGTAGCGATCGCCATATCGGCTGGATTGATACGCGAGGGTAATGGCTTATCATCAATCACGCCGCAGCCTTTGTTTTCCGATCAATGGCGTTGGTTTAGGCTGACGCTGTCGGTCCGGCCTAAGCCAATATTGATCGGCGCGTATCTGCGGCGGCGAGAGCCTGATGGGTAAGCGCGCCGGGCGGGTGGTGCGGGCGGTCGGAATCGAACCGACACTCTGTCACCAGAACCGGATTTTGAGTCCGGCGCGTCTACCAGTTCCACCACGCCCGCAGCGTTACCGTTTTCGATCAGAGACGCAACGCGCTTTTGCACGGTTGGCGGCGATTGATCAAGAGTGCGGCGCTGGATTGGCGGTGGGTGCCTGCAACGGCGTTGCGGTCAGGGTTGGCGTTGCGGCAGGCGCGGGCGCTGCGGTTGAAATGGCGGCGGGTTGCTGGCTGGTGGCGATTTGGGCCGCCATGTTTTGGAATTGGGTAATCAACGCCTGGGCGTCAGCCGGTGACATGTCTTGGGTGAGCACGGCTTGCGCCTGGTTCAGATTACCGCCAATGGCCAGCGCGGCGGCGTAATCCTGGCGGATACGCGGCGTTGCGTTCGGCGCCATGGCGAGCGGGCCGAGAATGGCTTGGGCTTTTTGCGGCTCACCACCGAGCGCGAGCGAGAATCCGTAATTGACTTTGGCGGCGCGCATGGTCGGGTCAATCGCCAGGGCTTGTCTGAAGGCTTGGTTAGCTTGAGGGATTTCGCCAATTTCATCATTAGCGATGCCGAGATCATTGAAGGCTTTCGCGTCCTGCGGATTATCCTGGGTTGCCGCGGTGAAGGCGGCCACCGCCCCTTTGGGGTTGCTGTTCATCAGGCAGCGACCGAGGCCAATTTCAGCGCCGGCGGTGTGCGGATTGATGCTCAAGGCGGTGTTATAAGCGGGGATGGCTTTTTGGCAGATATGCATTTCGTAATAGGCATCCCCCTGATCGACCAGCGCATCGACATTGCGGGGATGATCTTTCAGCACTGCGTTGGTAACATTGAGGGCCATTTGCGGATCACCCCCGGCCAGGGCGGTGGTGGCGACGTTGAGAGTGCTGGCGCCGATTTTGATTTGTTCGGGCGGCTTTCCAGCGCAGCTGGCGAGAAAGGACAGGCTCAGGAGCAGGATGGCGCTGGTGCGGCAGATTTGGGTCATGGATGATTGTCTCCGATCGGCGGCGCGAGGATATTCGCTTGATGGCACGTCTGCTGAAACAAGCGCGCCGTCAATGGTGAGGGGGCCTAATGGCCGCCGAAATGCTTCAGATCGTTCATCACATTATGCGCGGCGGGGCCTGCAATCACGGCGAACAGGCTGGGCAAGATGAACAAAATCATCGGCACGGTGAGCTTGACCGGCAGGCTCGCGGCTTTTTCTTCGAAGCGCACCAGGGCCAGTTGGCGCAATTCCGCCGAAAGATTGCGCAAGGCGGCGGTGAGCGGGGTGCCGTAGCTCAGCGCTTGGATGAGTGTGCCACAGAGCCGCTTAAACGCCTCGATGCCGGTGCGATCACGCAAATTAGTGAGAGCCGTTTCCACAGTAGCGCCAATTTGCAATTCGCGCACCGTGAGCAAAAGCTCTTGGGAGAACTCGGCGTGCAGCGTGCGCATTTCATCAGCCACGCGCTGTAACGCTGACTGCAAGCCGAGGCCGGAATCGACACAGATAACAAGCATGTCCAGCCCGTCAGCGGCACCCCCTTCGACTTTGCGAAGATAGCGTTGCCGAATACGTTGCAAAATCATTTCTGGTGCAAGCATGCCGATAATCAGCGATACGGCTGCCGCCACCAAAACATAAATCGGTCGCTTGCCCAGCGCGAACCCAATCGCGAGCGTTATCAGGGGTAGGATCAGCGTTAGCAAAATCTTGGTGCCGAGGAACATCCCGAACGCCGAGCGGCTGCGCATGCCCGCACTCTCCAGCATATGCTGGAGTTCATTCACGGTTTTTTTCGACAGCATCCCGC
>JAKBBY010000097.1 GCA_021808315.1 Pseudomonadota bacterium | reverse complement strand
GCATTTTGATCTTTATCGCTTTGCCGATCCAGACCACAAGGCCGTGGTGTATTTGCTGATCAGCACCAAAATCATTCACGGATCACCGGCGAATGCGGTATCGGCTGTCGCGGTAACGCCCTGATGGGTAGGGTAGGTTCGGTAGAGGAGCGGGTGATGAATAATCTTTTGGCAATCCGGCGGGCGCTGATTTCGGTGTCTGACAAAGACGGACTCGTGCCGTTGGCGCAGGCGCTGGCGGCGCGGGGTGTGGAAATTCTTTCAACCGGCGGGTCAGCCTGCACGCTGCGCGACGCCGGGATCGCGGTGGTCGAGGTCGCGGATTTTACCGGATTTCCCGAGATCTTGGACGGCCGGGTCAAAACCCTGGTCCCGCAAATTCACGGTGGCCTACTCGGGCGCCGCGATAATCCAACCCATGTTGCGCAAATGGCTGCGCATCGGATCAAGCCGATCGATCTGCTGGTGGTTAATTTATACCCGTTCGAAGCAACCGTGGCGAAGGGCGCCGATTTTGCCGATTGCGTGGAGAATATCGATATTGGCGGCCCCGCCTTGATCCGCGCGGCTGCCAAAAATCACGATTTCGTCGGCGTGCTCACCGATCCAGCCCAATATCCCGGGCTGATCGAGGCCCTCAACGATGGTGGAACCTCGCTGGCACAGCGGAAGGCCTGGGCGGCGGCGGCCTATGCCCGCACGGCCGCCTATGATGCGGCGATTGCGGCATGGTTTGCTCAGCAATCAGGCGAAATATTCCCCGCACGGCTCGCGGTGGCGGGCGTGAAGAAGCAGGATTTGCGCTACGGTGAGAACCCGCATCAGCAGGCGGCCTTCTATGCCGATGGCGCGCGGTTTGGGGTGGCCACCGCCCGGCAGGTTCAGGGCAAAGAATTATCCTATAATAATATCAACGACACCGACGCCGCTTTTGAATGTGTTGCCGAATTTACCCATCCGGCGGTGGTGATTGTTAAACACGCCAACCCGTGCGGTGTGGCGATGGGGCCCAATTTGGCGCGCGCCTGGGAGCAGGCTTTGGCCTGTGATCCGGTCAGTGCGTTTGGCGGGATCATCGCGGTGAACCGCACGCTTGATGCGGCGGCGGCGGCGCTGATGGCGGAGATTTTTTCCGAAGTGATCATCGCGCCGGATGCCGAGCCGGCGGCGGTGGAGATTTTGGCGCGCAAGAAAAATTTGCGTCTCTTATTAACGGGCGGCTTGCCTGATCCGGCGTCAGGGGGCGTGATGATCCGCTCGGTGGCGGGCGGATTTTTGGCCCAAAACCGTGATACCGGCCAGGTCCGGCGTGAGGATTTGCGGGTGGTCACGCACCGCGCGCCGAGCAACGCGGAACTTAATGATTTACTATTTGCTTTTACGGTCGCAAAACATGTTAAATCGAACGCGATTATTTACGCCAAAGCGGGGGCGACGACGGGAATTGGTGCGGGGCAGATGAGCCGGGTGGATAGTTCGAAAATTGCAGCGCTGAAAGGCGGGGATGCGATTGCTGGTTCGGTGGTCGCCTCGGACGCGTTTTTCCCGTTTGCCGATGGGCTGGAAGCGGCGATTGCGGCAGGGGCAACGGCGGTTATTCAGCCGGGCGGCTCGATCCGGGATGCGGAGGTGATTGCGGCGGCGGATAAGGCCGGCATCGCCATGGTGTTCACCGGCATACGGCATTTCCGGCATTGAGCGCCGTGCAGCCCCGGGTGCCGACCCTGGCGCCGGAAGCGATGAACCCGCAGCAGCGCGCGGCCTATGAAGCGATTTTGGCGGGTCCGCGCAAAATTGTGGAAGGGCCACTCGCGGTTTGGTTGCAGAGTGCCGAATTGGCTGAGCGGGCGCAGGCTTTGGGGGCGTTTTGCCGGTTTGGCACATCATTGCCGCCTGCTTTGTCGGAATTGGCGATTTTGGTAACCGGGGCTTATTGGCGCGCCGGTTTTGAATGGCATGTTCATGCCCCGATCGCGCAAGCGGCTGGGGTGAGTGCGGCGGCGATTGCGGCGATCAAAGCGGGGGAGCCTGTGTGCTTCGCCGATGCGGCTGCGCAAGCGGTTTATGATTTGGCGCGGGAGTTATGGGAGACGCGGGCGGTGTCCGACCCGGTTTATCAGCGGGCGGTGGCCGCCCTGGGTGTGGCTGGCACGGTCGAGCTGGTCGGGATTTTGGGATATTACGGGTTGATTTCGATGACCATCAAGGCGTTTCACGTGCCGGTACCGCCCGGCGCGGAAGAGCCATTTTGATCGAGGGTTGATATATGGCCGGCGAGAAGCCAGCAGCGCGGATTACCGATTTGCACACATGCCCGGCGGCGGACGGGCCGGTGCCGCATGTGGGCGGGCCGATTATTCTGGGGTCGCCGAATGTGTTGATTGGGGGCCTGCCTGCGGCGCGGGTGAGTGATACCGTCACCTGCGTTGGCCCGCCCGATACGATTGTGATGGGCTCGCCCACCGTATTGATCAATGGGTTGCAGGCGGCGCGGATGGGCGATCAAACCGCGCATGGCGGGGTGATTGCGCTCGGGTGTCCGACTGTGTTGATTGGCACCGGGTCCGCGGCCTCAATGGGCGAATTGGGCAGTGCTGGCGATGGCCTTGCCCAGGCGACGGTGCTGACCGAGGCGGCGGCGCTGGGGAAGCCGTTCTGCGCGATTTGCCATGCTGGTTGATAGTACTTTTAACCGATCACTCCCCAATGATTTGTTCGCGGTGCTCGACCCGGCGCGCGACCCGATTTTGTTCGACACGATGGCGGTGCTGGCGCCGGATGCGCAATGTTTGTTTGGCGGTGAATTGGCCGATGCGGTGCGGCGCGCATCCCCCCATCTGATGGCGATGCCACAGCCGGGCCTGTTGCTGGATTGGTGGCGGCAGAATGGGCGGGGCAAAAGCTATGGTATTGCCTGCCGTGGCGATTTGGGGATGCAGGCTTTGCGCCTGCATTTGAAAACATTGCTGCGGGTGCGCTTGCCTGACGGAAGGCTGGTGCTGTTCCGGTTTTGGGACCCGCGCGTGCTGGAAACTTTTATCAAGAACAGCACGCCACTGGAGCAGGCCCGATTATTCGGCCCGATCCGCACCTTCTATGGCGAGTCGCCGGAGGGACGGAGCATCGCATGGGACCGGCCTGAAGGGGTTGAGGTGCCGGCGCGGAGTGAAATGCAGATTTCGCCCAGCTTGTGGGCGGCGTTTAGCGCTGTGGATAAAGTTGATTTTCGCAAGCGGCTGGCCACGATGGTGTTGAATGAATATCAGCGGTTCGAGATTGTCAGGCCGGAGACGGTGCAGGAACGGATTGAGCCGATGATCGTCCGGGCCGGGGAATTTGGTTTTACCACCGAGATGGAGATTGCCGCGTTTGTCATGGCGACCTTGCCGGTTGGCGAAGAGCGGCTGATCCGAACGGTTGGGTTTTGTTCGGCGGCATTTACCCCTGATGCCACACCCTCCCAGCGTGCAACATGGTTGGATCAGGCCGGGCATGAAGCGATGGCGTCTCGATGAGTGATGCTGTCAGTAGCGGCGCGGGACCGGTTGCACCGTGCAAACCGAAACCGGTTAGTCCGGAATGTGCGAAGCTTGCGCATGCGCATGACATGGCGGAACTTTCCGGTCATACCTATGGCAATACTGCTGTGCCACCCGGCTATAAATATTTGGATCCGACTAATCCGGCAGATCGGGCGAAGCTCGCCTCGATTAACGTCTCGCCAGATGATCTGTCACCGTCAGGCTCACAATTTCGAGCGCAGATTTTTGAGAAGGAAGGCGCTGATCCGCCGGGCTATGTCGTCGCGTTCAAGGGAACAACGCCGACCAGCTTAGAAGACTGGCAGAACAATGCGCAGCAGGCTTTCGGGTTTAAGTCCGCTTATTATGAAGACGCGACGAACCTTGCGTCGAAAGTGCAAGCTGGCACGATTGGCGACTCCGTTGAATTCACCGGCCATTCGCTCGGCGGTGGCATGGCTTCGGCGGCATCGGCGGTCACAGGCGACCCCGCTACGACGTTTAATGCGGCGGGGCTCAACCCGATAACGGTTGAACAAGCCGGGGCTGGTCCCGCTGCGTTTTCGTCGACAGGAGACAATGTTACAGCGTATCATGTTGCGGGTGAGATTTTAACAGGGCTGCAATCCCATCCCTATGCAGCGCTCATGTCGGTGCCGTTCATTGGGCCGGTCCTGGCCCTAGCGAAGCTGTTCCGGGGTAATAAGATGTTACCGCCAGCCGCCGGACAATCGGTTATCCTGCCCGCGGTGCCGCCACCGGATGCGTCGGCGTTTGACAAGGTTAATCCGGTTGCTCGTCATGGAATGGACTGGGTGATCAGAGGGATCGAAAAAGATCAGAAGGATCACGGATGTTTGTGAGGGCGGGATGAACGAGATTTATTTTACGCCGAATTCGTTCGTTGACCCGCGGGCGCGGCGTTTTGCCGAGGCGGTGGCGCAGGGCCGGGTTGAGGAAGCGATGCGGCTCGCCAAAGAGTTGCCAGCCGGGGTTGATACGATGGCGCCGGATGGGGTGACCGCGTTACTGATCGCGGTCAATCATTTGGACTTGCCGATGATTGCGGCTTTGTTGCAGGCGGGTGCAAATCCGAATGGCGGGGCTGGGCGGGCGCCGATTGCGCTCGCGGTCAGAGCGCCAGACCTAGCAATGGCCCAGATGTTGTTGTCGGCCGGGGCTGATCCGAATGGGCGGATGGATTCAAAGCCTGCCCTGTCGGGCCCCGCCGTGATCGGCGATCAGAAGGAAGCTGCGTTGCTGTTGCAGTTTCATGCTAATCCGAATTTGGGCGATGATCTGGGGAGCACGCCCATTATGGAGGCGGCGGCTGCACAACAATGGAGGTTCGTGCTGTTCATGCTCGAACATGGGGCATCACCCTGGGCGTCAACGACGCCGGGTGTGACACTCGCGACATACGCATCGCTCAGCCGAATCAACCCAGCCAGTGTTGAGGGCAAGGCGTGGCTGCAGGTGATTGAACGACTTAAGGCGGCGGGGTTTCCTTGGCCACCGCCGTCGCCGAAGGAGGTTGTTGCGCTCCGGGCGGAGAAAAAATGGCCGCCGCCTGGCGCGACTCGGTGAGGCTTTTGGCCGGATTGGGTTTTATCCGCCGGCTGATATTGATTATGTTATCGGCCATGTCTGTGAATTTTGCTCAGCCAGGATCGGCCATGGCGAATAGTATTTATTTTCAGGGTGCGGATGTTGCGTTGCAGCGGGGGGTGGATGCGGATAGCCCGTCTGCGATTGCGGCTTCGTTGGCGCATGGGGCTTCGGTGAATGCGCGGGAGCGGGAGGTGGGGGGGACGATTTTGGACTATGCGGTTGCGCAGTTTCGCAATCGGGCGGTTGAGGCGTTATTGCAGGCGGGGGCTGATCCGAATTTGCGGGACCTGGCCGGGGATAATGCGGTGACGCTGGCGGTGCGGGCTTACGCCAAAGACCCACAACCCTTGGCGATGGTATTGGCGCATGGGGGTGATCCGAATACATTTTCGCCTTATGGTTATTATGTAATCCATCGTTTTTTGGCAGACCGTAATTTTGCCGGGTTAGATTTGCTGGTGAAATACGGCGCTGATCTGAATGTACGCCAACCGAGCGCGCAGCCGCCGAATGATGGCGGAAACTGGATGGCGGACCGACCGTTTGGTGGGTGGGACATGAAAGGTGGACCGCCGGAGATTTTATATGCTGCTCGTGCGTCTAATTGGGATGTCGTGCTGAAGATGTTGCAGCTTGGAGCGAAGTTTGATTATCCAGATGAACCGGTGACATTTCCTGATTTATTTAAGGGAAGGGCCGGTACCTTTCCGCCTCCTGACAGTTGGCTATATTATTACAAGCTGAAATGCTATGAATTTATGAAAGCGCATGGGTTGAAATTGCCGCCATTTGGTCCTGGCGCGGGGGGAAGTGATGGTGCGCCCGCGGATTGGACGTTGCCGCCTGGGCCGGACCCGTTTGCGCATGAGTTTTCGTCAAATCCGAAAGCGGGGTAACTGAATTTGGGTGCAGCGCTGATGTATTTGACATTGTGACTCCTGTGGCGGAAGCGGATTTTGAGCCGGTGGATCGGGGATAAATGATCAGGCGAGATGTGGTTCGAAATTGTTAGTTCTTGTCTTCGTTTTTCTAACATGGCATAGGAGCGATTGGGTAAGCAAGGGGCTTGATCGGGGGTAAGAGCCATGCGGTTAACCAGCCTGTCTTCGCTAAGCCATGACAGCAATGTTCGTGGTCATTGTACGGCACAAATTGGGCGGAATGTTGGGGACGGATGACATAAAATCTGATGGCTGTCGGCTCATCAAGGCGCGCGGTTGATCCGCATCGATTTACAGCTTCTGCGTTCTGCTGCTGGCCATGACGATGATTGATTGTTGACACCGTCATGGGACCACCGTATCTTCGTTGCATTAAGTAATCTTAGAATCATAACCGTGTTGCAGTGGATGATGAACCATGATCCAAATTCTGTACGGGCATCAACATCAGGCGCGCGCTGAGGCATTGGCGCGAGCAATTGGCGGGCATTGCGGCCCTGCCGATAAAAAACCGATATTGAAGCCGGGCCTTAGCACACTGACATTTTGGGGGCACGGCGATCCATTCAAATTTTGTGAGATGACGCCAGACCAGTTTGTTGCCTATGTCGCGAGCTGGAAAAAAGAAAATAAAAGCCTCAAAACAATTGAATTAATCACCTGCAATGCACGCCATGCTACGGGTGGGGCAGATTCGTTTACAACAAATTTTAAAGGTAAATTGCGCAAAAAATTCTCTGATATTTCAATAAAGGCGATGCCGATGGGCATCGGCACTGGCGGCAAGCCGCATATATGGTCAATTCTCAAATGCCAGACAACGACCAATAGTTGGTTCTATGTTACGGCGCCGGGTGCCAAAGATACCGATGTCATGTGGCCGGGCGTGCATCTGGTAGAAGCGGAAGATGGGGCGGATCTTGCGATCAAGGCGGATGCGGTCAAGAAGCGCGAAAATCTTCGCGCGTTTGGCTTGGAATTTGGTTATCTCAATACGCTTCGCGCCACACTGACCACAATCGCGTAGGCGGATATACTGTAATGTGTGCCATGGCACCGCTAGGATAAGTGGCTTTGGCGGGCGTTGCTTTGCTAAAACAACGGTGTTGGTGAGGGGGTGAATGATCGGGGCGCCAGATCACGACCGTGTTGATTTTGAGTTAGTTTCGATTATTCCGATAGAATTGCGGCTGTTCTTGATCTGGTAGGCGGCGGGATTGTTACCTTCCCCAACTGAACCGATTTGCGTGTGAAGTTTCTTTTCAATCGTGAGTGTCATTTAATTTATTTGTTATGTAAATGCAACGATGAGATCGCAGTTTTGCGCTTACCGTTCGAAGTTGATTTTTGGGCCGGAGGCGGGCGCGTCAATATGGCCGGGAAGTGTGGGACGGGGCGGAACGGGCGGATATTTTTGGAGCATGTACTCGTAAAATGATGGCTCCGCTTTTCGCTCCGCCTGCCGCGCTGGTTTTCGCGCTGGTTTGGGGCGGGGCTGGCGGGGTTTGTGCGCCAATTTGAGATAATCGGGGAGTGGAATCGCGAGCATGTGGCAGAGCGGGCGCAGCACGCGGCCTATGCTTGGGTTTTCGCTGTGGAGGCGCGACAAATCCGGGTCTTCGAGGAAGCGGATGAGGTGACCGCGCACATAGGGGATGTGATGACCGGGGAAGGTTTGCAGCAGCCAGCCTTTTTGCCGGGGTAATTCGCTCTTTTTTGCGCTGGCTGGCGGTGATTTTCGCTCCGGCGCGGGTTCGGGTTTTGCGCTGGGTTTGCGGCGGCGGCGCGGGTTGAGGGCGAGCGCGCGAAAACGGAGCGAAAGGCGCGAAATACGGTGCCAGATGGTCCGTTTGAGCGAAAGATCGAAGCGGGCATAGTCGGGGGCGCCGAGGGTTTGGCGGAGCAGGCGCAACATTGTGGTGAAGCGGTCGGCGAGCGATTGCGCGAGGATGTTAGTGGTTTGCTCCATGTGACTAACATGGCATAAGAGGGGGTGGGTAGGCAAGGAGCAAAAAGGAGCGAAATAAAAGTTGATTCTTTTACGACTGTCCGTTAATTTTTTGGTATGTTATTACTACTACATAGAGTGCGGCGCGGCGTGAAAATTTTTAGATCGTTGATGGGGAGCGTGTGATGGATTGCCGGGATAAATTGACATGGGTTGCGCGTGGGATGTTGGTTTTAGGGGTTTTGTTGGTGAGTGGGTGTGCCGTTGAGACGCATCAGGTGGTGCAGCCGTCGCGGGTGAGTATGGCGGGCACGGGGTATTCGGGGCCGCGCTATACGGTGGCGTTAGGCAGTTTTGATAATCAATCGACCTATGGCACCGGCATTTTCAGTGACGGCGATGTGCTGGGCAGTCAGGCGAAGGCGATTTTAGAGACTGATTTAGAAGAGACTAATCGGTTTAATGTGGTTGATCGCAATAACATGGCGCAGTTGCAGCGCGAGGCGGCGATGCGGCATCGGCGTCAGGCGTTGCAGGGCGCGCAGGTGGTGATTACCGGGGCGATCACTGATTTTGGCCGCAGGACCACGGGTGACCAAGAGCTCTATGGGATTTTGGGAGCGGGCAAGACGCAGACGGTTTATGCCAAGGTGGATTTGAATGTGGTGGATGTGCGAACCTCGCAAGTGTTGTATTCGGTGCAGGGGGCGGGGGAGTATGCGCTGAGTAATCGGGAATTGTTGGGGTTTGGCGGGTCATCGGGCTATGATTCGATCATTAACGGCAAAGTTTTGAATCTGGCGATTGAGCAGGCGATTGATAAATTAACGGTGGGGATGTTGACCGGGGCTTGGTCGCCGGCCCAACCGCAGCGATAAGGTGAGATTTATGGCGGTGCGGGGGCGGTGGTTGACGATGGCGACGGTCATGGTCGGGGCTGGGTTGTTAGCGGGCTGTGCGCTGCCGAAGCCGTTATATTATTGGGGCAATTCTCAGGCGGTTTTGTATAAGGTGCAGGCCAATCAAGGGGGGATGAATCCAAGTGAGGCCATCACCAACTTGACCAACAATATTCGGGTGGCGGCGGCGCTGGGTATGCGGGTGCCGCCGGGTGAGCATGCGGAGCTTGGTTATTTGCAGTATCAGGCGGGGAATATGACGCAGGCCGCAGCACAATTT
>JAKBBY010000096.1 GCA_021808315.1 Pseudomonadota bacterium | reverse complement strand
ACGCCTTACTCAGCACCGATACGACGCAGGGCCGCTTCGCCGTTCATCTTGATCGGCAAACCCACACCACCCAGCGTTATTTGCCCAACACCGCGATTCTCGAAACCATTCTGCATGACGATGCGGGCAACGCTCTGCGGGTGCTCGATTTTTGCCCGCGCTTTCGCAATTTTGGCCGTATGTTCCGCCCGCCGATGTTGATCCGGCGGCTCGAACCGATCCGTGGCCGCCCCCGGGTGACCGTTACCATCACCCCCGGTTTTGCTTATGGCGAACTCCACCCTAAACCAATTCTCGGCAGCAACCATCTGCGCTTTCCCGGTCCCGATTTCGCGCTGCGCGTGACCACCGATCTATCCCTGGCGCATCTCGCGCATCAGCACAGCTTCACCTTGGCCAATCCAGCAACCTTGTTCATCAGTAATGACGAGCCGTTGGATCAAGCGACGGACATGGTGTTCAACCGGTTTTTCACCGAAACCGAATCCTACTGGCAAAATTGGGTCACGGATCTGAATATCCCGTTTGACTGGCAGGATGCGGTCATTCGCAGCGCCATCACCCTGAAGCTTTGTTCCTATGATGATACCGGCGGCATCGTTGCCGCGCTCACGACCTCGCTGCCCGAAGCCCCGCGCTCCGGGCGCAACTGGGATTACCGATTTTGTTGGTTGCGCGACAGTTTTTTCACCATCGCCGCCTTGAACCGCCTGTCCGCCACCCGCACTATGGTCAATTATCTCGGCTTTGTGCTCGATCTGGTGCATGGGCATGATGGCACCGAGATCCCACCCTTATTCGCTGTCGCCCCCGGCATGGCGCTCGATGAACAGATTGCGCCGCATCTGCCTGGCTATCGGGGCGATGGTCCGGTGCGGATTGGCAATGCTGCTGCAGGCCAGAGGCAAAATGATGGATATGGCGCGATCATTCTCTCGCTCGCTCAGCTTTTCGTCGATCAACGCCTCACGGTGCGCGGGGATGACGCTTTGTATCAACGGCTCTGCCCGCTCGGGGATATTGCTGAACGCGTTGCCCTTGAACCCGATGCTGGGATTTGGGAGTTTCGTGGCCGCGCGCGGGTGCATAGTTTTTCTGCGGTGATGGGCTGGGCCGCGTTATCGCGCCTCGCCTTGATCGCCAACGCGCTGGGCCGTTCAGCAGACGCCGCGCAATGGTCCACCCGTGCTGCTGCATTGCGGGCGACCATCATGGCGCGCATCGTCTCACCAGACGGTTGGCTCTCAGGCGTGCTCGATCAATCGGTGTGCGATGCCTCGGTATTAATTCTACCAGAGCTTGGCTTCATCGATCCCAAACATCCGACATTTCTCGCCACACTTGATGTGGTGAAACGCCGCTTGATGCGCGATGGCTTTATGCTGCGCTATGACGAGGCGGATGATTTTGGCAAACCTGAAACGGCGTTTCTGCTGTGCAGCTTTTGGTATGTGAACGCCCTCGCTTTGGCGGGTCGGCGCGATGAAGCGTTAGATTTGTTCGAGCGCATTCTCGCGGCGCGCAATCATGTGGGTCTGCTCTCAGAAGATCTCGCCCCCGCGCGCGACCAAGCCCCTGCGCAACTCTGGGGCAATTTTCCACAAACCTATTCGCAGGTCGGCCTCATTTTATGCGCCACGCGCTTGTCACGCAGCTGGGAGGATGGGTTATGGCGCGCCTCGTAATTGTCTCGAACCGCGTTCCTGATCCGAGCGAGCGCACCGGCCCGCGCGCGGGTGGGTTGGTTGTTGGGCTTGCCGAGGCGCTGGTTCCTGGCACGCTCTGGTTCGGCTGGTCTGGCCGCCGTGCGGAGACAACCTCAACAACCGCAAAAATGACCGAAACCCCTGATTTAACCTATGCGACAATCGATCTCGGTGAAGCGGATTATCGGGCGTTTTATCTCGGTTTTGCCAATTCCACGCTCTGGCCCTTATTTCACATGATGCCCAGCCTCGCGGTGTTTGATCGTGCCGATTATGCGATTTATCGGCGGGTCAATGATGCGTTTGCTGAGGCTTTGCTCACTTTATTGCGCCCTGATGATTTGATTTGGGTGCATGATTACCAGTTGATCGGTGTCGCGGCGTCATTGCGGGCGCGGGGTGTCGCCAATCGGATTGGGTTTTTTCTCCATATTCCGTTTCCTGCCCCTGCCGTGCTCGATATTTTGCCACCCGCGCGTGAATTATTGGCGTCGTTGCTGGCCTATGACGTGATTGGTCTGCAAACAAACCGTGATCGAACCTTGTTCGCGGATGCGGTTCACGCGGCCTTTGGTTATCAAATGACGCCTGATCACCGCATCACCCATCAGGGGCACAGCGCGCAGATCATTGTTGCCCCGGTTGGCATTGATGCGCAGGCGTTCAACGCCATGGCGGTTCGGGCGTCGCAGCGCGTTGAAACCCGCCGCATGATTGACAGTTTAGCAGGCCGCGCCTTGATGATTGGCGTGGACCGGCTCGACTACACCAAGGGCCTGCCCGCGCGCTTTGAGGCCTATGAGCGTTTTCTCAGCCGTTATGCCGAGCATCGCCGCAAACTCAGCTTTCTGCAAATCGCCGCCCCCTCGCGTGAGGAGGTGGAGCGCTATCGGGCGTTGCGTGAGGAGCTGGATCATAAAACCGGCTCGATTAACGGGGCATTTTCGGATTTCGATTGGGTGCCGCTGCGCTACATGACCCGCACACTCGGGCGCACCTTGATCGCAGGTTTTTACCGCACGGCGCGCATTGGTTTGGTCACGCCGCTGCGCGATGGGATGAACCTCGTTGCCAAGGAATATATCGCCGCGCAAAATCCGCTTGATCCCGGTGTGCTGATCCTGTCGATTTTCGCAGGCGCTGCCGAGGGATTACCGGAAGCCTTGCTGGTCAACCCGTTTGATATTGATGCGGTTGCCGAAGCGGTCCACGCCGCTTTGGTGATGCCGGTTGATGAACGCATTGAACGCCACGCAGCATTGCTCGGCCACGTCACAGCCGAGTCTGCGCAGGTCTATTGTCAGCGATTCGTCGCCGCACTCACCCGCGTTACTCACCCGCCCTTGGTGCCGCGCGCGACCAGCGGGAAAAACGCCGCATAAGGTAGGCTGCGCAAAATCCGCAGCGGGCGCGCCAAGCCTTCGGGAAAGGCGATCAGAAATTGATCGCGCGCCAACCCTTTCATGATCGCTTGCGCGGCAGCCTCAACCTCCATCAAAAACGGCATCGGAAAGCTGTTCTTGGCGGTGAGCGGAGTTTTCACAAATCCCGGGCAAATCGCGGACATGGCAACGCCATGCCGATCCAAATCGAATTTCAGCGATTCCGCCATCGCAATCATTCCGGCCTTGGTCGTTGAGTAGGAGATCGATCCTGGCAGGCCAGCTAGCCCCGCCAGTGATGCGACCAGCCCGATTTGGCCGCGCCGCCGCTCAATCATGCCCGGCATCACCGCCTCCAGGCAGTGCGCGGTGCCCACCAAATTCAACGCGACTTGCCGCTGCAACCGTGCCGCTTCGAACGTTTCGGCGGTGTCGCGCTCATAGGTGCCGGCGTTTAGAATGGCGCGGGCGATCTTCCCCTCCGCCGTGATTTTGGCAATGGCAGCCCGCACCGCGTCGGCATCGGTCACATCGGCGGCGGCCACAATCACCCGTCCTGGATGTTGGGTCGCTAACGCCTGCAATTCCGGCTCGCGCCGGGCGGTGACGCCAACCCGCCAACCCGCTGCAAGATGCGCCTGCGCGACCGCAAGGCCAATGCCGCTGGAGGCACCGGTAATCCAGGCGATGCCATCCGATGGCGTTGTTGCATTCATATTTTTGTTCCTTGATCGATGTGGGAGAGCAAGTCCGCCGCCCGCGCGCGCAAGGCGCGTTGCTTGTCGGTCGTCATTTTGTGCCAGCTTCGCACCGGCATCGCCATCCGTGGATTTTCGGCAAAACGCTCACCATGGCGGGCGATGAAATCCCAATAGAGCGCGTTGAACGGGCAGGCGTTTGGTCCGGTTGCCTGCTTCACATCATAGGCGCAGCCTCGACAATAATTACTCATCCGATTGATATAGGCGCCGGACGCGGCATAAGGTTTTGAGCCGACAATGCCGCCATCGGCATGCAGCGCCATACCGCGCGTGTTCGGCATTTCCACCCACTCATAGGCATCCGCATAGACCGCCAAATACCATTCATCGACCTGATCGGGGTCAATGCCGGCGAGCAGCGCAAAATTGCCGGTAATCATCAGCCGTTGAATATGATGGGCATAGGCATAATCGAGCGTTTGGCCGATAGCCGCTTTCATGCAGCGCATGGCAGTGTCGCCGGTCCAGTAAAATCCTGGCAAGTTGCGGTGGGCATTGAGCGCATTCAGCGTCGCATAGCCCGGCATATGCAGCCAATAGATGCCACGGATAAATTCGCGCCAGCCCAAAATCTGCCGGATGAACCCTTCAACCGCATTCAGGGGCGCGCGCCCGGCATGATATTCCTGCTCAGCCCGGCGGCAAATCTCTAACGGATCAAGCAGGCCGAGATTGAGCGGTGCTGAAACCAGCGCATGAAACATAAAGGGTGCGTCGGCTGACATCATATCCTGCCAATCGCCAAATTCGGGCAAGCGCGTATGCAAAAAATCAGCAAAATGCCGTTCGGCCTCAGCCGCCGTCACCGGATAGGCAAATGAGCCAAGTGCGCCCACATGATTTGGAAATCGCTTGGCAACCAAATCTAACACCGTCTTGGTAACGGCATCAGGCGTGCTCCGGCGTGGTGGCGGCACGGTGAGGTCGGGCGCGAAACCGCGCCGATTTTCCGCATCGAAATTCCAACGTCCGCCCAGCGGCGTATCGCCATCCATCAGCAGCCGATGTTTGCGCCGCATCTCCCGATAGAAAAACTCCATCCGGTATTGCGAGCGCCCTTGCGCCCAGGCCGCAAATTCATCAATGCCGCACAAAAATCGTGTATCATCGCGAATCGCGCAGGGCACGCCGCAGGCAGCGCCCAGCCCCTGCATCAAGGTCAAAACCCGCATTTCCCCTGGCGCAGTCACGATTATTCGTTCAGGGCGCAAAGCGGCGCAGGCCCGGCGCATCTCGCCGGTCAAATCTCCGCAATTATCCGGATCATCGAGCGTAACATAGCGAACAGTGATCCCGCGCGCGCGCAATTCCTCAGCAAAATGGCGCATCGCTGACAGCACTAAAGCGATTTTTTGCCGGTGATGCGGGGCGTAGGTGCATTCGGCCATCATTTCGGCGAGCATCACCACATCATGCGCCGGATCGAGCCCATCAAGGGCGGTGATCCCATGCGAGAGCTGATCGCCCAGCACCAGGCGTAAACACTTCATATTCAGCTCAAAATCGGTTCGTAAGTGATATGGCCACTATGATCAAAGGCCAGCCCTTGCCAGCGATTTTGCTGATCGTAGTAGATCGTCAAATGCAGCGGGCCCGATAATTTATAGGCCTGCGCCCGCACCGTGCCGGTGGGCAGGGTGGGCAGCGCAAACCAGCCCAGATCGGTCACGGTCGGATGATCGGTATGTCCGGTCTGCATGTTGATCATCGGGCATTTGAGCAAGACCTTGTTCCAATAGGTGAGCGGCAGCGCATCCGGTGGCGCGATATAGGGTTTGATCAAATTGCCGCTGATCGCAACACCATGGGCCTCCCGCGCGGCCTGCACGCGGTGCAGCGTGCCATTGGCATTGATCACGCTTTGTGCGGCCTTAAACGCCCCTTGCACCCAATGTTCGGTGATGGCCGCGTGATAGTTGAACATTACCACATCGAGCAGTTTGACTTGCAGGGTGACGTGATTATCGATGCGCAGATGCTCGCCGGTTTCAACGAATTGTAAAATCTGCTCGCCGATGCGCGTGCCGTTGCGAAACACGGCGAAAGCGAGGCGTTTGGATGCGGGCACCGGCAGCGTCGCGTTGGACGTCTCGGCGGCCAATGCCCGGCGGGTCAGGGCGGCGGTCAAGGCGGCCATCGGCAGCATTGTTGCACTCGACGCGATAAATCGGCGGCGATCCATCATCAGCTTGTCTCCCGTTCGATGTGAGCGTGATTCCAGACTAACCTTTGTTGCGCAGGCGCGCCCGCCCGCCATCGACACCAATCACTTGACCGGTGATCCATCCGGCTTGCCCCGCGAGCAAAAATTCCGCAAGGGCGGCGGCATCATCCGGCTCGCCGAGCCGGGCAATCGGGTGCTGGGCGGCAATCGCTTTGGCCATGGCCGGGTTGTCGGTCATCGGGGCGGCAATTTTGCTGCGGGTTAGGCTGGGCGCGATGCAATTCACCCGCACCGGCGCCAATTCCGCCGCCAACGCCACGCTCAGCCCTTCGACGCCGGCTTTCGCGGCGCCAATCACTGTGTGGTTGGGAAAGCCCGATTGCGCGGCAACTGAGGAAAACAGCACCACGCTCCCCTCGGCGGCGCGCAACCCCGCCTCGGCGGCGGCCACGGCGCGGGCGGCGCCGATCACATTCAGGGCATAGGCTTCGGCAAAATCCGCCACGCTGGCGCGCTTCAGCGGCTTCATCACAATCGAGCCAACGCAATAAGCAAGGCCGGCGATGCGCGAACCCGCCGCTGTAACGGAGGTTTGCAGGGCGGCATCATCGCGCACATCAGCGGCCTGATGGCTCGCGCCAAGGCTGCTCGCGAGCGGCGCCAAGCCCGCCTCGTCACGGGCAATCAGGTGCAAAGCCTGCCCCGCAGCCGCCAGCCGCCGCGCCAACGCGCTGCCAATGGCGCCGGTGGCCCCTATAATAATGATCGGATCATGCATGTCTCACTCCTTGACCGATGATAAATAGGGTGTACCCGCTGGATCGCGAGGGCCAGACCGGGCATACGTATTTTTTGTCACGCGGATACCACGAACACGATGCACCAGCTCATCTTGATGCGCCACGCCAAAGCCGAACGCGCCCGACCCGATTTGCCCGATTTCGAGCGCGCCCTCGCGCCGTCCGGCATGATCGCGGGCGCGAATATGCGGCGCAAATTACAATCTCTGGGTGTTGAGCCGGATGTGGTGCTGGTCTCATCAGCCCGGCGCACCCGCGAGACGCTGGAGGCGGTGCTGGCCTGGGATAATGGGGCGAATATCGACATTATGGATGGTCTCTACATGGCGCCGCTGGCCCGGTTGCTCGATATGCTGGGCGGCCTGCGCGAGACGGCGCGCAGCGTGTTGATCGTCGGGCATAATCCGGGCATCGGCGAATTGGCGTGGCATTTGGCCGCGCGCGGTCCGGAGAGCGAGGCGAAAACCAAGCTCAATGACGGGTTCCCAACCATGCGGGTCGCGGAGTTTCTGGTCCTCACCCCCTGGCACGCGATCAGCCCCGGCACCACGCGCCTGCAACGGGTGATCGATCCGGTATAATACCGGTCAGCGCGTCCGCTGACCGGTATGCACGCAGGGTTGGTGTGGCGGCTGCGTGCCAAAATGAAAGCTAATACCAGTCAGCGGTTACGCTGGCTGGTATAAGAGTTATGCTGCATCCGCGAAGGTTGCGCAGATCGGGGGTTCAGGCCTATCTTGGCATCGGACGCCCGGGCCAACCCCGGTGCCATGCTCGAACAGGGGATTAGCCATGGACAAGGTCAATAACGCCGATCACGCCACCCTTACGCTTCCGGGATCGAACCGATCGGCGCAGCTCAAGCTGCTATCGGGCACGCTGGGGCCGCAAGTGGCTGATATTCGTAAGCTTCAGTCCGACCTCGGTATTTTCACCTTCGATCCGGGCTATGGCGAAACCGCCTCGTGCGAGAGCAAAATCACCTATATCGATGGTGATGCGGGCGTTTTGCTGTATCGCGGCTACCCGATCGAGCAGCTTGCTGAGAAATCGACGTTCCTCGAAGTCGCCTATTTGCTGATGTATGGCGAGTTGCCGACCAGCGCTGAGTTCGAGACCTTCTCCACAGGCATCACCCGCCACACCATGCTGCATGAGCAAATTCGCCGCTTCTGGGAAGGTTTCCGCCGCGATGCGCACCCGATGGCGGTGCTGTGTGGTGTGGTGGGGGCGATGTCCGCGTTTTATCCCGAAAGTGTGAACATCAATGATCCGCGCGAGCGCGAAATCAGCGCCTACCGCCTGATCGCCAAAATCCCGACCATCACCGCCTGGGCCTATAAATATTCGGTTGGCCAGCCTTTCATGTATCCGCGTAATGATTTGTCTTATGCGGAGAATTTTCTCTATATGATGAACGCGGTGCCGCCGGAATCCTATCGGAAAAACCCGATCCTGGAGCGGGCGATGGATCTGATCATGATCCTGCACGCCGATCATGAGCAAAACGCCTCAACCTCAACGGTCCGGCTCGCCGGCTCAACCGGCGCCAACCCGTTCGCCTGCATCGCCTCGGGCATTGCGGCGTTGTGGGGGCCTGCCCATGGCGGGGCCAACGAGGCGGTGTTGAAAATGCTGGAGGAAATTGGCGATAAGAGCAAAATCCCCGCCTTCATCGCCGAAGTCAAAGACAAAAACAGCCACACCAAGCTGATGGGATTCGGCCATCGGGTTTACAAAAACTTCGATCCGCGCGCGAAAATCATGCAGCGCACCTGCTATGAGGTGCTCGGGGAGCTGGGCGTTAAAGATCCGCTGCTGGATTTGGCCATCGAGCTTGAAAAGATCGCGCTCAATGACGATTATTTCGTCAGTCGCAAACTCTATCCCAATGTCGATTTCTATTCTGGGATCATCTTGAAAGCCATGGGCTTCCCCACCACAATGTTCACACCCTTATTCGCGATGGCGCGCACCACCGGCTGGATCAGTCAATGGATGGAAATGATCGAAGACCCGCTGCAACGCATTGGCCGTCCGCGCCAACTCTACACCGGTGCACCGCAACGCGATTATGTTGAAATGGCTGCCCGCTAACCCTAACGGAAATCAATAGCCTCATGTCGAATTTGTTTTTGCCGCTCCGCGTCGGCGCTTTTACCTTGCGCAACCGTATTGTCATGGCGCCGCTGACCCGCGCGCGGGCCGGTGATGTTCGTATTCCGAACGCGCTGATGGCTGAATATTATGCCCAGCGTGCCTCATCGGGCATGATTTTGTCCGAAGCCACATCGGTCACACCGATGGGGGTCGGCTATGCCGCGACTCCAGGTTTGTGGTCTGAGGAGCAAGTGGTGGGCTGGCGCTTGATCACCGAGGCGGTGCATCGCGAAGGTGGGTTGATTCTGGCACAGCTTTGGCATGTCGGGCGGATTTCCGATCCGATGTTCCTCGATGGCGCGCTGCCGGTGGCCCCAAGCGCCATCGCCGCCTCAGGTCATGTTAGCTTGGTGCGCCCTGAAAAACCCTTTGTCACGCCGCGTGCG
>JAKBBY010000095.1 GCA_021808315.1 Pseudomonadota bacterium | reverse complement strand
CGCGGATTTACCCCAGGGCTATCAGATCAGCCAATTCGAGCACCCGATTATTGGCAAAGGCGCCATCGATATCGAACTCGATTCCGGCGAGACCCGCACCATCGGCATTACCCGACTGCATTTGGAGCAGGATGCGGGCAAGAGCATGCATGATCAGAATCCGGCGAAATCGCTGATCGATTTGAATCGCTCCGGTGTCGCGCTGATGGAAATTGTCAGCGAGCCGGATATGCGCAGCCCCGAAGAAGCCGGGGCTTATTTGCGGAAATTGCGGATGATTCTGCGCTATCTTGGCACGTGCGATGGCAATATGGATGAAGGATCGATGCGCGCCGATGTAAATGTGTCGGTGCGCAAAACCGGCGAGGCGTTTCGCACGCGCTGCGAGGTCAAGAACGTCAATTCGATCCGTTTCGTGATGCAAGCCATTGAAGCTGAGGCCTTGCGTCAAATCGATGTGTGGGAATCCGGCGCGACCGTGCAGCAAGAAACCCGCTTGTTTGACCCCGCGCGCGGCGAAACCCGTTCGATGCGCAGCAAGGAAGATGCGCATGATTATCGCTATTTCCCCGAGCCTGACTTGCTGCCGCTGGTGCTTGATCAAGCCTGGATCGAGACATTGCGGGCGCAGTTACCCGAGTTGCCGGATGCCAAGCGCGCCCGCTTGATCCGCGATTACGGGCTGACCCCCTATGAAGCGGCTATTTTCGTGCAAGAACAAGCGACTGCAGATTTTTTTGAGAATGTCGCCCGTGGGCGCGACGCCAAGCAGGTCGCGAACTGGATGCTGGGTGATTTCTTCGCTGGGCTGAACCGCACGGGCAAAACGATTGAGACCAGCCCGGTTCGTGAAGCCGATTTGGGTGCTCTGCTCGATTTGATGAGCGACGCGACAATCAATGGCAAGATCGCCAAGGAAGTTCTTGAAATCATGGTTGATACTGGTGAAAAACCGGCTGCGATTGTGGAATCGCGCGGGTTACGCCAAGTGACCGATACCGGCGCGATAGACGCGGCGATTGACCAGGTGATTGCCGCACATCCGGATAAACTGGCGGAATATCAAGCCGGTAAGGAAAAGCTTTTCGGCTTTTTCGTGGGTCAGGTGATGAAAGCGATGCAGGGCAAGGGCAATCCAGCCTTGGTCAATACGGCTCTCAAGGCTAAAATTGGCTGATGCCGCGCCGGGGCGGTCACGCGCCGGCCACCCCCTCGCCGACCATCGTGATCGGGTTCACCACGGCGTCAAATTGAGCGTCGGTGAGCAGGCCAGACTGGATGGCGGCTTCGCGCAGCGATAGGCCTTGCTGATGCGCCATATGCGCGAGTTCTGCCGCCTTATCGTAGCCGATGGCCGGCGTGAGCGCTGTGACCAGCATGAGCGATTGTTCCAGCCCCTCGCTGATGCGCGCTTTGTTGAGCTTGGTGCCCGCGACGGTGTAATCGCGAAAACTGGCCATTCCGTCTGCTAATAATTGTGCCGCGCTTAGCACATTGTGGATCACCAGCGGGCGCATCACATTGAGCTCAAAATTGCCCTGCGCGCCGGCGAACGCAACGGCGGTGTCCAGCCCGATGATTTGGGTGGCGATCATCATCATCGCCTCGCATTGCGTGGGGTTGACCTTGCCCGGCATGATCGAGGAGCCAGGCTCGTTCTCGGGCAGGCGCAATTCGCCGATGCCGCAGCGCGGGCCGCTCGCGAGCCAGCGTAAGTCATTGGCAATTTTATATAAAACAATTGCGACATGACGCAGCGCCGCGCTGGCCGCCACCATAGCATCAAGCCCCCCGAGGGCTGCGAATTTGTTGGGCGCGGTGACGAAATCAAGCCCGGTCAGCGCCGCGATCCGTGCGGCGATGGCGCGGGAAAAGCCGCGCGGTGCATTCAACCCGGTACCGACCGCCGTGCCGCCAGCGGCCAATTCGAGCAGGCCGGGCATGCAATAATCGAGTTGGGTGATCGCGCCACGCAATTGCGCGGCCCAGCCGGACCATTCTTGGCCGACGGTCAGCGGCACGGCATCCTGCAAATGGGTGCGGCCAATTTTCACCACCGACATCCAAAAATTTGCTTTATTTTCAATCGTTGCCGCCAGAGCGTCCGCAGCGGGCCGAACCTCGCGGGTGAAGGCGAGCGCCGTTGCTACATGCATCGCCGTCGGCACGATATCATTGGATGATTGGGCCATGTTGACGTCATCATTCGGATGCACCGGGCTTTTACTCCCCAGCGTGCCACCGAGCACCTGGATCGCGCGGTTAGCGATGACTTCATTGACGTTCATATTGGTCTGTGTGCCCGACCCGGTTTGCCAGACGGGGAGCGGAAATTCGGCATCCAGCGCGCCGGACGCTACTTCATCGGCGGCCCGGATGATCGCCATCGCCTTGTCATGGGCGAGAGCCCCGCGCGCAGCGTTCACCTCGGCTGCCGCTCGTTTGACGATGCCGAACGCATGGTGCAACGCCACCGGCATCCGCTCGCGGCCAATGGCGAAATGGATCAGCGCACGAGCGGTTTGCGCGCCCCAATAATGATCGGCAGGAACCGCGATGGTGCCCATCGAGTCTGCCTCAATGCGGCTCCCTGAGGCTTCAAGGCCCGGTGATGTCGGCGGGCTGCTCATTGCGCGTGTCTCGTTCATTCGCTGCTCCCAAGGGCACCCCGTCACGGCGCAGGGCAACGCCGCGTATTTCGCCAATCACGATCCCGCGTCCGGCTTGTTTTATCCCGGCTTGTTTTGCGCCAGCTTGTTTTACCAATGCAAAAGGATCATGAGAACAAGATGCTATACGATTTTTTGAAGGGCGTCACCTGTCGTCCGGCCCGCTTGATCCGCTGCAATTTTCTCTGGATCGGGATGCTCGCGGTGTTCGGTGTGATCAGCCATGCAAGGGCGGCGACACCAGCGTCGCTATTATCCCCGGAAGTGCCAGCCACCCAAATCATTGTGCCGATCACCGGGCTTGCGCCACCGTTGCGCTTGACCATGACCGATGCCAGCACCGGCAAACGGGTGACCGCAGCCGATTTTCGCGGCAAGGTGGTGATGCTCTATTTCGGCTACACCAATTGCCCGGATGTTTGCCCAGATACCTTGGGTAAGATTCATCAGATCTTTCTGAAATTGCAGAAAAAATATCCGTCGGTCGCCGCCAAGACCGTGTTTTTGTTCGTCACGGTGGATCCGAAGCGCGATGGGCTAGCGCTCCTGCATCGCTATCTGGCGCTGTTTGATCCGCATATGATCGGCCTGCGGGGTGGACCCAATGCGCTATACCGACTCACGCGCCGCTATCGGGTGGTTGCCTCCGTCCATCCCTCGGCCAATCCCGAAAAATACCAAGTCACGCATTCAGCCTTAGTGTATGTGTTCGGCCCGCACGGCAATGCGCGCTTCATCATTCCCGAATTGGGGCTGAACCCGCATCCGGATTATGCTTTCCTGGTCAACAAGCTGCAGCAGCTGACCCAATCCAAGCAGGGCGACGGCCTGCTTACCGCCTTGGCACGGTTCAATTAAATCGCGCCGGTCTTGATGAGATGGCGCAGATCGCGGGTAATACCGGCGATATCAGGGTGTTGGGCCGATAATCCGGCACAAATGAATTCTGCCTTGCCATGTTGATTGAATACATAAACGGCGGCTGAATGGGTCACGGTATAATCGGCAGGGTTGGCGGCGGGATGCACCGCATAATCGGCATGGAGCGATTTGGCGAACTGGCTGAGCTGCGCCGCGTTGCCGCGCAGCCCCACCAATTCCGTCGCACCAAATAAATGCAGATATTTGGCAAGAATCGGAGCGGTGTCGCGCTCTGGGTCGACAGTGACGAATAAGAACCGCAGTTTGGGGCCATCTTTGCCCAGTAACCCGATGATTTTGACCATTTCCGCCAAGGTCAGCGGGCAGACATCGGGGCAGTTCGTATAGCCGAAATAAACCAAGGTGACGAAGCCGCGAAAATTTGCCTGAGTCACGATTTTGCCGGTCGCAACGTCGGTCATCTGAAATTGCAGAGCGGGAAAATGCCCGCGCACCGAAACATCCTGGGCATCCAGCGTCCAGGCATGATGGCAGGCGGCCAGCAAGGCGGTGCTGCTGAGCGCCAATCCGCCGCGCCATAGTGTGCGCCGATTGATCACGAGCGGGATTTCAGGGAAGCCAAATAGGCCGCGACGGCTTGGCGCTGGGTGGGGCTCAGATCACGGGCGATATTGGCCATCACGTAGTTTTTGCCCATTTTTCCAGACGCGATCGCCTTGAGTGCGGCCAGCGTGACTGCCGGATCAAGTCCCGCGAGACGCGGCGCGCCGATGGCAGGATTGCCCTGCAAATGGCCGCCATGGCACGCCATGCAGGGTAATGCACCCGATGCCGTGCCATGAGCCATGATGGTCGCACCAAGCTGGATTTGTGAGGCGGGGGCGGCGGCCATCAGCGATAGTGCAAGCGCGATCAAAGCGAGATGAGACCTCATGGCTTGGCCGGATTTTGATCGGCGCCATAGATTTTGAACGGCACGGTGAGATCCGGCGCGTCGCGGAAGTGGAAAATTACCGGCACGGTTTGGCCAACCTGCATGGTGGGCTGCATGCACATGATATGGTAGTCGCCGGGCTTGAACTGAACGCGCCGGTGCGGCGGGATTGCTATGGAATGCACCATCACCATCCGATCGGTGCCGCTGTTATCCACCGAGCGATGCAGCATGGCCATGCCGCAAGACGCCGCACTCACGCCGGTCAGGGTGATGGTTTTTGCGCTGTCATTATGCAGGGTCACGAAGCCGCCGGCTGGAATTTGCGCCATCAAATAGCGAAACCAGCCATGGCTCGCCGAGATTGGTGCCGGTGCGGCTGCGGCGATGCCGACGCTGGCCCACGCCAGCATCAGCCCGATCAGCCATGCCGCCCACAATTCTGCCACGCTGTTCCGTTTTTGCACCACGCTCTCCTTATCGTAAACTAACGACTTGACCTTCGCTGCTCGCGACCACGATGGTGCCATCGGCGTCGATGGGCTTGGTCAGAACCCCTTGGGCGTGATAGCGCCAACGCACCGCACCTGTCACGGTCGAGACCGCCACAATCATGTGATCATCGACCTTAAAGACAACGTCGTTGCCCCGCAGCAAAGGCGCGGATAGCGGCACGCCGTGCAACCGAACGCGCCATAGCAGCGCGCCGGTTTGCGTGTTCAACGCGATGGCATCGCCAGCGCGGTTTGCAACAATCAAGCGGTGCCCTTGCAAAATCGGCGTCGACATGGCGACATCCGCCATCCGGTGCTGCCAAATCAGCTTGCCGGTGATTGCATTCAGCGCATAGACATGCCGGTCTTCGGAGACCACATAAACACGCGAATCGCGGGAGATGGGGGCAAAATCGATTGGACCATTGGTGGCAAAACTCCAGAGCGATTTGCCGGTCGTAAGCGCATAGGCATGGACGGTGCCGCCGCGATTGCCACCGATTACCTGATTATTGACCACCAGCGGCGGGGCAACGAAGCTATATCCGGTTTTGGCGATCCAGCGCCGCGCACCCTTGGTCGCATCCAACGCATAGAGATCATCATCGGCTGAGCCAAACACGACCAGACCCTGTGCCGTGACGGGCTGCGTCAATCGGGCACCATCGCTTTTGAACTGCCACAAGCGCCGCGAGGGCATGTTGCCCATCGGCGCAAAGGCATAAAGATCGTGGCCGTCGGTTTGCGCGAATACCAGATTGGCACCCACCGTTGCGTTATGGCTGCACATGCATTGCGGCGGTTGAGTGCGGGTATATTGCCATACCAAAGCGCCATCTTTTGCATTCAGCGCGCGCATGAAATGGGTGGCCCCAATATCCGATGCAACAAAGACCTGGCTTTTGCCCACAGTTGGCGACACGGTAACGGCCCCCGCCGTCGCGTAGCGCCAGATGATCGTGCCATTGGCTGCGTTCAGAGCGAAAACATTCGGCCCCTGGCTTTGGGTTGTGGTCAGGTAAACGCGGCCATCACGATAGCGCGGCGTGGCGTAAACCGGATGCCCAACGAGAGAAGACCATTTGATCTCCGGCGAGGGCACCTTCGCCCACGCCACGGCTTGGTTGGCAGCCAGCAGGGCGATCAAAATCGCCAGCCCACTCTTCAATCGCATCATCGTTCCTATCTCTCGCCGAGGTTTGATGGAAATATGCCTATCAATGAACATTACCCTATGTCAATGTTGAACACTTGACCCCGCGCGCTTCCTCGCCCATCCCGTGCCGATGACGAAAACCGCCCCTGCCCGCCTCGCGATTTGGCTGATCCTGCTGGCCACCTTATTCCGATTGATCCTCGCGATGGGCATGGGCCTCGGCATCGATGAGAGTTATATGGTCGCGGCGTCGCACCAGTTCGCTCTCTCCTATTTCGATCATCCGTTTGTCTCCTGGTGGCTGGAACTCGCAATCCGGCGCGTGACCGGCATGCAAACACCACTGATCGTGCGGCTGCCCTTTATCGCGACGTTCGCGGGCACGTCGTGGCTGATGGTTCGCCTGACTGATCGGCTATACGGCGCTCAAGCGTCGCTATGGGCGCTGGTGGCCTTGACAATTTCGCCGGTATTTTCGCTGGCCTTTGGCACCTGGGTGTTGCCGGATGGGCCGCTTGATTTCTTTCTGCTCGCGTCTGTGCTCGCGATGGCTAAAGCGCTGGGATTGGCGCGGCCCGACATCGGCGCACAGCCCGATCCGAAATACTGGCTGGTTGCCGGTGTCTGCATCGGGCTGGCGATGGATTCGAAGTATAATGCGGCGTTGAATTTGCTGGGTGCCTTGTTGTTCATGGTGCTTGATCCGGCAGCGCGCCGCCTGCTCGCCACATGGCGGCCTTGGGTGGCTTGCCTGATTGCCTTGATTTTATTCAGCCCGGTGCTGATTTGGAATGCGACGCATCATTTTGCCTCGTTCGATTATCAAGGGGGGCGCGCCGTCGGCTTTGGGTTTTATCCGCTACGGCCCTTCATTGTTTGGGCGGGTGAAGCTTTGTTCGTGCTGCCATGGATTTTTGTGCCGATGGTCATTTTGATGCTTGGCGGGTTGCGCGGCGGAGCGGATCGACGCGCCCGGTTTTTGGCAACGCTGGCCGTGATCCCGGTGACGTTATTTTCGGTGATCGCGTTCTGGTCCTCCCGCAAAATATTATATCATTGGGCAGCGCCGGGTTATTTGATGTTATTTCCGCTGCTGGGCGCTTGGATTGTCGGCCTCACTGCGGCCAAGCGGCAGATGATCCGGCGCGTTGCCGTTGGCTCCGCCGGGTTGCTCGGCGGGGCTGTGCTGTTCATTGCGGCAGAACTCAATCTCGGGCTGACTCCAGGGTTTAACAAGCTGTTTCCGCTGGGTCATTCGCCCGATATCCAAGCTGTTGATTGGACGAGCGTGCGGGCCACTTTGATGCGCCGGGGCCTGCTGGATCAGCCGCATGTCGCCATCGCCGCTACGCGTTGGTTTAACGCGGGGAAAATTGGTTACGCACTTGGCCCGGCGGTCAAAGTGACTGTTTTTGACAGCGATCCGCATGAATTTGCCTTCACCGTTCCGCCGCGTTCGCTGATTGGCGATAACATTCTGATTGTCGGCACTGACGGCACGACAAAGGCGTTGCAAGCGCAATATGCGCCGCTATTTCGCTCACTCACGATTGGTAAGCCCATAATCATCCGTCATCACGGAACGCCGCTTTTGCGGCTTCCCGTGCTCTACGGTCAGGATTTGCGCCGCTGGCCGCAACCGAACCGGCCTCAGAAATGAATCCCAACCGAGTTGGCGCTGCGGTAAATCATGTAGGCCGCCACAATAAAAATCAGTCCAGCAAAAACCCGGTTCAGCGCGGATCGGCGCGGCGCTAACGCGATTGCGGCGCGCATGCCGAGAAAGCCGCCCAAAACCCCACCACCGATAAATTCAGCTGCCACCAGCCAAGCCACTTTTCCAGACAAGGAATAATTGATTGCTGTCGTTAAGCCGAACGTGCCGACGGAGAGCAGCGATGAGCCAATAGCATAAATCATCGGCATGCCGGTGCTCAACAGCAAGCTCGGCACAATGAGGAAACCACCGCCAATGCCAAAAAATCCTGACAAAGCTCCTGCCCCGAGTGCCGCGAGCGCAACTTGTATTGCCATCCGCTTGGTGAGTTCTTCCTGCGGCGTTGCGCCACTGACATGAGGCGCTGGTTTACGGCGCAACATCAAGATACCAACAACCACCATCAGGATCGCGAAATAGAAAATCAATTTCTTGCCGTCGAGCGCCTTGCCGATATTCGAGCCGACAAATGCGCCAAGGACACCAACGATCGAGAAAATGATCGCACTGCGCCAAAATACGTTGCGTTTACGCGCATGGCCAAAGAAATTAATAAACGCATTGGCGGACACGGCGAGTGCGCTGGTGCCAATCGCGCGATGCGGTGGCAAGCCGACAACATAGAGCATTAAAGGGGTCGCCAGGATCGACCCGCCGCCACCAATCAAACCCAAGGTAAAGCCGACAGCGCCGCCCGACAGGATGGCTAAAATGATCTGCTCCAAGGCAAGTCCCCCTGATCATTGTTATGCCAGCCACGATGTCGGTCTGGCGTTGGAAGGTTACGGTTCTATTGAAGGTTCGTGTGTCGACTTCGAGATCAATATTGGTTTCGGTTGCATCGACAGATACCATCTAAACCAATGAAATTGGGCGGAGAACAAGGATGAGAGCGTGATTGATGATAACCGCTCACGCTCTAGGCCCGGATGATCGCGAAATGGGCGGAATGATTGCGATGAGGCAACGGTAAGGGAGCGGCCTGCGGGCGTGCCACCGTCATTGTCGTATCGCCAAAACCGCTGGCTAAGGCTGAGATTAAACGATGCTGGGCGTCGTCCGCCAGCCGGTAGATCACCGCCCGCGAGTCGCGGCGTGCGCTGACGACGCCAGCATCGCGCAATTCGGCAAGTTGCTGGGACAAGTTTGGTTGGCGGATTTGCAGTGTCGCCTCCAATTGCGCAACCGATTGCTCGCCATGCAGCAAATGCAATGCAATCCGCAGCCGCGTGGGGTTTGCCAAATGGCGCAAGGTCAAAGCCGCTTTTTCGATATCAAAATTCACGGTCTGCATCGCTGGTGGTAAGCTCATGAGCCGCTATTCTTTTTTGTTTTGCTGGGCGGGTTGGGGTTGTCCCGTCCGATTCGGCCCGTTCGGTAATACCAATCCGCCTCGCCGCCCTGATCAAACATCGCGTCCGCTGATTGCGGCGTCGGCAAAATGACGGCATCGCCCGGCTGCCAGCCTTCCGGCATCAGAACATGGTGCGAATCACTCGCCTGCAGTGCGCGCACCAGCCGCAAAG
>JAKBBY010000094.1 GCA_021808315.1 Pseudomonadota bacterium | reverse complement strand
GCGCGGGAAGCCGCGATGGCGGCGTCCAGCCGGGCTTTATCGGAGCCGACCATGCCGACGCGACCATCAACCACGGCTTCCGGCGTATAAAGCTCATGCGTCAAACCGTGATCAACATAAAATTGCTGACGCGCCGTGGCCGCTGGTGATGAGAACCGATCCCGCCAGGCGGGGCTGTTCCAATAGGTCACGTGTAAATCGAGCGCGATTAGACCCGGTTGCGATGCCTGCTCACGGCGTAGCAACCGATCTGCCGGTGGGCAATCCGAACAGGCTTGCGAGGTGAATAATTCCACCACGACGGGCACCGGTGTCGGTTGCGCCTGTGCATAGCCTGTGCCGATGCTCACCAGCGCGGCGAGACCCAGCCCGAACCGCACGCCCCAACGGCGGCTCATGATCCACCAAACCAATTATAGCCCTGATTCTCCCAATACCCGCCGGGAAAGCGATTGGTGACTTCCATCGCCACAATGGATTTCGGATTCTTGTAGCCGAGTTTTGTCGGAATCCGGAGCCGCATCGGCGCACCGAACGGGGCGGTGAGCGGGCCGCCATTGAAGTCCAGCGCGAAAATCGTTTGCGGCTGCATGGCCGAGGCCATGTCGATACTGGTGAAGTAGCCATCCGCGCAATGAAACAAAATATAGCGCGCTTGCGTATCCGCATTAATCGCTTTGAGCACATGGGCGAGCGGCACGCCGCTCCATTGGCCCACCACGCGCCAGCCTTCCACGCAAACGAAACGCGTGATCTGGCTCTCCTGCTTCATGGCGCGCAAATCGGCCAGGGTCAGCGGGGTTTTATTGGCGATCCGCCCGGTCAGCGCGAGTTGCCAGGTGCCCGGATTGACCTGCGGTGCTTGGGAGATGTCGTAAAACGCATTGAAGCGCGCCGGCCGCGTAATGGCCGAGGCTGGGAAGGTGGGCGCCAGCGTGTGACGATCAAATAAGGTCGCTTGCGCTTCGTCGTTCCAGCGCGACATGGCTGAGAGCACCCGGTCGGTTAGGTCGGGATGGTTCGGATGATCGAAATCGCAGCCGGGCAGCAGGCCAATGGCACCGAAGCCCAAAGCGCGGGTGATGAGTTTCCGACGATTGAGAGGGAGAGATTTCATCGGCGTCACTCCGCCATGGTGGTTGTAGGGGTTGTGTTTTCCGGCAAGCGGCCCCCCGTGATCATCGGCGGCAACACTTTGGGCACCAGCGCCACGAGGATGAGATGCACGGCGAGGAACAAGGCGATGCCGGTCATGGCCACGAAATGCACCACTCTTGAGATGAAAAACCCGCCAAACAGGTCGGAGAGAAACCAAAGCTGCACCGGTTTCCACACCGCGAGACCGGACAGCACCACCAGAATGCCGAGAAAAATCACCCCGAAATAGAGCAGGCGCTGCACCGCATTATAGACCCCGGTTTCGTGCGGCAGATGCAGACGCAGGGCCTGGGTCATGTCTTGGATCACCATGCGCGGGGTGAGCGGCAGAAATTTCCGGCGAAAATGGCCGGACAACAGCCCCCAAGTCAGATAGCTAAGCCCATTGATCACCAGCAACCAGATGGCGGCGAGATGCCACGCGATGGCGCCGCCGAGCCATTGGCCGATGGTCATCCATTGCGGGAAGCTGAAGGGCAGAAACGGGGCTGCGTCATAAATTTCCCAGCCACTGCCGATCAGCACGATAATGGCGAAGGCATTTAGCCAATGCATCACGCGCAATGGCCAAGGATGGATTACGCGGGGTGGGTTTTGCGGGTTCATCGCTCACTCCTTGAGGTCGCGCCACTGTTAGGGTGACGCACTCCTGTCAGATCCTTCGTGCGGCGTCGAGGTATCGAAACCATAACCAAACGGTATTGGATTGTCCCGGCTGTTGGCGCGCATATCAGAGAGGCCGGAGCGACCGGCGCCGGACCATCCGGCTCAGAAAACCGATCCGCGCTGGCGGATCCACAAGGAGCAGTAAAATGAAACGCACTCTTCTCGCTTGCACGATCATCCTGGGAAGCCTGGCACCGATGCTCGCCCACGCGGCACCCCACACCACCATGACGCCCCAGCAAATGACCGCGATGAAGGCCAAGCTGTCCAACGCCGAAAAGCTGGTCGCCGAGATCAATCAATCCTACGGCACGCAATTCGCCATCGGCCCGAAAAATGAAATGATGGCGATGCACCATATGGCGATGGCCAACATGGAAATGTCGAAGGCTTTGATGGAAATGCAGGCCTTCTGGACGGCCAATCCTTCGGCTATGCTGTTCCCGGCTCCTAAGGGCCAATAATCACAGTATCGTCACAATCCAAAGAAGGAATATTCCATGTTGCGCTTTGCCACCGTCGCTGCCGTCCTGTCACTCGCTCTCGTGGGTGTCGCCTCAGCGCAAACCACCAACACGATGAGTCACAATACCATGAGCCATAGCACCAAGAAGAAAAGTGCGATGGGTCATCACGTCATGGCCCATCGTGCGATGAAAAAGAAGAGTGCGATGAGCCACGGCAAGACGGGGCATAGTGCCATGAGCCACAAAGCGATGAGCCATAATACGATGAGTCATAATACCATGAGCCATAATACCATGAGTCATGGGCCGGTGAAAAAATCGGTCATGGCGACTGACAAGATGGCTCCGACGATCAGCAAAAAGACCCAGTAAGCCTTGCCGCACTGGGTGAAACCGGGAATGATCGCCAGGAGCGAAAGAGCAGGATCAGGATGAGCCTTCGGGACCAACTCAGCCAGCGCATTGAAGCCGCGCTGCAGAATGACGCCTACAAGGCCGCCTATGATCAGGTGATCACGACCTTGCGTGACAATGGTTTCCTGCCGAACATTATCGCGGTTGGAGATCGGTTTCCCGATTTTATGCTGCCCGACGCCAGCGGCGGGCTGGTCGATCTGACCAGCCTGCTCGCCCGCGCGCCGGTGATTATTCAATTTTTTCGCGGCGATTGGTGCCCCTATTGCCGGATGATGCTCGACTCCCTCTCGGACTCCCTGCCCGCGCTGATCGCGGCGGGTGGCACCTTGGTGGCCCTGACGCCCGATACGCATGGGCTGGCGCTGGACGCCAAGATCGCGCACAATGCCGACTTCATCGTGTTGTCCGACGTCGATTACGGTGTTGGTCTGGCGGCGGGGGTGATTTTTCGACTGCCGCCTTTATATCGAAACCGGTTGAACCTCGCCGGTATTGACCTTGCTGAGCGCCATGGTAATGCCGCTTGGTTCTTGCCGGTTCCGGCAACGTTCGTTCTCGATGGGGAGGGTATCGTGCGTTGGCGATTTGCTGATCCCGATTTCACGAAACGGGCTGAGCCCTCCGAGGTCATCGAGGTGGTGCGCGCTCTGAAAACCGGATCGCTCGGGTAACTGATGGAACTGACTCAGGTTCGTTACTTCGTCACACTCAGCCGGACGCTGAATTTTACCCGTGCGGCGGAATTGCATCATGTCAGCCAACCGGCGCTCACGCGGGCGGTGCAGCGGCTGGAAGAAGAGCTGGGTGGTGTTTTGCTGTTTCGCGAGCGGTCTTTGACGCGCCTGACCGAACTGGGCCGCTCGATGCTGCCGCATTTGCAAGCGATGCTGGATGCCGCCGATAACGCGATTAATTTGGCGGCGGCCCGGCGTTCGCAACCGAGTTGCAGCCTGAAAATCGGGCTGGGGCCAGGGATCAGCGCCAGCGTGATCGCGCCGCTGATCCGCGATGTGGCGGCGGCCCTGCCCAAGCTGACGGTGAGTTTCGAGGAAACCGATGCCGGGCGGATTACCGAGTTGATGCTGGCGGATGATTTGGATTGCGCGCTGCTGCCGGGGGATTGCGCGATGCCGGAACGGCTCAACCGGTGGCCGCTGTACCAGGATCGCGCCGCCGTGGTGTTATCCACCGCCCATGTGCTCAGCAAGGAACATAGTCTGGAGGCCGGCCAGTTGGCCGCCGAGACGATTTTGATTGGTGACCGATGTGGCGGGTTCGGGATTCGGCTGATCGAAGAAACTGGCCAGGAATTTCGCGAGTTCCGCTGCGGCGGGGCGGCGGCGCATGTGGTCGAGCTGGTTGGCGCGGGGCTTGGCGTCGCTATCCTCTCCGAGCGGATCAATCTGCCCGATGCCTTGGCCAAATGCACGCTGAGCAAGCCGATCTTGGAGCGCCCGGTTCATCTGGCCTCGGTCGCGGGACGACCGCAGGGGCCGGCGGTTTCCGGTTTCATCAAGCTTTGCCGGGCGCAACGCTTGTAATCAAAGCGACCGCCTCGCGGAGTAGCTGGGCCAGAGCCTCGCGTTGGGCCCGCACTAAATCGGGCGCGGTGCCGCCGCTCAGCGGTGCGACGGCGCGCAGGCGCTTTTGGATCAGCGGAATTTCGCCCAGACCGTGCGGCTTGGCCACCACCAGCGTCATCGCTGCGCGTGCCTGATGGGATGAGGGGTCGGCGAGCAAGGTTTCCAACGTCGCCTCGACCAAAATATCAGGGCTGAGCGAGGAGCCTTCGCCGATCACGGCGGCGAAACGACCAGAGGCTTGCAGCCAAGCGATCAGGTCAGCGGTGACGGCTTGGGCGGGCGGCACCGCCCAGCGATTATAATAGCCCCGATGCAGACTGCCATCGGGCTCCAAGGTGAGCAACCCGCGATCCGCAAGGCCCGGCCCGGCCAACACCGAACGCACCAGCACCACGCCCGCGCGCGGGCCAATTGCTGTGCGGCGCGGCTTGGGTGGGGCCAGTGGCCAATCACTGCGCGGTTGATATTTTTCACGATCCAGCACGGTGCCGCAGCCGGTGAGCAGCAAGGGCGTGGCGAGTAGCAGAAATCGGCGGGATGGATGCGGCATGGTCGCTCCTAGCGTGGGGTCATGCGCGGCGGCGGCGCGCCCCGCAGGATGGTCGCGGGGTTTTGTTTCAACTGTTCGGACAATTCGGCCAAATTGCGCGAGGCGATGCTCAGATTTTGTAAAATCGGCTGCATTTGGCGATCAAGATTGGCCGTGGTGGCGTTGGCGTTCTGCACGGTTGCGTTGGTTTCGGCGAGTAATTTGGGCATTGCTGCGCTGGCTTTGGCGAGGGCCGCCGAGCTTTGCGCGAGCGAGGCGAGCAAGGCGCGGGTGTTGGGGCCATTGGCCGCATCGCGCACGGCGCGGGTGGTGGCCGGCAGATCGGCCTGGTCCACTTGGGTTTGCAGGGTGCCGAGCAGGTGATTGACCCGCACCAAGGCTTCATGGGCGGTGCCGGTGGTCATTTCGCTCCCCAGCGACTGGATCAGCCGATTGAATGCCTTGATGGTTTTATTGAAATTAATTTTGCGGGCATTGGCGAGGAAGCCCTGCACCGCGTCCTGCACCTGGGTGAGTGTGCTGGGGACTGAGGGGATCACGGTGCTGCGCGGCGTCCAGGGCACGCTCGCGATTGGGTGGTCCGCCGGTTTGACGAAGCTCAATTCCAGATAAGCGAGGCCGGTGATGCCTTGCGGGGCGACCTGCACCCGCAGCCCATGCGCGATGGCTTGCTGGATATTGGCGTGCTCGCCCAGTTTGTGCGGGTCCACCCGGAACCGGACGATTACTTGCTGATAGACCGGCGAGAGGGTTTCGACTTTTTGCTCTGGCGGATATTCGGCGGCGACCAGGCCGATATCGGTGACTTTGCCGATGGTCACGCCGCGAAATTTCACCGGCGAGCCGACATCGAGCCCTTGGACCGATTCGGTGAAATAGGTTTCATAAGGGATGCCGGGGCGGAACGCGTTGCCGGACAGGAGAAAAATCAGCCCGATCAGGGCGATCACCGCCGCTAACGCGAACAGACCGGTTCGCAAAGCGGCTCTGCGCGGTTCCATCAGGCACCTCTTGGTTGAACGGTCGGTTGACGATTAAAGAACGCCTGCACGGTCGCATTATCGCTGGAGCGGCGCAATTCGGCGGGGACGCCCAGCGCGATCATGCCTTGGGCCTCGCGATCAAGCATGACGCAGCGATCCGCGATGGCGAAAATCGACTGCAATTCATGGGTGATGACGACGAAGGTGCAATCGAGCGCGGCGCGCAGATCGAGGATCAGGCGATCCAGCCCGGCGCCGGTGATCGGGTCAAGCCCGGCGGAGGGTTCATCGAGAAAGAGCAAGGGCGGGTCGAGCGCCAAGGCTCGCGCGATGGCGGCGCGTTTGGCCATGCCGCCGGAAATTTCGCTCGGCAGCAGGTTTTCAGCGTCAGCGAGGCCGACCAGAGCGAGTTTCAGCCGGGCGATGTCTTGGCGGGCCGCGAGCGGCAAATCGGTGAACAAAGCGAGCGGCAGCATGATATTGTCGATCAGGGTCATCGAGCCGAACAGGGCGCCGGACTGAAACATCACGCCGATCGAGCGGCGCACCGCATCGGTTTCGCGGGCGACATCGTGACCCAATACGGTGATTTGCCCGGCGGTGGGGCTGAGCAGGCCGATCATTTGTTTGAGCAGGGTGGATTTCCCGCAGCCCGAGCCGCCGAGCACGACGAAGATTTCGCCCACCGCGATGTCAAAGCTGACATTTTGGAAAATCACCCGCTTGCCGAAGGTCTGGCCAACGCCCTCGACGCTAATCGCGGGCGCGCTCATAGGCCCAACCGGTAGAAAATGACTGCAAACAGGCCATCGAGCAGGATGATCGCGACGATGCCGCCGACCACCGCCGAGGTTGCCGCTTCGCCCACGGCACGCGGGCCACCGCCGGCGGTAAGGCCGGCGCGGCAGCCGATGAGCCCGATGGCGGCGCCGAACACCAGCGATTTGAACAGGCCCAACAGCAAATCATGCGGGCTGGTGGCCATTTGCACCTGACCAATGACAGCATCGGGCGGGAAGCCGAGAATCATCATCACGAAGCCCATGCCGAGCAGACCGGCAATATCGATGCCAAGGGTGAGTGCTGGCATGACCAGCATGGCGGCGGCCATGCGCGGGATGACCAACATGGTTTCCGGATCGACCCCCATGGTGACCAGCGCATCGACCTCTTCATTGACCCGCATGGTGCCGAGTTCGGCGGCGAAGGCGGAGCCGGTGCGCCCGGCGAGGATAACGGCGGCGAGCAGCGGGCCGAGTTCGCGAAAGAGCGAGATGGCGACCAAAGCGGCGACATAGATTTCGGCACCGAATTGACGCATCGGGATGGCGGATTGAAAGGCGAGGATCATGCCGATCAGAAAGCCCATCATCGCGACCAGCGGCACGGCTTGGGTGCCCGCGCGATCCGCGAGGCGGAAAAATTCGGCACCGCGCAGAAAGCGCAGCTTGCGCGGCAGCGCGAGGGTGGCGAGGATGGTTTCGCCGAAAAAACCGACCCGGATCAGCAAGGTGCGCCAGAGGCTCCGCCGCACGATGGTGGCGGGGGCGGGCATGATCGGCGCCCCTTGGGGCAGGGCTGCGCGCAGTTGGGTGAGCAGCTTGGTTTGCGCGTCGGTCAGGCCGTGCCAGGTGATGGTGTGGTCATGCGCGCGCTCAATGGCGAGCAGCAGGGCGGCACCGGAGGTATCGATCATCTCGGCCTGGGCGAGATCGAGCGTGAGGGGGGTTGGGGCTTTGGCGGTGGCGAGCGCGCGCGACCAGAGCGGGGCGATGGCGCGGGCGGTGAGCGGGCCGGTGAAACATAGAATGGTGCCGCCGCCCTCAGTGCGAATCTCCAACTGGGCGGCATTCATCCGGCGAGACCGGCGAAAAATTTGAAAATCACGGGACCGACTTGCACCCAACCATCCCAAATCATGTTGAGCGCGACGTATAGCACAATGGCCAAGCCCGCCCAGACCAATCCGCGATAGCGGGCGAGCAGGCGGGCGACGAGCTGGGCGGCGATGCCCATCATGGCGATGGAGATGATCAGCCCGCCAGCGAGCAGCCAAGGGTGATTGCGCGCGGCACCGGCGACAGCGAGCACATTATCGAGGCTCATCGAGAGATCCGCGAGCAAAATACGCAACACCGCCGCGCCGAGCCGTTGCGGCGCGGCCCCCGCCGGATGGGACGGGGCGTGGGAAAATTCGCGCCACGATTTCCAGGCGACATACAACAGCAAAAGGCCGCCAGCGAGGGTGAGGCCGATGATGGCGATCAGGCGCAGCGCGATCAAAGCCAGGGCGATGCGCAACACGGTGGCCGCACCGATGCCGATCAGGATGGCGTGCCGACGCTGGGCCGGGGCGAGCCTGCCGACCGCGAGGCCGATGACGACGGCATTATCCCCGGCGAGGACCAGATCGATCATCAACACCTGGGCGAGGATCAGCAGGTCGGCGATGATGGCGTGCATTGCGCTCCGGTTCGCTGCTCTGGTGCCGTTTGTCAACCGCCAGGACTTTTTTATTGCTGTTTCGTAACGATTAGGGCGCGATTTTACGGCGGTAAAAATCAGAAATTGGAAACATAATCCGGATCGTCGCGGTAGAGATGATTGGGCAGGCGCGGGCGCGGCGGCGGCCATGGGGCGATGGGGGATGGCGCGAAGGATGGTGGAGCGGGCGGGGGTTTGCGGCGGCTCCGCTTGGGGGTGGGGGAGCGGCTCGGCAAGCGGAGCTCGGCGGGGCGTGGGATGGCGAGCATGTGGCAAAGCGGGCGCAGCACGCGACCGATGCGCGGATTGCTGTTGATCAGCGCGCCCATTTCGGGTGACGCGAGCAGTGCGATCATCGCGGCGCGCGGGGGTGCGAGATAATGGGTGGGCAATAAATGGCGCAGCCAGCCTCGGCGGCTGGGGATCAGGGACCGGGCCGGTTGGCGCATGGCAGGTGGCGTTGTGGGCGGGGTGGTGGTGGCGGGGCGCGACGCGGGGCAGCGTGGGGCGGCGGGCGAAAGCGGCTGGGTTGCCATGACGCGAAACCGGACGGCGTAGTGTTTAATTCGGACGAAAATAGCGGCGAGCAGAGCGGGCGGCAGCCGGCGCCAGCTATGATCGGCGCCGATGGCGAGGCGCACGCTCATCAGGATCGCGCTAAGGCGACCGATCAACGCTGCGATGTCGTTATTTTCCGCCGTCATTTTGTTAGTTTGGCACAAGGCTGCGTGGGTGGGCAAGAGGGTTGGAGATGGGGCGGCTTGCCAAGTTTGGGGGGGAGAATAAAAGGGGCGAAATATCGAGGAGCAAAAACATGGTGCCGCGTTATGCGCGTCCGGCGATGGTGGCGATCTGGCAGGATTTGAACCGGTATCGCATTTGGTTTGACATTGAGGCCCATGCGGCTGAAGCGATGGCGGAACTTGGCGCGATTCCGGCTGAGGCGGCGCGGGTGATTCGCACCCAGGGTGGGGCCAAAGTGGCGGCGATGACGGAGGCGGATGTTGAGCGGATTGCCGCGATTGAGCGCGAGACGCGCCATGATGTGATTGCGTTTTTGACCTGGCTGGCGGAGGGGATTGGCCCCGACTCGCGCTATGTGCATTTGGGCATGACGTCATCGGATGTGCTGGATA
>JAKBBY010000093.1 GCA_021808315.1 Pseudomonadota bacterium | reverse complement strand
TGCCGGTCCCCCCGATGGTGGCAATTGCCGCCGCGGTGCCATCGGCGGCGGCAAGCGGCCACATGTCCCACACATCAAGATCGGCCAAAATCGGTTGCGCGTCGATCGCAGTGATGATCGGTGCGGTGCGGGCCAGATCGGGCTTGATGCGGGCGATGATCGCCCCGGTCCATTCGGTGGGCGGCGGCGTGATGGCGCTGGTAGGCGCTGGAGCGATGTTAGACAGCATGATGATCCGGTTGTTGGAGCGGCAAAATCGTTGGTGCGGCAGTGCGGATCCGCAGCGTGGCGAGTGTGGCGAGCAGCATCAAGGCGCCCGCTAACAGCAACACGTTGCGCGGGTCGCCCCCTAGCAGCGGATGAAAAATCAACGGCATGGTCACGCCAAAGATCAGCATCGGCACCACGATGAACATATTGAAAATTCCCATATAAACGCCGGTTCGCGCTGGCGGAATGCAGTTGGCGAGCATGATATACGGATTGCCCATCATGCTGGCCCAACCAAGACCAATGCCCATCACCGCGACAAATAACATCGATTTATCGCCGATCAATGGAATAGTGAGCATCGAGATTGCCGCCGCCGTCAAACAGACCGCGTGCAGCATGCGCGCACCGAACCGGCGGCTGAGCGGCATCATCAAAAACGCTGCAACAAACGCAATCAAATTATACCAAGCGCCAATCTGCCCATTGGTCAGCACCGCCGCCCGAAACCCCGCCGAATTTGGCGCGGTCGTGTGATAAACCGATTGTGCAATCGAATAAATCACATAGCTCCAATAGGCCATCATCGCGTACCATTGAAACAGGCTCATCACAGCCATTTGCCGCATCGGCCCCGGCATGTCGCGCACCGCGCTGATGATCTCAACCAATGTTGCGCGCAGGCCCGGCTTTTGCGCGCGCATCGCGGCAATGTCGGCGGCGCTGGATTTGAGCTCCGGCACGGTGAGCACCGAACATAAAATTGACGTGATCGAAATCACCGCGCCGATCACAAAGGCCGCACGGGTAATCGCGGGAATGCCATTGGCGCTTAAAGCGTTACGATGCATGCCCAGCAACACCAAAGCGGTGGGCGCGATATAGGCAAGGGTCTGCGCCAGCCCGGTGAACGCCCCTTGGGTTAAAAACCCAGCCGTGCGCTGGCCAGGGTTCAACCGATCACTGACATAAGCCCGATACGGCTCCATGGTGATATTATTCGCCGCATCCAGCAGCCAAAGCAGCACCGCCGCCACCCAAAGGGCCGGGCTATAGGGCATCGCGAACAGCCCGATGGTGCACAAAACCGCGCCGATCAAAAAATAGGGAACGCGCCGACCAAACCGCGAAATCGTCCGGTCGCTCATCGCACCAATAATCGGCTGCAGCACCAAGCCCGTCACCGGCCCGGCCAATTGCAGCAAGGGCAGGGCGGCTTCGCTGGCGCCGAGATAGCTGTAAATCGGCCCCATATTGCCTTGCTGGAGGCCAAAACTGAATTGGATGCCAAAAAAACCGACATTCATCAGGATAATCCGCCAGATCGACAAAACCGGCTTGGCGTCTTCCTGCATCATGCCCTCGTCGTTCCCGTTGTTTTGGCGCCAACCTGTCTGATCTAAACCAAATTGATCGCCCGGTCTTTACTTGATTATCCGCGTTCATCCACGCTTTATCATGATTGCAATCGATTGCAAGTCTGCGATCATCGATTATTCGCTCCCATCTCGCGCCGCCGCGCGGACAATAGCGGCCTATTGACCGCCGCTTGCCCAATCGCGAACGGATCGGTTATGACCCGCTGATGGTTCATCGCGAAGCAAAACTTCGCTTTCACCAGAATTGGATCACGGATTGCCCGATAAAAAGCTAAAACGCGCGCTCGCCCCCGAACCGATTGCCCATCAAGGAATGGCTGGCCCCGGCCTATTTGGCGATGTCGGGGGCCAAGTCAAAATGGCCGACATCGCAATGCTCGCGGGGGTTTCGGAATCCACCGTGTCGCGGGCGCTGGCCGGCAGCAAGCTGGTCAATCCGGCCACGCGCAAGCGGATCGAGGAAATTGCAGCCACCCATAGTTACAGTATCGATCAACGGGCGCGCAATCTACGCCTGTCGCGCACGGGAACCATCAGCGTGGTGTTCCCGCTCTCGCACGAGTCCGAGCAGGGTATCGCCGATCCGTTCTTTCTAGAAATGCTGGGCAATCTCGCGGACCAGTTGAGCAATCGCGGCTATGATTTGTTGCTGCGCAAAATCCGCTCCGACGTGCCGCGCATGCTGACCGACTTGCTGCGCGAAGGCCGCACCGATGGCGTGTTGCTGATCGGCCAAAGCACGCAACATGATTTGATCAATGAACTCGCCGAGCATTACCAACCCTTGGTGGTCTGGGGCGCGCGCCAGCCCGATAATCGCTATATCACGGTGGGCTCGGACAATCGCGGCGGGGCCGCTGCGGCGGTGCGCCATTTGCTCGATTGTGGCCATCGGCGCATTGCCTTCCTCGGCAATCGGCAATTGCCCGAAGTCGCCGCCCGCTATCAGGGCTACAGCCAGGCTTTGAGCGCGGCGGGCCTATCGGTCGCGCCCGATTTGCTGCTGCCCGTGCCGTTCGACCGGCAAGGGGCGTTCGCCGCCATTTCGGGATTTCTTGATCGCGACCGCGCGATTGATGCGGTGTTCGCGGCCTCGGATATTGTGGCGATTGCCGCGATCCGCGCGCTTGATCAGCACGGGCTGAAAGTGCCGCATGATGTCGCCGTGGTGGGGTTTGATGATATCATGGTGGCTGCCGCCTACACGCCCGCTTTATCAACCGTGCGTCAGGATATCGCTTTGGGGGCGCGCACCATGGTCGATTTACTGTTTCGCCTGATCGAAGGCGAGGCCGTAAATTCCGTGGAATTGCCGACGGCGCTGATGATCAGAGCCTCGTCGGCGCATCCAGCCTGAAAAATCCCGCCCGATCGCTCGGGCGGGTCGCACGCATCAATCGAATTTGTAGCGCAGCGTGGCCTTAACCGTCCGGCCATTGGCAGCGCGCGCCGCCGTGGCAACACCAGGGCTGATATTGTCAAACTCGGTGTAAGCGATGGCATTGGCAAGATTATCGCCCGTGATCAGCAATGATAGTTTCGGCGTGATTTGGTAGTTCAAGAACGCTCCAAATAGCACATAACCCGGCATGACGATGGTATTCTGGTTATCGCCATAGGAGGATGTGGTGCCGTCAATATTCGCGCCGACCGTCAGGTGATGATAGTAATAGGTCGGCGAGATCTGGAAAATCCAATTAGCTTGGCGCTGCGGAATCCGCCCGAGCGTGTCAGCAATATTGGTCTTGGTGATCCGCGCATGGGTATAGGTCGCGCTGCCGCTGATCGTCAGATTGTGGTAGGAATATCCCAAATCAACTTCGGCACCATAGGCTTGATACGTGTTGGTCGAGGATACCTGGGTGGTCAAATCATAGTTCGACTCGGCGGTGTCAGCATCAAACAAGGTGACAAAGCTGCTGAAATTATCCTGACGGAATTTCACGCCACCTTCATATTGCTTCACCACGTTGATCGGGATCGGCACCGTGCCGTCGAGCGAACTATTCGGCGCGGAAATCAACCGGTCACCGTTGAATGACACACCATTGCTAATCCGCGCAAAGACCGACAAATGGCGATCAAACTCATAATTGCCCCCGAACGAATAAGACAGATGGTGAACTTTGTAATTCACCGGCTGCTGGTTCGCGGGCGTATAGAACGCGCCATTCGGCCCGAGTGTGCCGAAATTATAATAGCCCGAGGCCGATTGCATATCGTAGCGGATGCCGCCATCGAAATTGAAATGACCGATTTGCCAGCCCAGGTCAGCATAAGGTGCGGTGGTGACATATGTATTATTAATCACCCGCTCGCAGCAGCCGCCAAATCCGCTGCCAATCCCGCCGATTGAGGTGGTGCTGTTGATCAGTGCTGGATTATTCTGGGTTGCCTGGAAAATATAGCTATTGAAGTTCCAGGTTTCGAAAACACGCTGCTGGGAGGCATAGAAACCGACATTCGGCGTCAATGTGCCAAAACCGCCGGTCGCGATGTTGCGTGAAACCTGTAGGTTATTCGCGAGCAAATTGAGATTGTTCAATTTGGTATCGAACACCACGGCAGGGAACGCGGCGCCGGTGAACGGCAAACCGGCATTCGGGCCATCCGCATAGGTCGCGCCGGTCAAGGCAATCGAGTTGCCGCTGGGATAAATCCCCAAGAAATTGCCCGAATTGGCGGCAAAATCGAAATTATCATCCACGCGAAATCCGTCATCGAATTTCTTGCGCAGCTCAAACCCGATCGATTTGGTCTTGGTTGACAATCCGGTCGCGAAATTGGTCGCCGCGCGCCCGTTCGAGGGCGTCAACGTCACGTCCGAGCCGAGATTGGACGAGTAAAAACTGGCAAATCGCGGATCAATGCCCGGCAGCGGCACAATCTGGCCATTCACCGTGCTCACCGGCACCGGCAGATAGGTCGGGGTTTGATCGTTCAGATATTTGAAGCGGAACCGAATGAAGCCGCCGGAAAAATCATGGGTGAAATTGCCATGGATCTGGCCGCCGTTGAACACTTGCAAGCCGGACGTGCGGTTGCCGGTGCCAACATGATAGAAACCAGCGATTTCCGCACGATCATTGGCATCAATCGGCCCGCCATAATTGAAATCGACGCGGCGTTCATCAAAACCAAGGCCGCTGGTGACCGAAACGCTGCCATTTTGATCGCGACCGGTGCGATCAATGAAATTGATAATGCCGCCCGGCGCGTTGGTCGCAAACACCGAGGAGGAGCCGCCGCGAACCACCTGCACGCGGCTGAGCAAGCCATCAATGCGAACAAAACTATCCGGCGTGGCAAAGTCCAGATCGCCAAATTGCAAGACCGGCAGACCATTTTCCTGAAACTGCACATAGCGCGTGCCACCGGCCGAAATCGGCAAACCGCGCGCGGTGACATTGGCGTTGCCCTCGCCGCCGGAGGATTCCGTGTGAATGCCCGGCACATTGCGCAACACCGCCGTTGCCGAATTGGCGCCCGTGCGCCTAATCTGCGTTGCCCCCAGCGTGCTCACCGATACGCTCGACTGCATTTCCGTAACTTGATGGGCGGTGCCGGTGACCACGATCGCACTCAGATTGAGCGGATTGACATTGGTTGCCGCTTGGGTTCCCGCTGGCTTGGTCGATTTTGCAGCCCTGGCCGGGGCCAGTTCATTGCCGGGTTGGGTGGTTTGGGCGTGCGCGCAGGCAAAGCTCAACATCGTAGCGACCAAAGCCGTCGTTACGAAAAGCGAAGGCGCGTGCGGTGATAATGCGCGATGGCGGATCATTGTTCTCTCCCTGTCGAAACTGGTGCGTTTTGACTAACGCCTCTCAGCAATTGCTCAGCTGCCCGTATCGGTAGACGGGTTTGCAATCGATTGCAATAGTTTTTTACGCAAAATATCGGCAAGACCGAACGGCACCCCGCCAGCCCGCGCAACCGGCTGCGCTATGGCGCTTGTGGTGAAGCGATTCGCTCCTCTAAGATGCGCCATGGCCTACCGGATGAACCTCAATCGCACGCGACGGCCCGAGCGACTGTCATGCAGCGCAGAGCGCCCCCGATGAGCGGCCCCCGTGAATGGGTCGCGCGATTCGCGGGGCTGCGCGGGCCCGCCATCCCCGATGCTCCCTCCTTATCGATTCGCGATCCCTGGCCCGGCGATCCCGGCCATGGCGCGCGCCTGCTCAAAGGCGATATCGATTATCGTGGCGCGGCACGCCGCTTGGTGCCCGGCAGCTTTGCCGATGCCCATGGCAGTATTTTGCTGCTCGATCATGTCCACGGCTTCACCTGGCTGCGCGATTTGCGCGCCCTCGGCACCGATGCCGCACGGGCGCGGGCGCGGGCCTTGATCACCGATTGGATCGAATGCGGGTCGCTGCCGGATCGGGCGATGAAACCAGCGGTCACCGGCGCGCGTCTGGCCTCTTGGCTTGGCCATTACGATTTTTTTGCAGCCTCCGCCGATGATGTGTTTCGCCAATCGATGATGGCGCGGCTGGTCGCGGATGCGCGCGCCCTATCCGCCGCCTTGCCCGCCGAAGCGCGGGACGGGTCGGGATTAACCGCCCTCAAAGGCCTGATCGCCGCCTCGGTCGCGATGCCAGAACACGCCGTATTTTTGCCGCGCGCTTTGCGGTTTTTGCCGCCGGAAATCGAACGTCAAGTTTTGGCCGATGGCGGCCATGTCGAACGCAGCCCGGCGGCGCATTTACAAGCCTTGCAGGATTTGACCGAGATCCGTGCTTTGCTGCAAGCGGGCCGCGCTGAAGCGCCTGCGGCGCTGCCCGGTGCCATTGAACGCATGGCCGTGGCCCTGCGCGCCCTGCGCCATGGCGATGGTGGCTTGGCGCTGTTCAACGGCTCGCGCGAGGATTGGCCCAATCTGATCGATCTGGTGCTCAGTCAGGCCGGGCGTACGGGGCGCAGCTCCAACGCCTTGCCGGTGAGCGGGTTTCACCGTCTCGCCGCGGGTAAAAGCGTGATCATCGTCGATGCCGGGGTGCCTGCGCCATCGGGTGCGGATCGTCTGGCCCATGCCGGCACGCTCTCATTCGAATTTTCGGTCGGGCGCGAGCGCGTGGTGGTCAATTGCGGGGCCGCACCGGCATCCGCCGGTGAATGGCACGATGCGCTGCGCGCCACCGCCGCCCATTCGACCTTGGTGATCGCGGATGTGTCCTCCTCCGAACTCACCGCCAACGGTTTGGGTCGGCGCCCCACCCAAGTCGATGCGCAGCGCCAAGAGGCCAATGGTGCCCATTGGCTGGAACTTAGCCATGATGGCTGGCGTGGCCTGTTCGGCGCCCTGCATCGCCGCCGCCTCTATCTCGCGGAAAGCGGCGAGGATGTGCGTGGCGAAGACGCCATCGAAGCCGATGAAGGCCAGCCCTATACGCTACGGTTTCATTTGCACCCCGCCGTCACGGTCAGTTTGCAGCAAGATAGCGGCAGCGCATTGCTGCGTTTGCCCAGCGGTCAAGGCTGGCGGTTTCGCGCCGATGGCGCGGCGCTGAGCATTGAGGAAAGCGTGTATTTCGGTGGCGTGGAACCGCGCCGGGCCGAGCAATTAGTGCTCACCGGCATGGTCGATGGCGCGCAGCAAGTGAAATGGGCGTTGACCAAAGTGGGCTAACGCCGGATAGCAGCGCGTCATTGATCATGAAATAGGTGTGGATATGGCGCGAATTTTATTAACCGGCGGGGCAGGGTTCATCGGCTCGCATACGGCTGTCGCCTTGCTCGAACGCGGCTATGATGTCGTGCTGCTCGATGATTTTTCCAACGCCGCCCGCGACGTGCCGGAGCGTTTGCGTCGGCTGACCGGCGTAACCCTGCCGGTGATCGAGGTCGATATTCGCGATGAGGCGGCGCTGAGCGCGGGCCTCGCCGCCTTTGAGATCGACGCGGTGATCCATTTCGCCGCCAAAAAGGCCGTCGGCGAGAGCGAGACCGACCCGCTGCTTTATTACGATACCAATATTGTCGGCACGGTGCGGCTGCTCGCCGCGATGCGCCGGGTGGGTCTTGAGCGGCTTGTATTTTCCTCCTCGGCCACCGTCTATGGCGCGCCCGATCAATGCCCGATCACCGAGGCCGCGCCGTTGCGGGTCACCAACGTCTATGGCCGCACCAAGCTTGTCATGGAAGGGATGATCACCGATCTGGTGCGCACCCGCACGCTGCGCTCCGCCGCCGTGCTGCGCTATTTCAATCCGGTCGGCGCGCATCCCTCCGGCCTGATCGGTGAGGACCCGCGCGGCGTGCCGGCCAATCTGATGCCGTTCCTGTGCCAAGTCGCCGCCGGCCAGCGCGCCGAGTTGGCGGTTTTCGGCAATGATTACCCCACGCATGATGGCTCGGGGGTGCGCGATTTCATTCACATCATGGATCTGGCCGAAGCGCATGTGGCCGCCATCGCCCATGTGCTCCGCCAGGATGGTGCGTTGATCGTCAATTTGGGCACCGGCATAGGGTATTCCGTATTCGATATGATCGCCGCCTTCGAGCGAACCACCGGCGTTAAAGTGCCCTATCGGATCGCCCCGCGCCGCGCCGGTGATGTGGCGGAATGCTATGCCGATCCCGGTTTGGCCGCCGAAATTCTCGGCTGGCGGGCGCGGTTTGGCATTGAAGATATGTGCCGCGATGCGTGGCGCTGGCAGACCGGGTCGGTGCGTGACAGCCAACCCTAAACCCGCCGGGCGCCATATCGTGTTTTTAATCGGCGAGGATTGGTTTTTTGCCTCGCATTTTCGCGCCCGCGCCCGCGCCGCCCAGGCCGCCGGATGGCGGGTGAGTGTCCTCACCCGCACCGCCAGCGCGGCATCGTCGTCCTTGCGCGATGAGGGGTTCACGGTGATCGGCGTTGATTTTGTGCGCGCCCGGCTCAACCCGTTCGCGGAATTCCGCCTGCTGCGCAGCATCGTGCGGCATTATCGCGCCCTCAAGCCCGATATTGTGCATCATGTTGCTCTCAAGCCAATTCTGCTGGGCAGTCTCGCGGCTCGGCTCGCCAAGCTGCGCCGCGTGTTGAATGCGCCGGTTGGCCAAGGTTTCGTATTTTCTTCGCCAACGCTGAAAGCACGGCTGCTGCGGCCTTTTGTGGGCATCGCCTTGCGCGCGTCCATTGGTGCGCGCGGGGCGGTTGCCGTGTTCGAGAATGACGAGGATCGCACCGCGATGATCGCCGCCGGTGCCATCGCGCCCGCGCAGACGGTGCTGATCCGCGGCGCCGGCGTTGATATCACCCAGTTTGCGCCTCAACCCCGGTCCAACCAGGTGGTGCAGGTGGTGCTCGGTGCGCGTATGCTGCGCGATAAAGGGGTGCGCGAATTCATCGCGGCGGCCAAATTGCTTTATAAACAAGGGATTATCGCTAATTTCCTGCTCGCCGGCGCGCCGGATCCCGGCAACCCAGCCGCGTTGAGCGAGGCGGAATTGCGCGGCGCGGCGCCGGTGCGTTGGCTCGGCCCAGTGAGCGATATGGCGGCCTTGCTCGCGTCATGCGATATTGCCTGCCTACCCTCCTATCGTGAGGGTATGCCGAAATTTTTGCTCGAAGCCATGGCCAGCGGCCTGCCCTGCGTCGCCACCAACGTGACCGGCTGCCGCGAGGCGGTGATCGATGGGGAAACCGGATTGCTGGTCCCGGCACAGGATGAAGCCGCGCTCGCAGGCGCCTTGGCGCGGTTGATTGACGATGCCGATTTGCGCGCGCGGATGGGCAGTGCCGGGCGCGCGCGGGTGCTTGCAAATTTCGCGGAAACAGAGATTTGCGCGCAAACCTTGAGGCTTTATCAACGCTTGATCGAACAGGAGAACGGCGAATGAAAACCATGCTGACAGGATTACTACTGGGAGCCACGCTGATGGCGGGCATCGCCCA
>JAKBBY010000092.1 GCA_021808315.1 Pseudomonadota bacterium | reverse complement strand
TGATTTCCTTGAGAAAACCTGGAGCGGGCGAAGGGATTCGAACCCTCGACCCCAACCTTGGCAATCCTTCTTTTGGCCAACTCGCCCGCAATATCCTGCCCATGCCTCTCGACCGCTCCCGTCAACGACCCCACCCGCGCCCTTCGACACCTGGTTGAGCAGAGGTTTCAGTCGGCATCTCGCAACCGCCGGGCGAAATTCTTGCTGTACCGTCTACCCCTATCCGTAGCTGGTCGAGGTAGTCCGACCACCATTGCGCCATTTCTACGCGCTCTTGCCAGTGTGCGCCCCGGTGATATGCCGCCCGGACTTTGTTGGCATCGCCGTGGGCCAGCGCGCGCTCGATCGCGTCCGGATGCCATTTGCCGCTTTCGTTCAACAAGGTGGAAGCCATCGCGCGAAAGCCGTGCGCCGTCATTTCATCGCCGGTATAGCCCAGCCGCCTTAGCCCGGCATTGATGGTATTCTCGCTCATCGGGCGAGCGCGCGTACGGATCGAGGGAAACACATAGCCGGTTGGTCCAGTGATTGCTTGAACTTCACGCAATAGGGAAATAGTTTGTCGCGAAAGCGGGACCGGGTGATCCTTGCGCATTTTCATTCTGGTCGCTGGGATGATCCAAAGCGCGCCGTCAAAATCAAACTCGCTCCATTCGGTTTTGCGTAGTTCGCCGGGACGCACAAAGACGTGAGGTGCAATCCGCAATGCGAGTTTCGTGATGCCGCTGCCGTCATAGTCATCGATAGCGCGGAGCAATTGGCCTACCTGCCTTGCATTGGTGATCGCAGCGTAGTGAGTAACAGTTGGCGCTGTGAGGGCGCCCCGCAAATCACGGGTCGGGTCAGATGCGAGCCGCGCCGTCGCAACGGCATAACGAAAAACTGCACCAGCAAGTTGCAGGCTGCGCCGTGCGCTCTCCAGCTTCCCTCTGCCTTCGATCCGGCGAACAGCGGTCAGCACGTCCGCCGGTTCAATCTCGCCGATAGGCAATCTGCCGATGGACCCGCAAACCAGCGAAAGCAGATATTCGCTGCGAGTCGCCGTTGCGGGTGCCCAGCCCTTGGTGCCGTCGCGCCTGCGCTTCTCGCAATACTCGTCACTGATTGCCGCGAAGGTGTCCGCTGCCTGTATGCGAGCGCGCACCTTGTCGCGCTGTTTCTCGCGTGATGGGTCTTTGCCAAGCGCGATCAGTTCCCGCGCCTCTTCGCGACGTCTACGGGCTTCGCCTAGGCTAATCTCGGGATAGACACCCATCGCCAGCAGCTTCTCGCGCCCATCAACGCGATATTTGAGCCGCCAGAGTTTACCCCCGGCTGGCGTAACAAGCAGGAACATGCCGCCGCCGTCTGTCAACTTGACCGCTTTCTCACCGGGCTTGGCATTCCGGATTGCGACGTCTGTCAGGGCCATATCCAAACAAGCCTTTCCAAGGTCTACCTAAAATACCCCCTCGTGTGGGGGTATCGGCTTGACCGTTTTGCCTAATACCCCAATTCGTACCCCCAAGGACTAGTGGATGGATGCGAACTTGGATAAACGCTAGCGGCCTGATAACCTCAAAATACCTCTTAATTCCAAAGCTTGTCCAGATACCTGCGAACATTCGCGGACAAGAAAGTGGAGCGGGTAGCGGGAATCGAACCCGCGCATTCAGCTTGGGAAGCTGACAGGCTACCATTACATCATACCCGCGTGGCAGCTTGGCGATGCGCTATGGTTTATTGCGTTGGCGCGCGGCGTGCAATGGGGGTGCCCCGATTGCTCTGCCCCGATTGCCCTGACCGGTTGCGTTCGCGGCCCAAGGCGAATAGGAGAGAAAACGTTGGAGCGGGGCGTGGCGCAGCCTGGTAGCGCGCTTGTTTTGGGTACAAGAGGCCCCCGGTTCGAGTCCGGGCGCCCCGATTCTGCGGTTAAGTTGGTCGTTTGTTGAGTTGATCGTCACCGATAGGCGGAGCAAAGATGAACCGCGCCCGAATTTTTCTACCCCCGCGCACGGCCATGCAGTCCGGCAAGGCCAAAACCCATCGCTGGGTGCTCGAATTTGAGCCGAGCATGGCCAAAACCACCGATCCGCTGATGGGCTGGACCGGCAGTGCCGACATGCTGGCCACCGAAGTGCGCCTGATGTTCGATAGTCGCGATGAAGCCATCGCCTACGCCCAGCGCCATGGCATTGCGTTCGATTTGGAAATCCCCGCCGAGCAGCGCCTGCGGCCCCGCGCCTATGCCGATAATTTCCGCGTCACCAGGCGGGGCAATTGGACGCATTGACCCCGCGCGGTCGCGTCGAGCCCCCGATTATGACAGAAAACAACAGGCGATGAGAGAAAAAATCGACTATCCGATTGCGGTGATCGATGATGGGTTTGGCGCGGACAACGCCGCCGGGCGCGTGGTCACCGCGCTGGTCGCCGCCCTCACCGAGCGCGGCCATCGGGTGCTGAGCGGCATCGCGCAGGAGGATGCGCGCGCCGGGCGCATTTTCTACACCGGCCTGTCCTGCGTGCTAATCTCGATCGATGGCGGCGCCGATCAGGCCGCATGGCTCGAAACCCTGACCGATATTGTCAGTCTCGCCTCCGCCCGCGCGCCGGAAATGCCGATTTTTCTCTATGGCGAGCGGCGTATGCCGGCGGACCCGCCGATCGCGCTGATGCAGCAGATCGATGGGTATCTCTATGTCCATGATGATAGCCCGGAATTCATGGCGGGCTATGTGTCGAGCGCCATCCATCGATATTTAGAGGCGATGCTGCCGCCGTTCTTCCGCGCCCTGGTGCGCTATACCGATGCCGCGAAATATTCCTGGCACACACCCGGCCATGGCGGCGGCGTGGCGTTCATGCGCTCGCCAGTTGGCCAAGCGTTTCATCGGTTTTTCGGTGAAACGGCGCTGCGGGCGGATTTGTCGGTTTCGGTGCCGGAACTCGGCTCCTTGCTCGATCATGCCGGGCCGGTGCGCGAGGCGGAGCGCGAGGCCGCGCAAATTTTCGGCGCGGATTCCACGTTTTTCGTCACCAACGGTACGTCCAGCGCCAATAAAATCGTCTGGAGCGGTCTGGTCGGCCCCGATGACACCGTGCTGGTTGATCGTAATTGCCATAAATCGATTATCCATGCGCTCATCCTCACCGGCGCAAAACCGATTTATCTGATGCCGAGCCGCAACCGCTACGGCATTATCGGCCCGATCCCGCGCCATCAATTCGATGCCGAGGCCTTGCAGGCGCGCGCCGGCGGGCGGCTGCGCCTCGCCACCATCACCAACTCCACCTATGACGGGCTGTGCGTCAATGCGGATGCGGTGAAACAAGCCCTCGCGCCGGTCTGCGATGCAATCCATTTCGATGAAGCTTGGCTCGCCCAGGCGCGGTTTCACCCGTTCTATGACGGGTTTTACGCGATGAGCGATGGCGGCGGCCCGGTCGATCCGCTGGTCTTTTCGACCCAATCGACCCACAAAGTGCTCGCCGCCTTCTCGCAAGCCTCGATGGTGCATTTGAAAGAAGGCCAGACCCAAAAACTCGATCCGGATCGCTTCAACGAAGCCTTCATGATGCATTCCAGCACCTCGCCTTGGTATGGCATTATCGCCTCGTGCGATGTCGCGGCCCGAATGATGCGCGGCGCTGCGGGCCGCACCTTGGTCGATGAAACACTGAACGAAGCGGCCTCGTTCCGCGCCGCGATCACCGGCATCGGGCGGCGCTTCGCCGAGGCGGGCGATTGGTGGTTCCGCCTGTGGGAACCCGATCAAGCCGGGCTGGACCAAGCGGGCTGGACCCTTGCGCCGGGCAGCGATTGGCATGGGTTTGATGATATTTCGCCCGGATTTTCGCTGCTCGATCCGATGAAGGTGACCATTTTATGTCCCGGCCTTGATGATCTGAGCGATGCTGGCGGGATTCCCGCGCCGATTGTCGCGCGGTTTCTGTGGTCACGCGGCATCGTGGTTGAAAAAATCGGCACCTACCATTTCCTGATCCTGTTCACGCTGGGGGTCACGCGCGGCAAATGGAGCAATCTGGTCACCGAATTGCTGGCCTTTCGCGCCCATTACGCGGCCAATTCCAAGCTCGCGGATGTGTTGCCCGATTTACTGCGCGATCATCCCGGCCAGTATGAACGCATGGGCCTGCGCGACCTGTGCGCCGCCCAGCATCACGCCTACCGCGCCGGTCGGGCGCTTGATGTGCAAAACGCGATGTTCGCCCAACTGCCCGAAGCGGCGATGACCCCGCAACAGGCCCATGCCGCCTTGGTCGGCGGTCATGTCGAACAGGTCGGGCTTGATGATCTGCACGGGCGGGTGCTGGCGCGCATGGTGGTGCCCTATCCGCCCGGCATCGCGCTGATCGTGCCCGGCGAGCGCGTGTCTGATCCCCGGATTATCGATTATTTGCGCTTCGCCGCCGAATGGGACCGCCAATTCCCCGGCTTCGAGACCGATATTCACGGCGTGCGCAAGGATCAAGCCGGGCATTATTTGCTCGATTGCGTGAAGGTCTAGGGCGTGAAGGTTAAAAGCGTGGTGGATCGGGCTGGCGCACGCCATCTGACCGAAGCGGACCGAATCGTCGGCGCTCTCGCTTTTGCGGCGGGCAGTGCCGATGCCTTCGCCTTTCACCGTTTCCATGATGTGTTCACCTCCGCGATGACCGGCAACACCGCCTTGCTCGGCATCGCGCTCGGCCACGGCCATCTGATCGCCGCCTCGCGCTCGCTCGCCGCCTTGGCCGGTTTCAGCGCAGGGGCCACGCTCGGCACATTCCTCGCCGATTTGGGCACCAAAGCCAGCGGCGCTGCCCGGCTGCGTCGGCTGCTGGTGTTGGAATTGTTGCTCCTGCTGCTGGTGGCGCTCGGCTGGGCGCTCGCCCCGCACCCGCTATTTCACGCGCCGCTTTATGGCCTGATCCTGATCGGCGCGATGGCGATGGGCCTGCAAAGCGTCGCCGCGCGCACCATCGATTTGCCCGGCATTCCCACCGTGGTGTTCACCACCACCCTCACGATGATCATGATGGGCCTCACCCGCGCGGTCACCCATCGCGTCGCCCGCGGCGATGGCCCGACCCGCGCCATCCCACCGATCACCGCGCGGCAAATCGGCGCGATGGGGCTGTATGTCGGCGGCGCGGCGGCCACCGCGTTGGTCGGCCTGCTGCTCCCCGTGCTCGCCGCCTGGACGGCGCTGCTCGCCGTGGTCATCGCGCTGCGCGTAGCGCGCGATTATACCAGTTGACGCGCCGCGCGCCATTTTACCGGCTGACAAACCGCGTCAGGGCGCGCGCGTCGGCCCCTGACCCACCCCGGCCAAATCGTCCAGAATCGGGCAATCTGGCCGGTCATCGCCATGGCAGGCCCCGGCCAGATGGCGCAGCGTGGCACTCATCGCCCGCAACGCCTCGGCCTTGGCGTCGAGGGCGGCGATATGCGCCAGTGCAATCGCCTTGACATCGGCGGAGGGTCGGCTGCGGTCGCGCCACAGCGCTAACAAGCTGCGAATATCCTGCACCGAAAACCCAAGCTCGCGCGCCCGGCGGATGAAGCTGAGTTCATGGATCATTCGGGGCGTGTAATAGCGATAATTATTATCGGCGCGGATCGGCGGCTCGATCAGCCCAATCGCCTCGTAATTGCGAATCATCTTGGCGCTCGCACCGCTTTGCGCCGCCGCCTCATGGATCGTCACCCCCGCGCTCATCGCCACATCCGTTGCAGTTCAGGAACTTTGTCAATGAATTGATGCTTCAGCGCCCCGGCAATATGCAGCGTCAGCAGCGCATAGAGCGCGTAGCCGCAATAGGTATGGATCGCGGCAAACAATAAATGCCAATGATGCTTGGTCGCCGGGGCTAAATGCATAACAAAGCCGAGGCGAAACCACGGGATCACCCAAAACAGTCGCAGCGGATGGCTCGCCGCCGCCGACCAGGCGGAATCATGGATCCAGCCCGTGATCGGCAGCGCCAAAATCAATGCGTACAGCGCCAAATGCGCGCCATGCGCCACATGCCGTTCCCAAGGCCGATAGGAGGCCGGAAACGGCGGGGGCCGATGGGTCAGCCGCCAAATCAACCGCGCGAGCACCAGCCCCAGCACGGTAATCCCGATCGATTTATGCAAATCGATCATGGGCCGCACCCAGGCATTTGGCGCATAATTCGCCCCCAACCCAAGCCCGACATTCACCAAAATCATCGCCGCAATCGCCCAATGCAGCAAAACAGCAATCCGGGTATATCGGTCAACAGCGTTCATCCCGCGCTCCATGCTTTTTGGCTCCTGACATTTTCAGCCCACCGTCCACTCGGCTCAGCATCATCGTGCGGGTGATCCGCGTGCCGATCAAGTGGGCTTGTATTTGCCCAAAACACCACACATACCGCGCTGCCCGCCCAAACCGCCCTTCATCGGAGATGCCGCGTGAGCCTTCTGGACAATGCCCGCCGCGCCGCCTCACCGCGTCTGACGCCGCCGCCCACACCGCTGCGCAGCGTGCTGATCCATGGCGCGGTGTTCGCCCTCTGGATCGGCCTGTTCGCCAACGCGTTCATCGCCACCGGTCTGGCCGGCTGGTCCGTTGGCATCATCTATATCACCTATGACACACTCCTGCTCGCCTTCACCTTCTGGCAAACGTTTTCGCTCCGTCACGCCAGCCCCACGGCCAGCGACCCGCCCGCCGGCGCAAAACCCAGCCTGACCATCATCGTCGCTGCTTATAACGAAGCCGCCGTGCTGGCCGCCACCATCGCGGGCCTGACCCGCCAGAGCGATCCGCCGGAGGCCATCATCATCGCCGATGACGGCTCGATCGATGCCACCGAAGCCATTTTGCAAAACCAATTTTCGCTCCAAGCGCCCGCCCTCGGCGCGATCAGCGCGCCAAGCCCGATCGAGCCGCGCCTGCGCTGGCTGCGCCTGCCCCATGGCGGCAAGGCGCAAGCCCTCAACGCCGCCCTCGCCGTCATCAATACAACGCTATTCCTCACCGTCGATGCCGATACCCTGCTTGATCCAGACGCCCTCGCCGCCATGCGCGCGGCCTTTGCGCGTGACCCCAATTTGATCGCCGCCACCGGCGTGCTCGCCCCCCATTGCGGTGCCGGGCTGCGCGCGCGGATTTTCGAGTATTTTCAAACCTATGAATATGTCCGCAATTTTCTGGGCCGCTTCGCCTGGATGCAGCTGAACAGCTTGCTGCTGATCTCCGGGGCCTTCGCCGGCTTTCGCCATGACGCGGTGATGCGCGTCGGCGGGTTCGATCCGGACTGCCTCGTCGAGGATTACGAGCTGATCCACCGGCTGCGCCGCTATGGCTATCAGCATAATCTGCCCTGGCGCAGCGCCGTGCTGGGGGCTGCCCGTGCGCGCACATCGGCGCCAGCCACGCCGCTTGCGTTCCTGCGCCAGCGCCGCCGCTGGTTCGGTGGATTTTTGCAAACCCAATTCTGGTATCGCGACATGGTGGGGGCCGGGCGCTATGGCTGGCTCGGTACCGCCATGCTGCCGGTCAAAGCCATCGACACATTCCAGCCGATCTACGGCCTCTGCGCCTTCGCGCTCCTGCTTTGGTATGCCGCCACCGGCAAACTCGCGCTGCTGCTGCCGGTCGGTGGCTTCATTTTCGGCAAAATCCTGATCGATCTGGCGTTTCATGCTTGGTCCGTCCGGCTCTATCAACGCTGGGTCGGCGGCCATACCAAAGTGCGCCTCGGCCACGCCTTGCTCGCCGCCGTGCTCGAACCTTTCAGCTTTCAACTATTTCGCCATCTCGGCGCGAGCTGGGGCTGGATTTACGCGCTCACCGGCCAGCGCGCCTGGGGCACCAAAAGCCGCACCCAGCCCGCCCCCATGCCCGAGACTTGACCCTCCCCCAGGGCAAGGCCCGATATCAAGGGCGAAAATTCAGGAGCCGATCATGACCGAATTCACCATCCCCGACATGGAATGCAATGGCTGCGTCAGCGCCATCACCGGTGCCGTCCACGCGCTCGATCCGAACGCCAAAATCACCGCCGATCTGCAAACCCACCACGTCACCATCGACTCGCCGATCACCGCCGACGCCCTGCGTGACGCCATCACCGGGCGCGGCTTCACCGTATCGTAACCCGCCTCACGCGCCGCCAAGCCAATCAAGCCACCCCGGCGCATCCACCGCGACAATCGGGCAAGGCGCGCCCCGCTGATGCTGGCGCAGCGCCGCGATGGTCTCCGCCACCGGCACCGGCCCGGCGCCCTGCTCGTTCACCACCACAGCCGCCACCGCAATATCAGCGATGGCCAGCGCCTCCAGCGTGCATAAAGTGTGGCTGATCGTGCCCAGATAATTGCCCACCACCACCACCACCGGCACGCCCAGCGCCTTGATCCAGTCGCGCACCGTCTGCATCGGGTTGAGCGGCACCATCGCCCCGCCCACCCCCTCGATGAATAAATCACCCGGCGCCGCCGCCATCGCTGCCTGACAAAAACCAATCACCGCAGCCAGATCAATGCTGCGCCCTTCGCGCGCCGCCGCCATATCCGGTGAAATCGGCGCGGCAAAACGCCACGGGCAAATCGCCGCCACCGCCTCATCCGTCAGCGCCCGCCCCATCGCCTCCAGCAGCACACCGGCATCGCTCATCGCCGCTGCCGCCGCTTGATAGCCGCTCGCCAGCGGCTTGATCGCATGCGCCACCCGCCCGCGCGCCCGCATCTGCCGCAAAATCGCCGCCGTCACATAGGTCTTGCCCATGTCGGTCCCGGTCGAGGTCACGAAATACGCGCTCATGAAGCCAAAATCTCCCGCTTTACCCGATCAGCCAACCGCAAAATATCCGCCATCTCATGCTGCGCGGTGAAGGTGAAACGCAGCCGCGCCGTCCCCTCCGGCACCGTCGGCGGGCGGATCGCCGCCACCAAAAACCCCGCCTGCTCCAGCGCCGCCTGCGCCGCCAGCGCCCGATCCGCCGTGCCCAAAATTAATGGCACAATCGCGCTCTCAGGGTCGGGCAGCCCCAACGCCTCGGTAAAGGCGCGCGCATGCTGCAATGGGCGCGCACAATAGGCCGCATCCGTCGCAATCCGCTCCACCCCTGCGAGCGCCGCGCCAATCACCCCCGGCGGCAACCCGGTGGTATACACAAAACTGCGCGCCCGATTGCGCAACAGCGCACACACCAGCGCGGAGGCACACAAATACCCACCATACGCCCCCACCGATTTCGACAACGTGCCCATTTGCAGCGCCACCTTCACGTCCGATTGCGCTACCACCCCCAACCCATGCGCGTCATCCGCCAGCAGCCACGCATCATATTGCGCCGCCAGCGCGGCCAGCGCCGCCATCGGCGCACAATCGCCATCCATCGAAAACACCGTGTCGGTGGCAATCATCGCATGCCGCGCTGGCTTGCGCTCCCGCGCCAACACATCCGCCAGCGCCACCACATCATTATGCGCAAACCGCACCACCCGCGCCCCTGACAGGCTCGCCCCGG
>JAKBBY010000091.1 GCA_021808315.1 Pseudomonadota bacterium | reverse complement strand
GCTGCGCCTGACAACAGCACGCATCGCCGCCATGGCCGATGGCGTCGCAGCAGTCGCCGATCTGCCGGATCCGCTCAGCAAAATCTTGGCTGAATGGACCCGCCCCAATGGCCTCGTGATCCGCCGCGTGCCCCAACCTATCGGCGTGATCGGCATGATTTATGAAAGCCGCCCCAATGTCGGCGCGGATGCCGCCGCCCTCTGCCTGAAATCGGGCAATGCCGTGCTGCTCCGGGGTGGCTCGGAAAGTCTGCACTCCGCCGCCGCGATCCATGACGCCATGCAAGCCGGGCTTGCCGCGGCGGGTCTGCCGCATGCTTCGGTGCAAATCGCCCCGAACGCTGACCGCGCCTTCGTCGCTGCCATGCTCGGCGCCAGCGGCCTGATTGATCTGATCATTCCCCGTGGCGGCAAAAGCCTGGTCGAGCGCGTGCAACGCGAAGCCCGCGTGCCGGTGCTCGCCCACGCCGAAGGGCTGAACCACACTTACATCCACGCCGAGGCTGACCCCGCGATGGCGCGCACCATTTTGGCCAATGCCAAAATGCGGCGTCCTGGCGTTTGTGGTGCCACCGAAACCTTACTGCTCGATGCCGCCATCGCCCCTGCCCTGCTGCCATGGCTCGTCGCGGATCTTGCTTCCCTCGGCTGTGCATTTCGCGCTGATGCCCGCGCACGCGCCATCATGCCCGAGCTACCCGCCGCCACCGAGGCCGATTTTCACACCGAATGGCTGGATGCGATTCTCTCGATCAAATTGGTCGATGGCGTGAACGACGCCCTCGCCCACATCGCCGCCCACGGCTCATCGCATACCGAGGCCATCGTCACCCAAGACCGCGCCGCCGCCGAACTGTTTCTCGCCGGGATCGATGCCGCCGTCGGGCTCTGGAACGCCTCGACCCAGTTTTGCGACGGCGGCGAATTCGGCTTTGGCGCTGAAATCGGCATCGCCACCGGGCGGCTGCATGCGCGCGGGCCGGTTGGCCTCGATCAGCTGGTCACCTATCGCTATCAAATCACCGGCACCGGCCAGGTGCGCCCCTGACCCGATTCGGCGATAAAAGGCGCATGCGCATCGGCCTGTTGGGCGGCAGCTTCAATCCCGCACACGCCGGCCACGCTTATATCGCCCGCGCCGCCTTGCGTCTGTTGCGGCTCGACCAAGTCTGGCTGTTGGTTTCCCCCGGCAATCCACTGAAATCCAGCGCTGACATGGCCCCGTTCGCCCAACGCCTCGCCTCAGCGGAACGCCTGTGTACCCATTCCCAACTGCGCGCCACCGACATCGAATATCGGCTCGGCACCCGCTTCACCGCCGATACGCTGCAAGCCTTGCGCCAGCGTTTTCCGCGCGCGCAGTTCGTCTGGCTGATGGGGGCTGATAATTTGCGCCAATTCCCAAGCTGGAAACGCTGGGAGCACATCACCCGCCTGATGCCCATCGCCGTGCTGCCACGCCCCGGCTCCACGCGAATCGCCCTCGCCAGCCAAGCCGCCCAGCGCCTCCGCCATGCCCGTCTGCGCGCCAATGCGCGAACGCTCCTCGCATGCAGTGCCGCGCCGCGCTGGAGCTTATTGCCGATTCGCGAAAATCCTTTATCAGCAACCCAGATACGCTTGCGCGGCCAAACATTCACACCAACCGCCCCACCCAAGGAGTTCTGATCATCGCTCGAACCCCCTCCCGCCCGTCGCCGCCAACACCCGCAGCCAAGCGCACGCGGGCACCCCGCAAACCCCCCAAGCCAGCGGACGCAGCCCCCAAGGCACCCGGCACGCCGCGCAAAAAAGCCGTGATCGCTGGCCCGAAGACGCCGAGCACCGCAAAAAAAACCGCGAGCCGCAAGGTCGCCCCGGATCGGCTTGCGCAAATGCAAGCGGTGATCGCGGCGAGCCTCGAAGATGACAAGGCCGAAGACATCGTGGTGCTCGATCTGGCTGGCCGCGCCAGCTTCGCGGATCGCATGGTCATCGCCACCGGCCTCGCCGATCGCCAGATCGCCGCGATGGCCACCCATCTGATCGAGAAACTCGCAGAAATCGGCGTCAAACGCGTGCAGACCGAAGGGGCCAGCGGATCAGATTGGGTGCTCATCGATGCCGGTGACATCGTGGTTCATCTGTTTAAGGCCGAGGCCCGCGCGCTCTATGCGCTCGAAAAAATGTGGGGTGCCGACCTCGACGAACCGGCCTGATCCGGGCGCTTGGCGATGCGATTGAGCCTGCTTGCCATCGGTCGCGACCGCACAGGCCCGGAATCTGACCTGTTCAACCGCTATGCCGCCCGGATCAATCCACGGCTGGAGCTGATCGCTTTGGCCGATGGTGTCGGCAGTGCCACCGAAATCAAAAGCCGCGAAGCCACCGCCATCCTCGCGCGTATCAAACCCAACCAGCATGTCATCGCCCTCGATAGTGGCGGCACCGCCCCCGATACGCTCGGTCTCGCCGCCCAAATGGCGCAATGGCGCGAGGCCGGACGGGAGTGCGCCTTCATCATTGGCGGCGCCGAGGGTTTGGCGCAAAATGTTCTGGACCGCGCCAATCTGGTGCTCTCGCTCAGCAAATTAACGCTGCCGCATCTGCTCGCCCGCGTGATCCTCGCGGAACAGCTTTATCGGGCGCAATCGATCCTAGCCGGGCATCCCTATCACCGGGCCGGTCGGCCATGAAACGACCAATCGGATACGCCCCGTTTGGATATGCCCCGATTGGATACGCGCTCGTCGGCATCGCGGCGTTGGCCGCATCACTCGCCTTCATCACCTTGCGCACACCCAAGGCGCAAGCGCGCAACGCCGCGTTTGGCAATCCGGTTGATGGGTTGGTGCTGGGCCTGCGCGCCGAACTCGGCAACCCGGACGCCCAATTCTGGTATGGCGTCACCTGCCAATACGGGTATGGCAGAGCGCAAAACATCAAAGCCGCTGAAATTTGGTATCGGCGCGCCATCGCCCAGGGCAATGCCGCCGCCGCGTTCAATCTCGGCACGCTCTATGAGCGCGGCAAAGACCAACCCCAAAACCTCAAACGCGCCCTCTATTGGCTGCGAATCGGGGCTGAGCGCGGCAACCCGCAAGCGGAAAATTCGCTTGGCTACCTGATAATGACCGGCCATGGCGTCACAGCCGACCCGCAGCAAGCCTTTTTCTGGCTGGCGCGCTCGGTTGTCCAAGGTAACGCCGTCGCCGCCCGGAATCTGGCGATCATGTATCAGCAAGGCCTGTTCGTGCCGCGTGATCCCGCCGCCGCGCGCTATTGGCGCGACCGCGCCCGAGACTTGGCGGCAAACGGCCCGGAAAGCCACAAAATCCAATAGAATCGTCGGCGATTACCCGGTAAGGAGCAACCATCATGCGTCCAGTCATGTTAACCATTCTCGACGGATTCGGCAGTCGGGCCGATCAGGCCGATAACGCGGTAGCCCTCGCGCGCACCCCGCATTTCGACCGGCTTTGGGCGAGCGCGCCGCACGCCCATCTGCGCACATGCGGCCTCGATGTCGGCTTGCCCGAGGGTCAAATGGGCAATTCCGAGGTTGGCCACACTAATATTGGCGCGGGGCGGGTGGTGATGCAGGAATTACCCCGGATCGACAGCGCCATCGCGGATGGATCGCTGGCCGCCAATCCCGAACTCGCTCGCTTCATCACCGCGCTGCGCCAAAGCGGCGGCGCTTGTCATCTGATCGGCCTCGTCTCCCCCGGCGGCGTGCATGCCCATCAGCGCCATATCGCCGCTCTGGCCACCCTGATCGCCGCCGCCGGGGTCAAAATCTGGGTCCACGCCCTGATGGATGGGCGTGACACACCCCCGCAATCCGGCGCCGCCTGCCTCGATGACCTGCACACCGCCTTGCCCGCAACCGCCGAGATTGGCACGATCTGTGGCCGCTATTTCTCCATGGACCGCGATCATCGCTGGGAGCGGGTGCAGCGCGCCTATGATCTGGTCACCGCCGCCAAAGGCACCCCAGCCGAAACTGCCGCCGCCGCCATCCAAGCGAGCTACGCCGCCGACAAGACCGATGAATTCGTCCCCCCCTTCGCCATCGCCGCCTATCCAGGCATGCAAGACGGCGATGGCCTGATGTGCGCCAATTTCCGGGCAGACCGCGCACGCGAAATCCTCACCGCCCTCCTCGATCCCGATTTTGACGGCTTCGCGCGCACGAAAATCATCAAATTTGCCGCGAGCTTAGGCATGGTCTCCTATTCAACCGCGCTCGATCACTGGATGCCAGCCCTGTTCGCGCCGCAACCGATGAACCAATTGCTCGGCGAAGTCGTCGCCGCTGCCGGCATGACCCAGCTGCGTGCCGCCGAGACCGAAAAATACCCGCATGTCACCTATTTCCTCAATGGCGGCGCTGAGCAAAAATACCCCGGCGAAGAGCGCATCATGGTCGCGTCCCCCAAAGTCGCGACCTATGATTTACAGCCAGAAATGTCCGCCCCGGAACTCACCGACAAAGTGGTCACCGCAATCCGCTCAGGCCAATTTGACCTGATCGTGCTGAATTACGCCAACCCCGACATGGTCGGTCATACCGGCAATCTCGCCGCCGCGATCAAGGCGGTCGAAGCGGTCGATACCGGTCTCGGCGCCATCGCCGAGGCGATCGCCGACCAGGGCGGCGCACTCATGGTCACCGCCGATCACGGTAATTGCGAATTAATGAAAGACCCGGAAACCGGCGGCCCGCACACTGCCCACACGCTCAACCAAGTGCCGGTGCTGCTCGCTGGCGTGCCGGGCATTGTCGGCCTGCATGATGGGCGGCTGGCCGATATTGCCCCCACCCTGCTCGCTTTGCTCGGCTTGCACCAACCCGCCGCGATGACCGGGCGATCGCTCCTTGTCCGCGCCGACGCCCAATCCCCCCTTGCGCGCTGATTTTAGTCTCCGGCACCGATCCGTACTGGCGCTCTCGCTGGCCCTCTGGCTGTCCTGCGCGCTCATCAGTGATGCCCGCGCGGCCCCGCCGAGCCTCAACCACGCCGAACAGCAACGCGCGGCGGCCCTGCAGCGCGCCCAGGCCGATCAGCAACGCGCCGCCATCGCCGCCCGCACGGAAGCGGCGGCGCAGCGCCGCGCCGAGGCACTCACCCAGCAAGAAATCACCTTGAACGCCGCCTTGCGCGCAACCGAAGACCACACGGCCCGCATCACCGCCCGCCTCGCCGCGCTCGATCAAGCGATGACCCTCGCCGATGCCACCCGCGCCCGTGACACTGCCGCGATCCGGCCCCTGATTCCGGTGATGCTCCGCCTCGCGCTGCACCCTACCGCGAGCCTGCTGGGCAGTGGCCGTGACTTAGGCAGCGCGGTGCAAGGCGCTTTGGTGATGCGCGGCCTGACCCGTGACATCAATCACCGCGCCACCGCCTTGCGCGCCATCATCGCGCAAGACCGGGCGCTGCGTGCGCAAGTCGCCACCCAGCAAGCCGCGCTGCAAACCGCCATCGCCAGCCAAAAAACCGCGCGTGACCAATTGCAAACCGCCATCACCGCCGCTCAAGCCGCCCAACAGGCCGCAAGCGCAAGCCAGGCACGCGCGCGCCAAGCCGCCGCCGCCCATGAAGCCCAAGCCCGATCGCTCGGCGGCCTGATCGCACGTCTGCAAGCCGCACAACGCCGGGCCGCCGCCCGCGCCGCCGCCGCGCGGATCAAGCCCTTTGCCTCCAACAATAACGCGCCCAACAGGATCACCCCCAACCGGAACACGCCGGGCGATCTGCGCGGCGCGCCGGTCGCCGGGCGCTTGGTGCGTCAATTCGGTGATCAAACCATGGCCGGCCCCGCTCTGGGCGATACATTCGCAACCGCCCCCGCCGCGATGGTGAGCGCAAGCTGCGCCGGGCGCGTCGCTTTCGCGCGTCGATTCCAATCCTATGGCAAGCTAATGATCCTCTCTTGCAGCGATGGAAACGATTTTGTGATCGCCGGCGTTCATCGATTTATCGTGCAAGTTGGTCAAAAAATCGCGCCCGGTCAGCCGATTGCCGCGATGGCGGCGCACGGCAATGATGGTGCCAACGCGCCGAAACTCTATGTAGAATTGCGTCATGATGGTAAACCGGTAAATCCCGCGCTGGGATTTGGGGGGAGCCATTAGCGAAGTGGTGATGGCTGGACTTCCGCACCAAGCCCCCGCATGGTGATGGAATAGACAAGGGATTGAAAACGGATGACGCGTAAGGCTGGCTTATTAGTGTCCTGCGGTTTTGTGCTCGGGATTGGCGTTGGCACCATAGCACCCGCGTTCCACGCGGCCTTGGCCGATGACGCGCCCGGCTCGAAGACCGATCAGCAACTCAGCCTGTTCGGCGACGTGTTCGAGCGCGTCCGCGCTGATTACGTCAGCCCCGAGCCCGCGCGCAAACTCATCTACGGCGCCCTGAACGGCATGCTCGCTGCGCTCGATCCGCATAGCGGCTACATGAACAAGCGCCAGTATAAGGACATGCAGGCCGAAACCTCCGGCCAGTTCGGCGGGCTGGGCCTCGAAGTGTCGGAAGCCTCGGGCTTCATCAAAGTCATCACCCCGATTGATGATACCCCCGCCGCCAAGGCCGGGATCAAACCCGGTGATCTGATCGTCGCGATCAACCAAAAACCGCTGGTCGGCCTGTCGCTCAGCCAGGCGGTCAATGACATGCGCGGCAAGGTCGGCTCGCCGATCACCCTGACCATCAAACGCGCCGGTGTTGAAAAACCAATCACCGTCACGCTGGTGCGCGCCATCATCCATGTCAAAGCCGTCCATAGCCATCTTTACGGCACAATCGGCTATATGCGCCTGACCAGCTTCGCCCAGAACGCCAATCGCGATATTCGCCGCGCAGTGCGCAAACTCAACCAGGAAGCCAAAGCCAAAGGCCACCCGATCACCGGCTATGTGCTTGATTTGCGCAACAATCCCGGCGGCTTGCTCGATCAAGGCGTCGCCGTCGCTGATGATTTCCTCAATTCCGGTGAAATCGTTTCAACCCATGGCCGCCATTCGGAAGACGACGCGGTTTGGTACGCGCATCCGGGCGATATTCTGCACGGCAAACCCATGGTCGTGCTTATCAATGCCGGCACCGCCTCCGCCGCCGAAATCGTCACCGCCGCCCTGCAGCAAAATCGCCGCGCCGTGGTGATGGGCACGCGTAGCTTCGGCAAAGGCTCGGTGCAAACCATTTTCCGCATCCCCGGCCACGGCGCACTGCGCCTGACCACCGCCCTCTATTACACACCATCCGGCAAATCATTGCAGGATTACGGCGTCACCCCGGATATCGTGGTGCATGAAACCCGCAATCCCAAAGATCATTTCCCCAAAGTGCGCGAGGCCAATATGCCCAACGCCTTCCACAACCCCTCCGGCCTAAAAGCGCCGCAACTACCCCCCAAAATTACCCTACCGCCCATGGTGAAAACCATCGATCCGCGCCCGCCCGCAGGCTTCCCGGCGTTGAAACCCGGCACGCCGAGCACCGATTATCAGTTGCAAACCGCGCTCAAGCTGGTCGCCGCCATGGCCGCAATGCCCAACGCTGCGAAATCGCCCTGACACGTGCAGGCGCTGATCCCATCAGCAACGCGATGAACCGGGTCATTGGTAACCATGTCGCCGGTGATGCGTGAAGTAGCGGCGCTGCCCCGCAGCGTCGTCTGGTTCTGGGCAATCATTCTCGGCTTTGCCGCCCTCGGTGCGGCGTGGCTTGATTATCTCGGCCCGCCAACCGAAAACCTGCCCATCGCCGCGATTGCCGCCCCCAGCGCGGCCTTGTCGCGCCCCAGCATTTACAATGCCGCCTGGTCCATCCCCCGGCCTAGCCCCTATGGCGTGCCGCCCAAACAATATTACGCCGCACCATCCCCGCCGCGCGAACCCCATCAAGCGCGCATTGCCCTGCTGGTCACCGGCTTTGGCGCGCTGAACGGCCCCGGCGCCGACAGCATCGCCCAACTGCCGACGGGCACGGCCATCGCACTCACCCCATTTGGCCTCGAATTGCATCAACTCGCCCGCGCCGCCCGCCGCTCAGGCCATGAAACCCTGGTCAGCCTGCCCATCGGCGGCGTGTCTGCGCGTCAGGAACCCTATATTCTGTGCATCGGCAACCAACCGGATGTCAATGGCCGCGCCCTAGACTGGGCGCTCTCGCGCGTCGAAGGCTATGTTGGCGTGACCGATGCGGGCGGCCCATCCACCAGCGGGCGTTTCCTGCAAGACCCTGCCGATGCATTCTGGCTGATCAACAGCCTGAAAGCTGATGGTTTATTCATGCTCGATATCAACCCCGCCGCCGCCCTGCCAGACGGGCCGGATACCGGGCGCGCGAGCGTGGTGATAACCGCCGATCAGGGCGTGACCGGCCTCAATGCCGGCCTCGCGCGCCTCAATCGGATTGCGCATCGCAGCGGTGCCGCCATCGGCGTCATCGAATCGCCAACCAGCGCCGAACTCACCGCCCTAGCCGCCTGGGCCGCGCACCGGCCTGCCGCCACCGCACTGGTGCCGGTCAGCGCGCTGATTGCAACCGGAGCCCACACGTGACCCACCCCGTCGAAAAACCCAGCACCCTGCCCTATCGCGCCAATGTCGGTGCCGCCTTGTTCAACCGCCAAGGCGAAATCCTCGTTGCCCGCCGCAAGGATCTCAAAGCCTTCGAACGATTCCCCTGGCAACTGCCCCAAGGCGGCATTGATGATGGCGAAGATCCGCGCCGCGCCGTAATTCGCGAATTACGCGAGGAAATCGGCACCGATGCCGTAACCATTATCGGTGAAATACCCGAATGGCTCACCTATGATTTTCCCGACGAGGTGATGCAAAAATTGGGCAATCGCCATCGCGGACAGCGCCAACGTTGGTTTGCACTCCGCTTTCTTGGAACCGATGACCTGATCCGGCTGGATGCCGACCCGCATCCGGAATTCTCAGAATGGCGCTGGGTGCCCTTGGCCACCATCGTCGCTCTAGCAGTTCCGTTCAAACATCATATCTATCAGCGCGTTGCTGATGCGTTTTCACGTTTTACCAAACCAGATGGAGCATAATCATGGGCGAGATGATCGAATTAACCGCCGCTTGCGGCCATAAATTCGCGGCCTATGCCGCAGGCGAAACCACCGCCCGGCGCGGCCTCGTGGTCGTGCAAGAAATTTTCGGGGTCAACAGCCATATGCGCCAAGTCGCCGACCATTTGGCGTCCTTCGGCTACCGGGTGATCGCGCCGTCTTTGTTTGATCGGGTCGAGCGCGGCGTCGAACTCGCCTATAATCAGGAAGGCATCCAAAAAGGTCTGGCCCTCCGCGCCAAAATCGAGGAAGCAGACGTCATGCTCGACATCGAGGCCGCCGCCGCCGCCTTGTCGCCGCGCCCCACCGGCATCATCGGCTATTGCTGGGGCGGCACCATTGCCTGGTGGGGAGCGACCCGCAGCAAAAGCTTCAAAGCCGCCATCGGCTGGTATGGCGGGGGCATCGCCGCCAGCAAGGATGACGAGCTCCATTGCCCGGTGCAACTGCATTTCGGTGCCGAGGATAAAGGCATTCCGCTCACCGATGTCCAAGCGATCCAGAAATCCCATCCCGAAATCCCGATTTTTATCTATCCGGGTGCCGATCACGGCT
>JAKBBY010000090.1 GCA_021808315.1 Pseudomonadota bacterium | reverse complement strand
GATCATGCCGAGATTAAGCGGCATCGCGTCTTTGAGCGCATTGAGCTTGAGCGCACGCCAGGCGGCTGGGATCGCTGCAAGCTGCTCCAGGTCAAATCCAAATCGCGCGGCAATCGCCGGCCATAATCGCGCGCGCGCAGCGGCGGCTTCGGTGAAATCCTGATCGATGGTCGCTTCAAAAAAATCTCGACCATTGAAACCCAATCCCAAATCGCTGCCCAAATCGCTGCCCAGATCGCTGCCCTGATCAATCGCCCGCGCACGGGCAGCCAAGTAGTCTCGAAACCGCAGCCGCCGCGCCGCCGGGTCATCGCTCAGGCACGCCAACTGCGCCGCGCTGGTCGCGGCATAGGCGGTGAGGGTTTGGCCATCGCTGCTCATGTGCACCGCGCCAAAGCCTGTCTGCGTCAATAGGCGCCGCAAACTCGCCTCGGTTTGAAACACCATATGAATGCCAGGAGCGAGCAATTGCACCAAGGCGGCCATCGGGGTCGCCGGGTCAATCGCCGCGCCGTCCGGCGTGGTGAGCAGCAAAATTCCATCCGGTGCCAGCCGCGCGCGCAAGGCGTGCAGCAAATCAATCGGGCGCTGCACATGCTCGATCACTTCGGTCGCCGCAATCACGTCCCAATGCCGCGTCGTCGGATCCGCCTCAGGAAAATACCCATCAATGATGGTGATGCCGAGATCGCGCCCACCAAGCTGCGCCATCGGCGAGGGATCAATCCCACTCGCCTGCCAGCCCAGCGCATGAATGGCGAAATCCAGGCCAAATCCGTAGCCACAGCCAATTTCCAGGCAGCGTGATCCGGCGGGCCGGTCGATGCGGGAAATTTTATCGGTGATCGGCAATAATCCAGCCCCTTGCTGGATGTGAAACTGGTGCCATCCCCAATCCATTACGTCCGGATCGTGATAATTCGGCACTTTCAGCGGTGGATAAAACCGCGCCGCGCAATCGGGGCAGGCAAACACGCCCTTGCGGTCGCCTTTGGGTAATTTCGGCGCGACCCAGGCAACATCGAGCAGGCGGCGCTTCGCCCCGCTGGCCCCGCAATTCGGGCATACGCCATCAAAGGGTGCCGCCGCCGGGTCCGCCCAAATAACGGTGATCGCCGCTTCGGGCGCGGTGCGTGCGCGATCGCTCAAAATCGGTCTAACCGAACAAGCGCGGCATGCGCGCCCGCAGCGCCTCGGTTAATGCGTCGCGCCGATCCCAGAGCGAACGGTACCAGTCGATCCGTGCGCGCGTTTGATAGGCCAGCATGCGCTCGCGCGCCACGTAATCGCGCGCGGCATTGGCCATGCGCTGTGCGGCGTCCGGATAGGCCAGCAGCCGCAATAATTGCATGCGCAGCGCATCGGGCGAGCGGAATAGCAACCCGGTTTGGCCATCAATCAGGCTGTTTTCATACACAACCGGGCTGGCGAGCGAGACCACCCGCGCCGCACTGGCTTCGATGAATTTCAGGTCGGACTTGGCCCGGTTGAACAGCGTATCCCCCAGCGGCATGAAGCAAATTTCCGAGCGGGCCAGTGCGGCCTGATAAGACGGGTAGTCGGTGGTCGGCAGGAAATTTTTATGCGGCGTGTCCAGCGCGTCGAAAAACCCTTGGTCATGCAACACCGTCACCGCCAATCGGGCGCCCACCGCGCGCAGCACCTCATTCAGGGCCGGCATCAGCGGCGCCCAATCTTCCTCGCGATTCAACGCGGCAAAAAACAGGGTCATCCGCTCAGGATTGGTGAAATTCACCGGCTCGCTGAGCGCGCTGATCGCGTTCGGGAACACCGCGATTTCCGGATTAAACGCGCTCAGCGCCTCGGCCAGCGGTTCGGTGGAGGTTTGGATCGCATGGGTTGCGGTGAAGGTGAATAATTGATCGGACGGAACCCCGTTTTTCTCCATGAACACCGGGTGGTCATCGAATTCGGTCACCACCAGGAAGCCCCGCTCGATCAAGGAGCGCACCCGCCCGATCCCGGCATCGCCGAGCAGCAAGGGACGATGCAGCACCGCGATATGCGGCGCTTCGGGCAATAAGGTTGCAAAATCAGGTTCGGTGCGAATGCTCGCAAGCACCGAGGCATCGGTCGAAATCGCGCGGATCGGCTCGACCACCCGCACATCGGACACACCGCCAATCGGCGGCAGCATCGAGGCATTGACCACAAGGCGTGGTCGCGGCGCTTTTTTGGCGCGCAGAATGAACTGCACCGGGGCGGCGCGATTCAAATAATCCCCCGGATCAACGCCCAGCGCCGCCAAGGCAGGGCGCATCGCCTCGACAAATCTTGTCGCCCCGGTCGGATCGGTCGGGCGCGGGCGAATATCGCACAGCGCCAGCCCGGCATCGCTGACGGCGCGCGCCATCATGCGCGGGGTGAACCAGCGCAAATGGGTCCGGTCCAGCAGCCCTTCCGGATCATAATCGAAACTGCCATTCAGCAGCCGAAACACGATGCTGAAATGCTCAACATTGGGAAAGCACATCACCACCGCGCCGTCATCGTTCAACGAGGCGGCCTGGCTGCGCAACAAGCTCCACGGGTCGCGCATATGTTCGAGCGCATCGCCGTAAATCAAACAATCCAACCCGTTGGGCAGATCAAACGGCATCGGTGTGGCTTCGACATCGCCGATCTGCACCGCATCGAGCCGTTCGGCGGCACGCGCGCCTGATATTGGATCGCTCTCGATCCCCAAAATCCGCGCGCGCGGATTGCGTTGCCGATAGGCAGCCCCCACCGCGCCGCCGCCGCAGCCGACATCGAGGATCGTGCGCGCGCTGAGCGGAATCGCCTCCACCAGATCAGGATTGGCGTAATCGGGATAATTGCCAATCATTGGAATTAAGCGGCGCGACGCCGGTGGTTTGGTCTCGGTCACGTCATCCGGATCGATCAGCGCTGAACTCGGGTTGGGGGCAATTTCGTTCATGGCGCTGCTTATGCCTCAGCCTTGTTAGGAGCGGAAGGGCGCGCCGTTCCCCGTCCAATGCCGTGATACGTCAACCCCGCGGCGCGGATGGCGTCGGGATCGAAAATATTGCGCAAATCGATAATCAGTCGCCCGCGCATCGATGCCGCAATGCGGGCCGGGGCCAGCGCGCGAAACGCATTCCACTCCGTCGCGATCACCAAAATATCAGCGCCCTCCAGCGCCTTTGGTGCGTCTTCGGCAAACATCACCGTCTCCGGCAGCAACGCCCGCGCGCCGTTCATCGCGGCTGGATCATAGGCGGTCACCCAGGCGCCCGCGTCGCACAGCCCGTTGATCAGCGGGATTGCCGGGGTTTCGCGCAAATCATCGGTCTCCGGCTTAAAAGCCAGCCCCAGCACGGCAACGCGCAAGCCCTGCACCAACCCTCCGGCGGCGGCGATCACCCGGCCCGCCAGCCCGGATTTGCGGGCATCATTCACCGCAACAACGGTTTCGGTCAGGCGTGAAGGCGCACCAGCCTCCTCGGCAATCCGCGCCAGCGCCAGCGTGTCTTTCGGGAAGCAGGAGCCGCCAAAACCCGGCCCCGGATGCAAAAATTTCCGGCCAATCCGCCCATCCAGCCCGATGCCGCGCGCCAAATCATGCACATCACCGCCCAAACTCTCGCAAAGATCGGCCATTTCGTTGATGAAGGTGACTTTCATCGCCAAAAATGCGTTGGCGGCATATTTGGTGAGTTCCGCCGTTTCCAGCCCGGTCACCAAAATCGGCGTTTCGATCAAATTCAAGGGCCGATAGAGAGCGCGCAGCACCGCTTCCGCGCGCGGGGTTTCCGCGCCGACAATCACCCGATCAGGGCGCATGAAATCGCCAATCGCGCTGCCTTCGCGCAAAAATTCGGGGTTCGAGGCAATTTCGATCGCCAAGTCCGGGCGCTGTGCGCGGGCGAGGGCGGCGAGTTTGCGGCCCGTGCCAACCGGCACGGTCGATTTGGTGACCAGCACGGTCGGATGATCGAGTGATGCGAGAATTTGCTCGGCGGCGGCAAACACATAGGTTAAATCGGCATGGCCATCGCCACGCCGGGTCGGCGTGCCGACGGCAATGAACACCGCCTCGGCCCGCGCCACCGCTTCGGCGACCGAGCCGGTGAACCGCAATCGTCCAGAAGCTGTATTGCGCGCCACCAGCCCATCGAGGCCAGGTTCATAAATCGGAATTTCGCCGCGGGAGAGGCAATCGAGCTTGGTTGGATCGGTTTCGGCAATAATCACATCAACGCCAAATTCGGCGAAGCACGCCCCAGACACGAGGCCAACATAGCCGCCGCCGATAATTGCGATATGCAAAGCGGGATCTCCCTGAAACAGTCAAATTGAACCTTAGCTTGTGGCAATCTCGGTTTGCAACGGCAAGCCCCGCTCAGGATATGGGCCATGACAAGATCGTTTCGTTTTATCCAATTATTGAGATTATGTAACGCGTGGTAACCTAATATTTATTGATTTATCCGCGTCGAGCACTCAAATTCACTTTTGTGATGAATTCCAGACACTTATCACGGTTTCGTGAATTGTCAATTCGGGGTCTCGGCCGGTTGAGCGCGGGCGTTTTGCTGCGCCTGACCATTGGCCGATGGTCAACAACCGAGGAGCGCGCAGCCTTTGTCGAGGGGTTTGCCGCGCGCGAGCGTCCGATCCCGCCGATTTTACGCGGCTTGTTGGCGGTGCCGAGTTCACGGACGCTGATTGGTCAATTGTCCGACCATCTGTTGGTCGCGGCCCGGGTGACTGAACCGGACGTTTTTCCGCCTGACCCGCCGTCTTTGGGGGGGAATTTATTCACGCTTTGGGAAGGGCCACCGCTAGGCTTCTTACATTTTGAGAAATGCGGCGGCATTGCCCTGACGCGCTGGTTGACCCAGCAATTTCATCCAAGGCAAATCAATCCCGACCCTCATCGTGATTTAGCGCCGCATCTGTTTGCGCGGTTGGAAACGCTGGCGCCTTATGCGTTGGTGTGGGGTCATTATGATTTAGCGTTGCTCACCCGAGATGATCCGGCGCGGCGGATTATTTCGCTGTTGCGCGATCCGTGTGATCGGTTGGAATCGCTGTATTATTATTGGCGCAGCGTGGACCCTGCACGGATCGACCCGGATTTGAGTTTCGCGGTTGCCCAGGCGCATCGTTTATCGCTCGAGGAATTTCTCGATTGCGATGATCCGCTGATGCGTGATTTGATCGATAATGTTTATACAAGGCGGCTGACCGGGCTTTATGCGACCGGGGCGCGGGTTGACCCGCTGGTGGCGGACCCGGCGGGGGCGCTCGCTGGCGCGCGGGCCGCGTTGGACCGGCTGGCTGCGGTGGGGATTACCGAACGAATGGATGAGAGTGCGGCATATATTGCTGCACAGTTGGGCTTGGCGTTGCCGCGCGAAAGGCTGCGGGCCAATGTGACAGCGGATAATCATCGCACGGCGGGCGGTTTTTTTCGCCCGATGCGCCGGGGGCTGCGCGGGGCGGGTGTGCAAGCTGCGTTGGAGCGGCGGACGGCACTTGACCGGGCGCTCTATGATCGGGCGGCGGCGCGCTTACCGCGTTGTCATCCGGCGCTAGTTGAAGCCGCGTGAAATAAGCGCGACAGTGCGGGGATGTCCGCGCGTTTCTACACCATCGATCCTGAGACGTTGCTGCGGGCCTATCGCTTGGGATTTTTTCCGATGGCGGAGACGCGGGACTCGACCAAGCTGCATTTTCTCGATCCCGAGCAGCGCGGGGTGTTGCCGCTTGATGGGTTTCATTTAAGCCGGCGGCTGGCGCGCACGGCGCGGCTGACCGCGTTGCGGGTGACGGCGGATGCGGATTTCCCCCAGTTGATTGGCCTTTGTGCGCAGGCCCGACCGGAGCGGCCAGAGACGTGGATCAATCGGGAGATTGAGCGGTTATTTTGCGCCTTGGCCGCGATGGGGCATGCGCACTCGATTGAGGTGTGGGACGGCACGCGGTTGGTGGGGGGGTTGTACGGGCTGGCGATTGGCGGGGCGTTTTTCGGCGAGAGTATGGTATCGCTGGTGCGTGATGCCTCGAAATTGGCTTTAGTGCATTTGGTGGCGCGGCTGCGGCTGGGAGGGTTTTTGTTGCTGGATACGCAGTTTTTGACCAGCCATTTGGCGCGCTTCGGGGCGTTGGAACTGGCGCGGGCTGCGTATCGGGCTCGGCTGGCGGTGGCGGTGGAGCAGCCAGCGCGTTGGCTGGCGGCACCATCGGCCTTGGCGCTTGAGGCGGAAATTATGACTTTGCGGCGGTTGTCGCAGCAGAGGGAGCGGGAGATGGAGCGGATATGAGATATCGCTGGGGCGCATGGATCGGGGTGTTGATCTGGATCGCGGCGGGGCCGGCGCGGGCGGCGGTGCCGATGTTTTTGCCGGACCATGACATTGCTGGCACCTATCGGCTAAGCCAGCCGGGCAAGCCGAGCACCACATGGCGGGTGCGCTATAGTGCGGGCGCCGAGATTGCGCGGGCGCGCAGCCTGGATGGCGCGGCGGCGGGGACGGTGATTTTGCTGAATATGCGATCGCGCAATGCGATCATTGTGCTTGATCAGATGCATGCGGTGGTGGCGGTGCCGGGGGTTGGGGCGGTGCTGGACCGGGTGTTGACCGGGGATGGGGCCCAGTTCACCCCGCTCGGTCATGCGCAAATCGCTGGGCATGAATGTGCGCGTTATTTGGTGTTGAAGCGCGGGGCGGCGGGGAGTGTGTGTTTGACCCGGCATGGGGTGTTGCTCGCCGGGCAGGGGCATGACCAGCAGGGCGCCGTGCGGATTACCGCCTTGTCGGTGCAGGATGCGGTGCAGCCGGTGGGCGCGTTTGCGCCGCCGCCGGGCTATTCGCAGATTACGTTGCCGCCCGCGATGTTAGCACAACTCCTCGGCGCTTCAGGTTAGACGCGCCATGGAAGCTGTGCGTGAGAGCAAACCCCGGCGCCGGGCCAAGATTTTTGCGGCGCCCTGGCGCGATCCGGCAGGGCGATTTTCCTGGTTCAAAACGGCGACTTTGGTTGGCACCATCCTGCCGGCCTTGTTCATTGTTTGGCAGGGGCAAGTTGGGCGGCTCGGCGGGCGGCCTTTGCATCATGCGATGTTGGAGACCGGATTTTGGGCGATTCGGTTTTTGCTCCTGTGCCTTGCGGTGACGCCCGCCCGCAGCCTGTTCAACTGGCCGCGCGTGGTGCAGGTGCGGCGGATGTTGGGGTTGGCGGCGGCATTTTATACGATTGCGCATATTATTTTATATGCCGGGGATGAAGGCTGGGGGTTGGGTTTTGTGCTCAATCAAATGTTCACGGTCTTTTATTTGATTTTGGGAACGATTGCGACGGTAGGGTTCATCGCCCTTGCCGTGACCTCGACCGATGCGGCGATTATGCGGTTGGGGCGGCGGTGGAAATTGCTGCACCGGCTGATTTTTCCCATTGCGATCCTGTCATTCTGGCATTTTTTTCTGACCCAGAAAGTCGATGTTGGGATTGCGCTGGTGCCGGCGGGGCTGTTTGGCTGGCTCGGTTTGTGGCGGCTGCTCAAGCCGGAATGGCGGCGCTCTTGGTGGGTGATGGCCGGGTTGGCGGCGCTGTGCGTGGTGCTGACGGCGTTGGTGGAGGCGGGGTGGTATGCTTTTCACTCCGGGTTTAATCCGCGCCTGGTGCTGGCTGCGAATTTTTCCACCGCACGGCTTAGCCCGGCAGCGCTGGTTGCGATTGATTTGTTGATCCTGCTCGGCGTTATTTTGCTCCGGCGCGGGGTGCTCCGCTTTCCCCGAAAAAGCTGATTTTTGCTTTTTTGCTCCTTTTTGTTTTTACTTCGGAACGATTAGAGCACATTTCCTCTTCTACCGCTCGAAGTTGATTTTTGGGCTGGCGGTGGGGGCGTAAATATGGCCGGGCAGCGTGGGGCGGGGCGGCGGAGCAGGATATTTTTGGAGCATGTAGTCGTAAAATGATGGCTCCGGTTTTTCGCGACGCCGCGCGGGTTTGTGCGCTGGTTTTGGAGCCGAGTGGCGGGGTTTTCGCGCCAATTTGAGGTAATCGGGGAGCGGAATCGCGAGCATGTGGCAGAGCGGGCGCAGCACGCGACCGATGCGCGGGTTTTCGCCGGAGAGGAGCGACAAATCGGGGTCTTCGAGGAAGCGGATCAGGTGACCACGCACATAGGGGATGTGATGGCCGGGGAAGGTTTGCAGCAACCAGCCTTTTTGCGCCGGTAGTTTGCGCTTTTTTGCGCCGCTTGGGGGTGATTCTGGTTCTGGCGCGGGTTCTGGCTTTGCGCTGGGTTTGCGGGCGCGGCGCGGGTGCGGGTTGAGGGCGAGCGCGCGAAAAAGGAGGGAGAGGCGCGAAATACGGTGCCAGATGGCCCGTTTGAGCGAAAGGTCGAAGCGGGCATAGTCGGGGGCGCCGAGGGTTTGGCGGAGCAGGCGCGCAAGGGTGGTGAAGCGGTCGGCGAGACTCTGCGCGGTTCTGTTAGTGGACTGCTCCATGCGGCTAACATGGCACAGGAGGGGGTGGTTGCGAAAGGGGAAATTGGGACTTTGGGGCGTGGCTGGGTGGTGCGAAGGGGGGCGCGGCGGGAAACCGCGCCCCGGAGCGAAAAATTAGAAATGCCAGTCGAGGCCGGCGTTGACGCCGTTGCTGGTGACGTGGCGGGCGAAGCTGCCGTTATAGGCGATGTTGGCGGAGATTTTGGGGGTGAGGCGGACGGCGAGGCCGAGTTGGGTGATGGCGGCGTCGCGCCCGGTGCTTACACCTTGGACGGTGAAGGGTTGGCCGGAGGGAAAGCTGAGGGCCTCGGTCGGGTTGACGGTGCCGTAGGCATGTTGCCAGCCGAGTTTGGCGAAGGCGGCGATGGTGCGGCCTTTCAAGGTGAAGTTGGTCTCGGCGCGCGCGCCGATTGTGCTGATGCCCATGGATAGGGTGCTGCCATAGCCGTGTAGGGCGGCGCTGCCACCGGATTCTTGGAAGGCGGCGCTGGAGAGATTGATATAGGCAAGCTGGGCGAAGGGCAGCAGGTTGACGCGATGGGCTTTGATGATGGTGGTGAGCGGATAGCCGACTTGGCCGTAGATTTGGGCGGTTGAGGCGTCGTAGCGGCTGGTTTCGGCTTCGTTGATGCCGGGGAGCGACACGCTGCGGGTGGTGGAGAGATAATTCTGGCCGTAGGTCGCGCCGAGGCTGAGCAGCACGGGACCGAGGCGGCGACCGCCATAGAGGCCGACATAAGCATCATCACTGGAGCCGGAGGCGGCGCGGCTGGGGAGGGAGAAAGAGGCGTTGCTGTAGCCGGCGAACAGGCCCGCGCGGATTTGTGGGCTGAGGGCGGCGTCAGCGCCGACGACGAAGCCGCCGAGCGCGTCGGTAAGGGTGCCGGCGTTGCCGTTGGATTGGAAATGGGTGCCCGCGCCGAGGCCTTCGCCCCAGAAGACGATGGCGTGTTGGCCGGCTTGGGTCATTTGGCCGGTGGCGGTGTTCGGGCCGGTGGGATCGAGCATCGAGAAGGCGCGTTCATCGACGGCGTTGCGCACGATGCCGGCGTCATTGAGGGTGGCGGCGAGGATGCTGGGGTGGATGTCACCGGAGAGTTGGTTGGCGGCGGCTTGGATTTGCGCGCCGGTCATGAGGTTGGTGACGGCGATGTAGCTGGCGTTGGTGCTGGGCGTGCTGTTCAGCCCGGCGAGGGTGGCGGCTTGGTTGGGGGTGGCGGCGAAGCTGGCGAGGCTGCGGCGCTGGATGATTTGCAGATAGAGGCTCTGCGGCGGATCGACCAATTCGAGGCCGAGCGAGGCGGTGAGGGCGCTGTTCAGCAAAGTATAGCTGCCTTGGATGCCGC
>JAKBBY010000006.1 GCA_021808315.1 Pseudomonadota bacterium | reverse complement strand
CGATCGCAACTCTCCCACTGACCTTGATGAAATCAGGTGTTGGAAACACGCCATCGCCCAAATTTGCTTCGGTGATCGGGCATAATCCTGCCACCGCGCCGCTTAATGCGAGGCGTTGCACTTCAAAATCGGCCATATGGGTTGCATGAATGAGGCACCATTGTGCGTCAATGCCCACTTGCTCTAACAACAACTCGACGGGCCTGCGTCCGTGCCAAGCCTCGCAATCAGCGACTTCCTTGGTCTGTTCGGCGGCATGAATATGGATCGGCCCGCCTTCGGCAAACGGGATAATCGCCGCAATCTCGCCGGGTGTTGCCGCGCGTAAGCTATGCGGTGCGACGCCGAGCCGTGCGCCGTCTAATGATTTGATCGCGCGACGGCTCGCGGCGACCAAGCCGCTGAACTGGTCGAGATTGGTGATAAAGCGCCGTTGGCCGTGATGCGGCGCTGAGCAATCGAAATTGGCATGGGCGTAAAATACCGGCAGCAAGGTTAGGCCAATCCCGCTCATTTTTGCAGCTTCGGCGATTCGCTCAGCCATCTCTGCCACATTCGCATAGGGTTTTCCGGCTTCATCATGGTGCAGATAATGAAATTCGGCGACGCGGGTGAAGCCTGATTCTAACATTTCCATATAGGCTTGGGCGGCAAGTGCGGCGCAATCCTCGGGGGTGATGCGATCAAGAAAGCGATACATGATGTCACGCCAGCTCCAAAAATTATCGGTGGAGGCGCCGCGCCGCTCCGCCAAGCCCGCCATACCCCGTTGAAAAGCGTGGCTATGGACATTGGCCAGCCCTGGGATCGCCGCGAAATATCGCGGTTCGTTTGGCGCTGGAGCTGCGCCGGTTTCGATCTGCGTGATTACACCCTCGGCGTGCGTGATCCGCACGTGCGGCGCCCAGCCTTGTGGCAACAACGCCGTCTCAAACCATAGCGACCCGGTTTCCGCTCTCATGCCTTGCCCCCGTTCAATATGGACTAGACATAAAAGATTCTATCATTTATGTATAGACATATTAGCTCGACGCCGGATAAAAACGACGGAACGGACCCAAAATGCGCTGTGACCGAATTTGGCGAAACGCAACCCTTGCCACGCTCGCTCCGGACCAAGCCGGATTGGGGGTGGTTGAGTTTGGCTTGATCGCCGCGCGCGATGGGCGAATTATCTATGCTGGCCCCCTTGCCGCAGCGCCGCCACTCGATGCCCCCGAGATCATTGATTGTGAGGGTCGGCTGATCACACCCGGACTGATCGACTGCCATACCCACCTCGTTTATGGCGGCGACCGCGCCGACGAATTTGAGCAGAGGCTTGAGGGCGTGTCGTACCAAGAAATTGCGCGGGCTGGCGGCGGTATTTTGGCGACGGTGGCCGCAACGCGCGCTGCTGATGAGCAGCAACTGGTGGCGGCGGCCTTGCCGCGCCTGGATGCCCTGTTAGCGGAAGGCGTGACCACGATTGAGATCAAATCGGGCTATGGGCTGGTGCTGGATGTTGAAATGCGGCAATTGCGCGCTGCACGGGCACTCATGCAACATCGATCAGTGCGTGTAGCGACCACGTATCTCGCGGCGCACGCACTCCCGATTGAGGCTGGTGGCGATCATGACGCGTATATGACCGCCGTGTGCGAGACGATGTTGCCAGCTATTCAACAAGCTGGACTAGCTGATGCGGTCGATGGGTTTTGTGAAGCGATTGCGTTTTCAACGGCGTCGATTACCCGCTTGTTCGCGGCGGCGCGGCGTCACCGTCTGCCTGTCAAACTGCATGCGGACCAATTTTCCAATCTTGGCGGCGCTGCCCTGGCCGCTCGCTTTGGCGCGTTATCGGCGGATCATTTGGAATATACTGATGATGATGGCGCGCGCGCACTGGCGCAGGCTGGGACGGTCGCTGTGTTGCTGCCGGGTGCGTTTTATTGCACGCGCGAGAGGCAGCGCCCGCCGATTGACGCGTTTCGCCGTTCTGGAACCAAAATGGCGCTGGCTACCGATTGCAATCCGGGGTCATCGCCGCTGACATCCTTACTGCTCACGATGAATTTGGGCGCGACGTTGTTTGGCCTGACGGTGCCCGAGTGCCTAGCCGGTGTCACCCGCGAGGCGGCCCGTGCGCTCGGCAAGCTTGATGCGATTGGCACCATTGAAGCTGGGAAATATTGTGATTTAGCGATCTGGAATGTGCAACGCCCGGCTGAACTGGTCTATCGCATGGGGTTTAATCCGCTTCATGCCCGCATATGGGGGGGACAATGCGAAACATCACGCTAACACCGGGCGATATCTCGCTCCACCAATGGCGTGCGATTTATCAGGGGGCTGGGGCCGTGCTCGATCCGGCGTGTGGTCCGGCCATTGCACAGAGCGCCGCCACTGTTGCCGCAATTATGGCGAAGGGCGACGTGGTTTACGGTATCAATACCGGGTTCGGTAAGCTTGCGACGATGCGGATTGATGGTGCTGATCTTGCCGCCTTGCAGCGTAATATCGTTTTATCGCATGCCGCAGGACTAGGCGAGACCATGCCAGTGGCGGTGACGCGTTTGATGCTTGCGCTTAAACTTGCCAGCTTGGCTCAAGGCGCATCGGGGGTCCAGCCGCAGACGATTGAGATGTTAGAGGCTTTCCTCACGCGTGGCCTGACGCCGATTATCCCTGCCCAAGGATCCGTTGGGGCTTCCGGCGATCTCGCACCGCTTGCGCATATGGCCGCCACAATGATCGGCACTGGCTCGATGATGGTGGACGGCGCGATCATGCCGGCAGATCAGGCTTTGGCGCACGCTGGGCTTGAACCCCTCACGCTGGGCCCGAAGGAAGGTTTGGCGCTGCTCAATGGCACGCAATTCTCAACATCGTGCGCGCTCGCTGGGTTATTTGAGGCTGAGACGCTATTTGGAACTGCGTTGATCACCGGCGCTCTAGCAACCGAGGCCGCACGCGGTTCTGATACGCCGTTTGATCCGCGCATCCATGCACTCAGGCGTCATCGGGGACAAATCGAAACGGCTGCCACACTCCGCACCTTGATGGCGGGTTCGGCCATTCGCGCCTCGCATCTGGTTGGTGATCAACGGGTTCAAGACCCGTATTGCCTGCGCTGTCAGCCCCAGGTGATGGGGGCGGTTCTTGATTTGTTACGTCATGCAGCGACAACATTATCGATCGAAGCCAATGGCGTTACCGATAATCCGTTGATTGTCTCCGATGACCAGACCGCCCTCTCCGGTGGCAATTTTCACGCTGAACCGGTTGCCTTCGCCGCGGATATGATCGCCATTGCGCTTTGTGAGATCGGATCAATCGCCGAGCGCCGGGTGGCGATGTTGATTGATCCGGCTCTATCGGGCTTACCTGCCTTTTTGACCCCGCGGCCCGGCCTGAATTCAGGCTTCATGATCCCTCAAGTCACCGCCGCTGCTTTGGTCTCGGAGAACAAACAACGAGCCTACCCGGCCAGCGTTGATTCGATTCCAACGTCGGCCAATCAGGAAGATCATGTTTCAATGGCCGCGCATGGCGCACGCCGATTGCTGGCGATGGCAGAGAATGCCATGGGCGTTATCGGTATTGAGCTGCTTGCTGCGGTGCAGGGTTGTGATTTTCACCGACCACTAACATCGAGCCTTGCGCTGGAGAACGCGCGCGCGGCGCTGCGGGCGCGGGTTTCTTTCCTTGATGTTGATCGATATTTCCATCCTGATCTGACCGAGGCGACCGCTTTGGTGCGCAGCGGGGCCATCATCCGCGCGGTTGGTGATGTGCCGTTACCGTCGATTTTGGCGGTGACCCATGGGTGAATGGCTTTCACTCACGCCTGGAACCGCGCCGTTGCTCTTGGCCCTGCCCCACACAGGGATGTCGATACCCGATGCGTGCGTCGGGGACTTTCGATCACCTTGGTTGGCGCGCAAGGACGCTGATTGGTGGATTGATCAATTATATGAATTTGCTGGTAAGCCGCCGATCAATGCAAGTATTCTGCGCACGTCGATTTCCCGCAGCATCATCGATGTCAATCGCGACCCGACCGGGGCATCGCTTTATCCTGGAAAAGCCACAACCGAACTTTGCCCATTGACCAGTTTTGATGGCGAGCCGCTCTACCGGGCCGGGTGCGAACCTGATGCAACCATGATCGCCCATCGAACGCAAAGCTATTTTGCCCCCTACCACGCGGCCCTTGCGAGCGAGCTTGCCCGGTTGCGTCAGCTCTATGGTGCGGTGGTGCTTTATGACGGCCATTCGATCCGCTCAGTGATCCCCCGCTTATTTGCGGGAACGTTGCCTGAATTCAATATTGGTTCGAATGATGGCGCGACCTGCGCACCGGAACTCACAGCGAGCATCGCTACCCTGTGCGAAGACGCGGGGCGGTCCAGCATCGTAAATGGCCGGTTTAAGGGCGGTTGGACAACGCGGCATCATGCAGACCCTGCGCAGGGCATTCATTGCGTGCAAATGGAGTTGGCCTGCCGGGCTTATCTGCGCGAACCTTTGGGGCTGGTTACCGAGGCCACATGGCCACCGCCTTATGATCCGGCATTTGCGGCATCAACTCAGCAACTCTTATTCAACATACTGCAATTATGCGTGAATTTCGCTCAGGCCAAAGGAGCCGTATCATGACCACCTTGACCAATAACCGCGTGATCCGTGCGCCGCACGGTTCGCAGTTAACGGCGAAATCTTGGTTGACCGAAGCGCCGCTGCGGATGCTGATGAATAATTTGGACCCCGACGTCGCCGAAAATCCGAGCGAACTGGTTGTTTATGGTGGCATCGGTCGCGCGGCGCGTAATTGGGCGTGCTTTGATCAGATCGTTGCCAGCTTACGCACGCTGGAGGCGGACCAAACCTTGCTCATCCAATCGGGCAAGCCGGTTGGCGTGTTTACCACCCATATTGACGCGCCGCGTGTGTTGCTCGCGAATTCGAATCTGGTGCCCCATTGGGCCAACTGGGATCATTTTCATCACCTTGATCGGCTTGGGCTGATGATGTATGGGCAGATGACCGCTGGCTCTTGGATTTATATCGGCTCGCAAGGGATTGTGCAGGGCACCTATGAAACCTTCGTGGAGATGGGCCGCCGGCATTATAACGGCGACCTCGCTGGGCGCTGGATTCTAACAGCCGGGCTTGGCGGCATGGGTGGCGCGCAAACACTCGCCGCGACGATGGCTGGCGCATCATGCCTCGCTATTGAGTGCGAGCCAAGCCGCATCGAGATGCGCCTGCGCACGGGCTATGTTGATGTGCAAGCAACAAGCCTTGATGATGCGTTAGCCATCATCGAGCGCTCTTGCGCTGATCGCAAGCCGATTTCCGTTGCACTGCTCGGCAACGCTGCCGAGATCCTTCCCGAGATGGTGCGGCGAAATATCCGCCCCGATTGTGTGACCGATCAGACCTCCGCGCACGACCCCATCAACGGATATCTGCCCGCAGGCTGGAGCCTTGAGGCGTGGCGGGCCAAGCGCGAGACCGATCCCAGCGCCGTCGCTGCCGCAGCCAAGCACTCGATGGCCGAGCATGTGCGCGCGATGTTAGAATTTTGGCGGCGCGGTATTCCCGTTGTCGATTATGGCAATAATATCAGGCAGGTTGCGCTTGATGAGGGCGTTGCCGATGCGTTTGACTTCCCCGGCTTTGTGCCAGCTTATATCCGCCCGCTCTTCTGCCGCGGTATTGGTCCGTTTCGCTGGGCGGCTTTGTCTGGCGACCCTGAGGATATTTATCGGACCGATGAGATGGTCAAGAAAATATTGCCTGATAACCATCATTTGCATCAATGGTTGGATATGGCCCGCACCCGGATCAAATTCCAGGGTTTGCCGGCGCGGATTTGCTGGGTGGGGTTAGGGGACCGGCATCGGCTTGGGCTGGCCTTCAATAGCATGGTGGCAAACGGCACGTTGAAAGCCCCTATCGTGATTGGCCGCGACCATTTGGATTCTGGTTCAGTGGCTTCACCGAACCGGGAAACTGAGGCCATGCGTGATGGATCCGATGCGGTATCCGATTGGCCGTTGCTTAACGCGCTATTGAACTGCGCCTCGGGCGCAACCTGGGTCTCGCTGCATCATGGTGGTGGGGTGGGTATGGGTTTCAGCCAGCATGCTGGCATGGTGATTGTGGCCGATGGCACGCCGCAGGCGGCAGCGCGACTGAGCCGCGTTCTTTGGAACGACCCTGCCACCGGCGTTATGCGGCATGCCGATGCTGGCTATCCAGAAGCGCTCGCTTGCGCACGGAATCATCGGCTTGATCTTCCCGGAATTCTTGGTGACCAAACCGCTGGGTCTATTTAATCGATCCGGGTTGCAGGGGCTGTGATCGATCAGGCCAAGCTCATCAAGCTCGCATTGCCACCGGCAGCGGCGGTGTTCACGCTCAGGCTACGCTCGGTGCAAAGACGAGTGAGATCATAGGGCCGATCACCTGATTGCGCCGTTAGAACCGAAATAATCGGACCGGGCCGCTCTGCCAAACGGATCATGAGCGCGCGCAATGTTTCGACGCTGCCCGCATGCAATGCCAGCGCCAAATCATCCGTCTCGCCGCCGACTTGAACAAACGCCGCGTCAGAGCCGGTGAAGTCCGCCAGCAATGCATTTGCGGCTGGACAGGCGACAATGGCGCGATTGCCGGTGGCAAGGGCTGCGAAAATTTGCGGCCATGCTTGCTCGGGGGTTTCTGCGACACACAGGATCGAGCCGCGCGGTTCCAGCCAATAGCGATTTTGCTCGCCGACCGGGCCAGGCAAATCAATATTTAACCCCAAGCAGGTTTGGACGGGTGGCAAGTTGATACCGTGATTTTGCAGGAAATGCCGAAATGCGTTAGCGGCGCGCGGCAGAGGGAATCTCATGATCGTTTGATCGGCCATGGCCTCGTTCAGATTGGGTAGATAAAGCGGGCCGCCCGCTTTCGGCCCGGTGCCAGAGAGGCCATGACCGCCAAACGGCTGCACGCCGACGACAGCGCCGATCATGGTGCGGTTAACATACAAATTGCCCGCCCGGATGCGGTGGGTAACCAATTCGATGGTTTCATCGATGCGGCTATGAACTCCAAAAGTCAGGCCATAGCCAAGCGCATTGATCTGATCGATTTGCATGCCCAGGGCCTCGCGCTCAAAGCGCAAGAGATGCAGCACTGGCCCGAATATTTCGCGACCGAGAACGTTGATCGCGGGAATTTCAATCAAGGTGGGCGCGATGAAATTGGTGCCCATGCTGGTTGCGGGCTGCGCCGGTGCAAAAACTGGACACCCGCTCGCCCGCATGGCCGCGATATGAGCCGTGATGCGCGATGCGGCGGTATCATTGATAACCGGCCCGATATCAGTTGTTAACGCGTCTGGCCTCCCCAAACGCAGCTCCTGCATCGCGCCTTTCAGCATGGTAATGAAGCGATCCGCAATATCGGACTGTACCAGCACGATCCGCGTTGCCGAACAACGTTGTCCTGCAGAGTCGAAGGCCGAGACGATAAGATCCGCCACGGCTTGTTCGAGCAAGGCCGAGCTGTCAACGACCATTGCGTTCTGCCCACCCGTTTCGGCGACCAATCGCACCGGCTTGTCCACCGGGTCTAGTCGATTGGCGAGGCTGCGTTGAATGGAGCGCGCAGCCTCGGTCGAGCCGGTGAATAACACACTGGTAACGCGCGGGTCCGCCACTAACGCCGCGCCCACCGCGCCATTGCCGGGCAGTAATTGTAGGGCCGCCGGCGTGACGCCGCTTTGATGCAGCAAGCGCACCATTTCTGCCGCGATGAGCGGTGTTTCCTCAGCCGGTTTGGCGAGAACTGCATGGCCCGCTGCAAGGGCTGCGACAATTTGCCCGGTGAAAATCGCGAGGGGAAAATTCCAAGGGCTGATCGCGACAGTAATCTGGCCCTGCGCTGGGGCTGCACAATCAAGGCGCTCGGCTTCATGCGCATAATAGCGAATAAAATCGACTGCCTCGCGCACTTCGCCGACAGCAGCGGGGAGTGTTTTACCCGCTTCGCGAACCAACAGGCACACGAAAGCAGGCATTTGCTCGATCAACAGATCAGCGGCGCGGCGGAGGGCCGCGACAAGGGCGCTCGGCGTTGTCTCAGTCGAGGCGCCGGCGAATGCGGCTGCGATGTCTGCGGGGGTGGCATCATTGCAGATGCCGACCTGGTCTTGCGGGTTTGCTGGGTTCCGGATCATGCGCGCCTGACCCGCATTGTGACCGGGCAGAGCGAGAATCGGCGCTGCCGTGATCGTGCGGCCTAATGCGGTGCGGAGTTGCGCCTGCAACGGCGCCAAAATGCCCTCATCCGACAAGTCAAGCCCGGGCGAATTTAGGCGCGCGGGGGAGAAAAGAGCATCAGGACGCGCGATTTGCGGATGCGGTGCGCCGAGAGGTGTCATCGCCCGGACGGTTTGCACCGGATCAGCGGTCAGTTTGGTCAAATCGATCGTGGGGTCGGCAATTTGATTAATGAAAGAACTGTTCGCACCATTCTCCAACAGGCGGCGCACCAGATAAGCGAGCAGCGTTTCGTGGGTCCCGACTGGCGCGTAAATTCGGCAGGGGCGGTTGAGCTTGTTACCACCGACGACTTCTTGATAGAGGGCATCAGCCATACCGTGTAGGCACTGAAATTCATAATCGCCAGGACGGAAATTGGGGCCTGCCATATGGTAGATGGCCGCGAGGGTTTGCGCATTATGGGTGGCGAATTGTGGAAAAATGGTCTGGGGAGACGCTAACATTTTTTGAGCGCAAGCGAGGTAGGATACATCTGTATGCGCTTTACGGGTGAAAACCGGGAAATCGCACAGCCCATCAAGGTGGGCGCGTTTGATTTCGCTGTCCCAGTAAGCCCCCTTGACCAAACGCACCATCAAGCGCCGCTGATGTCGCTGCGCCAGATCGATCAGCCAGTCGATAACAAAAGGGGCGCGTTTTTGGTACGCCTGCACCACAAAGCCAATACCATTCCAGCCTTTAAGGCTTGGCGCTGCGCATAATTGTTCATGCAAATCAAGCGAAATATCTAAACGGTCCGCTTCTTCTGCGTCGATATTAATACCGATATTATACGCGCGTGCTTGTTCGACCAACGCCAGCAGACGGGGCAACAATTCGCCCATCACCCGGTCCTTTTGGGCGCGGCTATAGCGAGGATGCAGCGCCGAAAGTTTGATTGAAATGCCGGGGCCTTCGAGCAGGTTTTGATGCTGGCTGGAGTGGCCGATTGCGTTGATGGCATGCGCGTAATCTCGATGGTACCGCGCGGCGTCAGCGGCCGTTAACGCCGCCTCGCCGAGCATATCATAGGAATACCGAAAGCCACGCGCTTGCGGCTTGCGGCTATTGGCCAATGCTGTTTCGATGGTTTGACCGATGACGAATTGCTCGCCCATCAGCCGCATCGCGACATGCACAGCTTGGCGGATCAAAGGTTCGCCCCCTTTGGCAATTAATCGGGTTAACGCCGCCGACAGGCCGGATTCGCTTGCGGTCGCGGTTAATTTGCCAGTGACCAGCAAACCCCACGTGGCGGCATTGACAAAAGGCGAGCGGCTGGCACCCAAATGTTTACGCCAATCGCCCCGACCGATTTTATCACGGATCAGCGCATCACGAGTCGCAGCATCAGGGATGCGCAAAAGCGCTTCCGCCAAGCACATCAGCGCGACCCCCTCCTGCGTCGAGAGCGCATATTCCTGCAACAAGGTTTCAACCAAACCGTGCTCGCCTTTGTCGCGCAGCACGGTGACCAGCTGCTGCGCTAATTCCTGAACCAGCGCCGCCTGTTCGGTGGGGAGCGATGCGGCCTCAAGCAATGGCGGCACGCAATCGGGCTCGGCACGGCGATAGGCCGCGCGAACGGCGGCACGACGCGCCGATTGATCATGCGACAGATCGAAGGAGGCGAAATCTGTATCCGAGAGGTGGTTCATAGTGTCTTCTTTATCAAGAGAAACCAATGCCATGGAATGTTAGGAAAAGCCGAGTTTTACTGACGATCAAGACGTGAGTGAGCGCCTGACATGCACATCAAAACATGCACATCAAACGTAAGCCTGCCCAGGGGAGCCTAATCTCTGCCGATGACCCGACTGAACATGATGTGAAGATAATCAAAACGGCAAAATTTCTCAACGTGAATTAGACTTTTTTTCTGTGAATAATTAGGCTAATCGCCTTATAATCATAACGTCGGAAGGATAGTATGCCATGAACAATGATCAAGTCAGATCACTTGACCGCTACGATCGGAAAATTTTGGATATCGTGGCTGAGGATGGTCGCATCACGCTGACCGATCTTGCTGAACGAGTTGGATTGTCGAAAACGCCATGCCAAGTGCGCTTCCGGCAACTGGTGTTGGACGGCTATATCGAGGGCTTCCGGGCGATTTTAAATCCGGCCAAGCTCGGGTTCAATCACATCGCCTTTGTCGAGGTCAAGTTGAGCAGCACCAATGAGCAAGCTCTGCAGCGCTTTAATGATGAAATAAAAAAGATCAAAGAGGTTGAAGAATGTCATATGATTGCGGGACGCTACGATTACTTGGTCAAAGTACGAACAACCGACATTATGAGCTACCGACGAATTCTAGGAGAATACATATCGAGCATTCCCAATGTTGCCAGCACGTCCACAAATGTTGTGATGGAGCCAATTAAAGAGGTGGGCCGCTCTTAAAATCGGTAACAATCTTTCAGCGCTGATAGGCGTCGTGCCAGGGCATGCCGAAGGCTAGTTCGATCACTTGACAGAGAATCATTCTTATATAAAATACTTTATTTCAAGCAATCATTCGTACTGAAGGAGAGAGCTTCATGCGTACCCCTCATCTGTTGGTGCATAACCCGAAGGACAATGTTGGCGTTGTGGTTGTTGAAGGCTTGAAGGCCGGCACCGAGATGTTTTGTGTGATCACGGAAACCAATGCGGATTTTCAATTGGTTGCCAATGTCGACATTCCCATCGGACACAAGGTGGCGCTGAAGGATCTCGCCCCGGGCGATACCGCCATCAAATATGGCGAAGATATCGGTAGAATCGTGGCAGCCGTGCGCAAAGGCGATCACGTGCATACCCATAATCTCAAAACCAAGCGCTGGTAGACGAGGAGTAAAGTCAATGGCAGATCCGAAGATGACCGGTTGGCGTCGTGAGAATGGCCGGGTTGGTGTGCGCAATCAAATTGTCATCCTGCCGCTGGATGACCTATCGAACGCGGCGTGCGAGGCTGTGGCCCATAATGTGAAGGGCGCGCTCGCCATTCCGCACGCCTATGGGCGTTTGCAATTCGGCGCCGATTTGGATTTGCACTTTCGAACCTTGATCGGCACGGGTAGTAATCCGAATGTGGCTGCGGTCATTGTTATTGGCATTGAGCCGCAATGGACTGGACGCGTGGTCGAGGGCATACGCAAAACCGGCAAGCCCGTCGAAGGTTTCTGGATTGAGCAGCACGGCGATATCAACACCATCGCCGCCGCATCGCGCAAGGCGAAGGAGTTTGTGCAATGGGCTTCAGAACTGCCGCGTGAGCCGATCAAAATCAGCGATTTATGGGTGTCCACGAAATGCGGGGAGAGCGATACCACAACGGGGCTCGCTTCGTGCCCCACAGTTGGCAATATGTATGACAAATGGATCCCGCAGGGTATTTACGGCGTGTTCGGTGAAACCTCCGAAATCACCGGCGGCGAGCATCTTTGCAAGGCGCGCGCGGCAACGCCAGAGATTGCCGATAAATGGTATCAGATGTGGAAAGCCTATCAAGACGATGTGATTGAGGCGCACAAAACCGATGATCTATCCGATAGCCAGCCAACCAAGGGCAATATCGAGGGTGGTCTGACCACGATCGAGGAAAAGGCGCTCGGGAACCTTGAGAAAATCGGGCATAACAGCACGTTTCTGGACGCGCTGGAGCCTGCGGAAGCGCCGGCGAAGGGGCCGGGGCTCTATTACATGGACACCTCATCGGCAGCCGCAGAATGCGTCACGCTGATGGCGGCGGCAGGTTATGTGATCCATACATTTCCAACCGGCCAGGGCAATGTGATCGGCAATCCGATTGTGCCCGTTATCAAAATTACCGGCAATCCGCGCACCGTGCGCACGATGAGTGAGCATGTCGATCTTGATGTCTCTGGCATTTTGCGCCGTGAAATGACCATCGATCAAGCGGGCGATGCGCTCATCGCGATGATCGCGCGCACCGCCAATGGACGCCTCACCGCCGCCGAAGCCCTCGGCCATCGCGAGTTCGTCATGACCAAACTATATCGTAGCGCTTGAACAGAATGATGGCATTCGGGCGATTGAGGCGCCACACGCTGCGGCGGGTATGAGGTTCAAGGCGACGATAAAACGGCTCATTTTGACGTGACGGCATTCTGTTGTCATTTAGAGGCAGTGCAATCTGGAGCCAGAGCTTCATGGACAACGAGCGGGACGATCAATCGACAGCCAGCTACCAACCGCTTTATGCGCGGGTAAAATCAATGATCACGCGGCGAATTGCCTCGGGCGAATGGAAGCCCGGATCGCTGATCCCCAATGAATTTCAACTGGCAGCACAATTCAAAGTGAGCCAGGGGACGGTGCGCAAGGCGCTGATTGCGATTGAGGCGGAACGGTTGATCGTGCGCCGCCAGGGGCTTGGCACCTATGTCGCACGCCATACACGCGAGCGGGCCTTGTTCCATTTTTTTCACATTGTGGACCTCAATGGCGAACGGCCCGAACCGTGGAGTGAGGCGCTCAGCCAAAAGACGGTGAGTGCGACACGAAAATTGGCAAAGCTGCTCGACGTGGAACCCGGCACATCGCTGCATTATGTGACCCGCATGCGGCGCTTGAAGGCTGTGCCCGCTATTTTTGAGAGCATTTATACGCCAGCGTCGTTGATGCCGGATCTGCGCCTTGAGATTGGCAGCGAGATGATCGATGAAATGTATGTGATCTATCAGGAACGCTACGGCATTACGATTGCGCATGCCAGTGAGCGGGTTGGCGCGGTCATCGCCACGACCGAGGATGCGAAAGTTTTGCAAATCGATCCAGGTGCGCCGTTGCTGGAGATTACCCGCGTCGCACGGGATGTAAGTAAGGTGGCCGTTGAACTGCGAATTTCACGCTGCCGGAGCGATCTATTTCGCTATGCAGCCGAGTTGAATTGATCCATTTCGCGATACCGCATGGGCGAAGGCCGGTGCCAGCCCGAATCTTTTTTCATGAATTGGGGTCGCTGCAGGCCTGTTCATGCGGTTCGGGTTTCATCGATAATTGGGTTGAGCTGGCTGCGCGTGGATCCTGAAAATTAGCCAGTCAGATGGCATATTGTTATATGAATATTGCTTTGAGCTAAACACTTAATTTTCCCTGCGCACTAATGTCTTGCACAACCTTGGCGCGCACCAAGAGATCAGAATAATCAGAACTGGCAAACGACAACAGATATTGGGTTCCTCAAGCATCATAAGTATTGACGCTTATTCTTATATAAGATATCGCTTTAGGTGCGGTTGACCTCATCCAATTGAGGCACCGGTCAAATGGCTACCAACCATAAACCATGCGAGGGACCATGAACGCCGAAATCGTGATACGCAGTGCCCGCGACGTCAGTCGTTTCATCGATGAGCATCCCGCGAGCCGAACATCTTTGATGATCGTCTTTATCGCTCTTGGCGGCGTCTTTGTTGACGCCTACGATTTTACCAGTCTTGGTATCGGCGTGGTGCAGCTCAAGAATAATTTTCACTTGACGCCATTTGAATTGGGCAGCGTCACCGCGACGATGGCGTTTGGCGCTTTTGTTGGTGCCTTATGGGGTGGTTATTTTACCGACAAGGTTGGACGCCTTAAAATGTTCCTCCTTGACTTATTGTTTCTGGTGGCAGCAGCGATTGGGGCCGCTGTTTCGGTAAACTTGGTTATGTTACTGGCCTTCCGGTTCCTGATGGGCGTTGGCGTTGGGCTTGATTTTCCGGTTGCACTGAGCTTCATCGCCGAGTTCGTCGCAGAACGCCGCAAGGGCAGCAATGTCAATCTCTGGCAGATGATGTGGTACATCGCTGCATCCTGTACGGGCCTGGTTGTCTTGCCGTTTTATCTCGCAGGCGTTGGCGGTGATCTTTGGCGCGTTGCTGTCGGGTTCGGTGCCGTACCCGCGGCGATCATTCTCCTTTTGCGGCTCAGGTTTATGAATGAGAGCGCGCCATGGGCTGCGCGCTATGTCAGCCTTGCCGAGGCTGGGCGGATTCTCGAGCGGACCTATGGGGTGCGCGTTACTGTTGAGGCGCCCGCCGCGAGCCCAGGGCCTGTGAAAAAGCCGAGGCTCAATTTTACCAAAATATTTGCGCCGGAATATCGGATGCGCACGATACTGGTTTCGATTATCTGCGCCACGCAAAGCGTCGAGTATTTTGCTGTCGGATTTAATCTTCCAACGATTTCAACACGCTTATTCGGCACTAATTTTATATATGCGATACTTGGTGCCATCCTGTTCAACTTATTTGGCATTGCCGGTGCGGGGGTTGCGATTAAAGTGACGCAGCAGCTCGGCGTCAGGCGGATCGCCATTCTCGGCTATGCCATTGTGATTGCGTCACTCGTGTTTTTATATCTTGGCGGGCCCGATCTCCCGACAAGCATCGCGGGCTTACTGATTGGTATGTTCATTTTTGGCCATTCATTCGGGCCGGGCGCGCAAGGCATGACGATGGCGACCCTGTCATACCCAACGGCGATTCGCGGCGTTGGCACTGGGTGGGGACAAAGCATGGTGCGCGTTGGGAGTATTTGTGGGTTTTATTTTTTCCCGTTACTGGTGGCCGCGATTGGCTTTCGCACCATGATGCTTCTCTTGGCCTTGGTTCCCCTTTTTGGATTACTCGCAGCCCTTCTCATCCATTGGGAACCAATTGGCCAAGACCCCGATATCTCGGACGAACTCTCACTCAGCACCGGTTAAACGAGCACGCACGGAGATGACACGCATGGTGAACCAATATCTTAAACGAGCGACCAAGACACCAGAAACCGAAACCGGTGCCGCGCGGCAAATCACCGCGACCATGCTCGCTGCCATTGAGGCTGGCGGCGAAGCCGAGGTGCGCCGATATGCCCGCGACCTCGATCATTGGGATGGCCCGATCATCATGACGGCTGATGCCATCGCCGAGCGTATCGCCACAGTCAATCCGACTACGCGCGCCGATATCGACCAGGCCGTCGCCAATGTGCGACGCTTCGCTGAAGCGCAGCGCAAATCAGTGCATGATTTTAGCCTTGAACTCAGGCCCGGCCTCACTGCGGGGCAAAAAATGGTGCCTTGCAATGTCGCAGGCTGTTACGTGCCAACCGGCCGGTATGCGCATATTGCCTCCGCCTATATGTCAATCGCGACGGCTAAGGCAGCGGGGGTCAAGGCCGTTATAGCGTGTTCCGCCCCTTTTCATGGCGAACCGGTCCATCCATGCGTGCTCTACGCCATGCAAGCGGCAGGCGCCGATATCGTGATGACATTGGGTGGCGTTCAAGCCATTGCCGCGATGGCTTATGGCTTGTTCACCGGCCAGCCTGCGGATATCGTGGTGGGCCCTGGCAATAAATTCGTTGCTGAGGCCAAGCGTATGTTGTTTGGCAAAGTCGGGATCGATGTTTTTGCCGGTCCATCTGAAATTGCGATCATCGCAGATGATACCGCCGATGTAGAAATTGTCGCTGCGGATTTGGTTGGCCAAGCCGAACATGGACACGAAAGCCCAGCTTGGTTGTTTACCACATCGCGCCCGCTCGCCGAAGCGATACTAACGCGTGTTCCGGCATTAATCGAGACGCTACCGCCGACGGCACGCGATGCTGCCGGTGCCGCATGGCGTGATTATGGTGAGGTGGTATTATGCGCCACACGCGAAGAGATGGCCGCTTTGTCAGACCGCTATGCAAGTGAGCATCTCGAAATTCATTGCCAGGATGTTGAGTGGTGGCAAAAAACTCTCTCCAATTATGGATCACTCTTCCTCGGCGAAGAAGCGACCGTTGCGTATGGCGATAAGGCTTCCGGGCCCAATCATATCTTGCCCACAAAATTTGCAGCGCGCTACTCAGCTGGACTCTCGGTTCATAAATTTCTCAAGCCCCTGACATGGCAACGCATGGATCGGTCCGCCAGTGTGGCTGTGGGCGAGGTCACTGCACGGATCTCCAGGCTTGAGGGCATGGAAGCCCATGCGCGCACAGCGGATTGTCGGATTCGTAAATATGCGCCGACACTCACACCTGATCTTGGTGCGCCGGTCACGAATTGAGCCATGACCCATCGATTGGATCATCTTTTCACGCTCGATGGACGAACCGCCCTCATCACCGGCGGCAATTCCGGTATCGGGCTTGGCATCGCTGAAGCGCTGGGGCGGCAGGGCGCTCGGGTTATCCTCGCTGCGCGCCGCCGCACCGAACTCGAGCAGGCAGCGCAAAGTTTGACGGATCAAGGGATTGAGGCGCACCTTATCGCTGGCGATCTCGCGACCAGAGACGGGCCAGACGATATCGTTGATAGGCTGGACGATCCGGTTGATATTTTGGTCAATGCAGCCGGGATCAATCTTCGTCAGCCGTTCGAGGCCGTCTCGCTTGACGCGTTCGATCTGCATATGGCGGTTCATCTGCGGGCGCCATTTCGGCTGGTGCAACGCTTGGCACCCGCGATGGCACGCCGACGATACGGGCGGGTGATTATGCTTGGCTCATTACAGACAGTCCGAGCTTTTCCAAACTCTGCGCCCTATGGTGCGGCCAAAGGTGGCGTCATTCAACTAACGCGCGCCATTGCCGAGCGCTGGTCGCCGGAGGGCATCACGTGCAATGCGATTTCACCGGGATTTTTTCGAACCGCATTGACCGAGGCGGTCTTTCGCGACGAGGCCCAACGCACTGAGAACGCACGCCGCACGGCAATTGGACGCAATGGCACGATGCCGGACTTATTTGGCGCCGCGATATTCCTCGCTTCTGAGGCTTCCGCCTATATCACCGGCCAAACTTTATTCGTTGATGGCGGATACACCGCCAAATAGGATGATGGATGAAGGCCTTAATATACATCGCACCACATGAGCTTGCCTATCGCGACGTAGCGATGCCATCGTCGGGCCATGGTGACACGTTGATTAAAGTCGCAGCCGTTGGAATCTGCGGCTCCGACATGCACGCCTATCACGGCCATGACGAACGCCGACCCGCACCGCTGGTGTTAGGGCATGAAGCGGCTGGCATCATCGCGAACGGGCCAGATCAAGGTCGGCGCGTGGCCATAAATCCACTCGTCACCTGCGGGCACTGTGCCTATTGCAGGGCGGGCCGGAGTCATTTATGCGGCCAACGTCAAATTCTCTCAATGCCGCCACGTCCCGGTGCATTTGCTGAATATGTTGCCGTTCCAGAACGCAATTTAATTGATATTCCAGATGATATGGATTTTACGGTCGCCGCGTTGGCCGAGCCGCTCGCCGTGTCATGGCATGCGGTTCGGATCGGGATCGAGGGGTTACAACGCCCCCTGCCCTTGGCACGGTGCTGCGTTCTGGGTGGCGGCGCCATCGGACTGGGTGCGGCGTTAGTTTTGCGGAATTTTGGAGCCCATGATATCTGGCTTGGTGAAACAAATCCTCAACGCCGCCAAACCGCGAGCGCCGAGGCGTTGATCCAGGTTTATGATCCCGGCGCCGCTCAAGAGCCACCACCTTCATCGGTTGATCTGGTGATCGATGCGGTGGGCGCGGCCACCACGCGCAGAGCAGCGAGCCGCCTCGTGGTGCCCGGCGGCCAAATTATCCATATCGGGCTTTTACCCGGTCATGATGGATTTGATATTCGCCGAATGACGCTGCAAGAAATTACCGTGCGCGGCAGTTACTGCTATACAGAGACCGATTTTCGTGATGTTGTTGATACGTTGGCAAAACAAGGCTTCGGAGAGCTTGGCTGGGTCCACCATATGCCTCTGAATGCGGGGAGCCAAGCTTTTCAGATGATCGATCATGGTGATTTAGCCGCTGCAAAAATTATCCTCAAACCTTGATCGACCGAACCGACAACAAATTCAATTTCTTCAACACGTTGAAGCGGCAATCGCTGAGCTGTTGGCCAAAGGTTCAGCTGTGAAAGACAGCCTTAAGCAACGACAGAAGTGGCTGCGGCATGATGCCGAACCCAAGGATCACGGCACCAATCAGCCCGATTGCTGCGTTCCCGGGCAAGGATAGCCTACCCTCGGCGTGCGCATCCGCGCTATCTGGCGCTTGGGTCATCGCGATGATCACCCGCAAATAGTAGAACAAGCCAATTACGCTACTGACCACCATTGTCGCGATTAATACGCGCAAATGGCTGTGAACACCCGCCGCCATCACATACATTTTGGCCATAAAGCCTAAGGCCGGCGGAATACCCGCGAGTGATAACAAGGCAAGCGTTAAAATCCCCGCAATCAGCGGGTGACGCCAGAATAGGCCTCGAATATCCCCAACGCGATCCTGGTCCCGATCCGACTCCGCCACCGAGAGAGCACTCAGAACACCGAAGGCGCCGATCACTGTCACGCTATACATCGCCACGAAGAACAACAACGCGGATCGGCCTAATGCTCCAGCCGCCAGCAAGGCAACCAGGACATACCCCAGCTGCGCGATCGATGAATAACCCAGGATACGCTTGAGGTTTTGTTGTAGCAGCGCCAATAAATTCCCTACAAGCATTGAGGCCACGCCCGCGATCGTCATCGCCAAGCCGAGCGTTGGCGGTATGGTCGCATCGGCGAATAGCAGGCGAGCCACCACCGCGATGACGGCAATTTTAGGGATCGTTGCGAGGAAGGCGGCACTCGGTGCCGGCGCGCCTGCATAGACATCGGGCACCCAGATATGGAACGGCACCACCGAGAGTTTGAATCCAGCGCCCACAATAATCAGGCCCAAGGCTGGTAGCAGCAGCATCGCGGTGCCGGACGCGTGTTGGACTGCCGCTAAGCTGAGATGCCCAGTGGCCAGATCGACCAAACCGAGGCCGAGCAACAGCAAGGCCGACGACATTCCCGAAAGTACCAGATATTTCAGAGCCGCTTCCAAGGCCTCCGGCCGCCAACGCGGATAGGCGATCATCCCAATCATCGCCAGGGTCAATGTTTCCAACCCAATAAACAACGGGATGAAATTGATCCCCAACGCGACAGTCACCGCACCAATCGTGCCCACCAGGAGCAAAAGCGGATATTCCTCCCGCGGTTCCGCTGTGGCATCCCGCCAATAGGATGCCGCGATCACGAGAATCAAAATGCTCGTCAGCAAAATAACCCCAGCAAAGCCTACCGACAAGGCACCATCGGCAAACATGGGTGCTACGGCAGCGCTATGCGCCATCCAGGGCAGAGCCAATAAGGCGCCGATCAACCCAACCAAACAGATCAACACCGTGATCAAAAATGACCGGCGCATGGCGATTGCAGCGAGTGCCGACCCAGTCGCGAGGGTCATCACGAACAAGGGAGCGACAGGCTGAATCAAACTCACTAATCCAATCATCCGCCACGCCCCTTTTGCGGCAAAGCCGAAACCTGCTTGGCTGGAACTAAATTCCCCAAAGCGGGTGCGCCGATATTGAGCAGCGGCTGGGGATACACCCCAATCACAATAATCCCCAGCGCGAGGGCCATCATCACACTAACATCGCGCGCGCCGAAATCCGACACACGCCGCGGCACTGTGGCCTCGCCGTGAAAAGCCCGCTGAATCGCAATCAGCGAATATAACGCGGCTGGGATCAACCCGATGGACGCAAACACCGCAACCAGCGGCGCGACCGCATAGGTTCCCCGCAAGATCAAAAACTCGCCGACAAAATTACCAAGGCCCGGTAGGCCCATCGATGCAAGCACAAAGAAGGTGCCGAACGATGATAAACGCGGCAGATCCGTCCATACCCCCCCCAGTTGCGCCAGATCCCGCGTATGTAAGCGCTTCTGAATTGCACCCACGGCAATGAACAATGCCCCAGTGCTAACACCATGGGCAACCATCAGGATCACCACCCCTTGCCACGCAATTGCGTTAAAGGCGTAGATACCGACGAGCACAAATCCCATATGGCTGATACTCGAATAAGCGATAAGCTTCTTGAGATCCGCCTGCCCATACGCCAGAATGGCGCCGTAGAAGATGCTGATAACACCGAGCCACATCGCGAGTGGCGCAATATGGTGCGCGGCATCCAGGAACAGCGGCACAGCAAAGCGGAGTAAGCCATATCCCGCCGTTTTAAGCATAATACTCGCCAAAATCACCGAGCCAGCCGTGGGCGCCTCGGTGTGCGTATCCGGTAACCAACTATGCACCGGAAAAGCAGGCAATTTCACCAGAAATGCAAGAAAAAACCCGAGCATTGCCAAAATTCCAAAAGGACCCGTAGGCTGAGTTGCCAGCAGGGCGGCATCATTAAAGGTCAAGATACCGCCCTGTTGCTGATGCAGGAAAACCAGCGCCAAAATCGCCACCAACATCAATAAGCCACTGCCTTGCGTGAACAGAAAAAACTTGATCGCGGCACGTCGACGGTTCTCATTACCCCAAATTGCAATCACAAAAACCATCGGGACCAGCATCAGTTCCCAGAAGAAGAAAAATAAAAATAAATCAAGTGCGATAAAAACACCAATCGAACCCGCCAATGACCACAGTAAATTGGCATGATAAAAGCCAACCCTGTCCTTGATGTCACTCCATGACACAATAACCGCGATGATCCCCAATATTTGGGTCAGCACAACGAGAATCCAACTTAATCCGTCCATATTGAACCGAAAGCCAATTCCAAGACTGGGAACCCAAGGCGCGTAGAATGACGCGAGCCAAGCGCCCGATCCCCCTGCCTCAATCAGCTTGAGGGTCAACAGTAAATCGACAAACAAAATCGCCAGACTAATTACGCGCGGCGCCAGCGGATGCAGGCGCCCCGCTGGCCAGACCACAATGCCACCAATGATCGGGATCAGCGCGATCCAGACTAAAATCATGCGAACACCATGATAACAATAACCGCCATCGAGCCCAGGGCAAGCATACCGGCGTAGCGGCGTAACTGGCCAATTTGCGAGCGGCGGAGTGCTCCGTGAAACCGCATCGCGGCGGCAGCGGCGCTCATAAATATCGCATCAATTGGATCATTGCGCAGGATCTTGACCAGCCACAAAAACGGCTGGACCAGCAATCGATCATACAAAAAATCAAAACCAAAGCCAGCCCGCATAAACCGTCGCACGCCCTCACCCATCGATCTTTCAGCCTGCCCCCCGTCATTACCCTGCCCCACTGGCCCGGCGGTGCGCACCCAATAACCACTGCGATACAAACCAAATCCGATCACCACGCCCAAAAGTGGTGCAATATATCCGGCCGCGGTGACCCAATGCGGCAGCGTCGACTCTGTCGCCGGATGCCCGAGCACCGGTTCAAGAAAGCTCGAAAACACCGATGATGACGCCATGAATTTCGGCATCTCAAGCCATCCAATGGTGCTGGCCGCGATCGCTAAGAGAACCAACGGCACAACGATACGCACCCCATAATGCCCTGTTGGCTCAGTTTTGACCTCGCCAAAAAAAACCAAAAACACCACGCGGAAAATATAGGTCGCTGTCAAAACCGCGCCGAACAATGCGGCCAACCAGAGCCATTTTCCAAGCCCGGGCGACTCCCAGAGTGATGCAAGAATCATCTCTTTGCTAAAGGCGCCCGCACTCACCACCGGCAATGCGGCAAGCGATGCACTGCCAATCAGAAACGCCCAGAAAACAACCGATAATTTTTGACGCAAGCCCCCCATCCGGAAAATATCCTGCTCGTGATGCAGCCGCATTGCAATTGCGCCTGCGGAGAGAAATAACAAAGCCTTGAATACGGCATGGGTCAGAAAATGAAACATTGCGGCTGACCAAGCACCAACGCCAAGCGCTAAAAACATGTAACCAATTTGGGCTACCGTTGAATACGCCAATACCCGTTTGATATCACGCTGCACGAGCGCCGTTAATGACGCTGTTAATATTGTTATCACGGCACCAACTGCGATCACCGTCAAAACCGATGGGACTAAAGCAAACAGCGGATACAACCGAATCACCAGATACATGCCCGCCGTCACCATCGTGGCTGCGTGAATCAATGCGCTCACAGGGGTGGGTCCTGCCATGGCATCCGGCAGCCATGTTTGAAACGGAAATTGCGCTGATTTACCAAGTCCGCCGATCAACAATAATGCCGCCCCTGCTGCCGCCATGATACCGCCATGGGGCCAGAGCAATGCTGCTTTCGCCAGCATCGGCTGGATCGAAACGGTCCCAAGCGCGTTGGATAACAGCAAAATGCCGACAAGCATCGCCACGTCAGCAATCCTTGTTACCACAAATGATTTACGCGCAGCATAACCATTAGCGGCCTTATGGAACCAGAAGCCAACCAACAAATAGCTACAAACGCCAACACCTTCCCATCCAACGAACAATACCAAAAGATCGTTGGCTAGAACGAGCAATAGCATGGAGGCGACAAATAAGTTCAAATAAGCAAAAAAACGGCTATATCCAGCCTCGCCCGCCATATACTCGGTCGAAAAAATATGGATCAGAAGGCCGATCACGGAAATAACCAGCATCATGATCAGAGATACGGGATCAAGATAGAATTCTATGTAGCTCGAATATTCGGGCAAGCTGATCCAGCGCCAAAGCATAATCCGCATATGTTCATCGACAGGAGGGTCTTGGAACCAATGAACAGCGATGGCAACCGATAATAACGCCGAGATTACGATACTCAGCGTTCCAATGAAACCACTCCAACGGTTTGACCACCTTGCACCAAACAGACCTAATAATATCGAACCAATCAAAGGTGCAGCGGGGATAATCCAGATAATGTTACCCATTATCATGACTCTCGCAAAATATTCGCCGAATCACCGTCAAGAGTGGTGATCCGTGCGCGCAGGCGCAGCAACAAAACTAGACCCAACGCAAGCTCACCTCCGGCGAGGTTTAGAATAAATATGAACATCACTTGCCCATCAGGATGACCCCACCGCATGCCCGCCACGATGAATAATAATGCGACGGCGTTGAGCATCACCTCTATCGACAAAATAACGAAAATCAAATTTCGTCGTGTTATCAACCCGATTAAACCGAGTGCAAACAGAATAATCGCCAGCGACGCGGGGGCCTGCCATGACAGATTAATCATTGTCTCCCCCTCTCCGGCGATAATCGCGCAAGATGAAATGCGCCAAGCAGAGCTGCCAACAACAACATCGAGCCTAATTCAATAGGAATGATATCGGCGACGAGTAACTGACGTCCGACGGCGCTCGGTCCAATAATGTGATATGTTGTTTCTTTGCCAAACCGTCCACTGAATGCGATACCAATTTCAATTATAATAGAAATCACCAAAACGCCTGGCACCGCCAACCGGACACTCCGGCCCCGCTTAACCCCAAAATCAGTTTTTAAATGCGCCAAATTAAGCATCATAACGACAAATAAAAACAATACAACCACAGCGCCTGCGTAAACAATAACTTCCAAAGACGCCGCGAACGGAGCGCCTAAAACAAAAATAACCAGGGCAATACCGAGGATCGACATGACAAAATTCAATAACGCGTAGACAGGATTTGTCCGCGTGATCGCGAGGGTGGTTGTTACCACCGAAAAAGCCCCGGCGCCGTAAAAGACAACGTCAAACATTGAATAGGTCATGGCATTAACCCCCGAGGATCAACCGGTGGACGCTCTGCCGGTCCCTCACCTTTATGCTTGCCAAACGCATCAATCCCAGCAACGCGATAATAATTATACTCGGGAACTTTGCCTGTCCCCGCAATAAGCAAATTTTCCTTCTCATAAACCAAATTTTGGCGATTATACTCGCTCATTTCGAAATCAGGAATGAGTTGAATGGCCGACGTCGGGCACGCTTCCTCGCAGAGGCCGCAAAAAATACACCGTGAAAAATTGATCCGAAAAAACTCTGGTTGCCACTGATTGGGTGCGCTGGTTCTCTGTAGGCTAATACAATCACATGGGCAGACCGCCGAACATAAATAGCAAGAAACGCAACGCTCATGCCCATCAGGATCACGCGTCAGAACAATTCGCCCGCGTGTCCGCGGCGCCAGATATGGCATCTGTTCGGGGTACTGCACCGTTTCGGTTCGATGAAACAAATGCTTGAACGTAAGCCACGCTGAACGAAGGGATGTCAGAACATACATTGTCTTATTGCCCCAGCGCGATCATCACACCACCCGTGACGGCGAGATTGCCGATTGCCAATGGAAACATCAGTTTCCAACCATAGGACATGAGTTGATCATACCGAGGCCGGGGCAATGCCGCACGGAGTAGAATCAAAAAAATGACGAAGAAACTGCTTTTCAACGCAAACCAAATAATTGGCGGAAAAATTGGCCCGTGCCCACCGCCGAAATACAGCGCGACCGACAATGCCGACAGGAGAACGATACCCGCATATTCGCCAACGAAAAACATCCCAAATTTCATACTGGAGTACTCAGTATGAAAGCCAGCACCGAGCTCGTTTTCGCCTTCCGGGAGATCGAAGGGCAGCCGATGTGCCTCCGCGATTCCCGCGATGAAAAAAGCTAAAAATCCGAAAAATTGCGGCACAATGAACCAGATATGCGTCTGTGCGGCAACAATTTTTTCAAGATTAAACGAACCCGCCTGCATAACGACGCCGATCACAGCAATGCCCATGAATACTTCATAGCTGATCATTTGCGCGGCCGCACGCATACCACCCAATAGTGAAAACTTACTGCGGGATGACCACCCGGCCAACACAACACCATAAACAGACAAGGACGTCATTCCAAGGAAAAACAATAACCCAACATTCAAGGCACCGACTATGTCAACGCCATTGCCAAAAGGAATGACAGCAAAGGCGAGTAATACCGAGGCCAACACAATGATCGGTGCCGCGATGAAGGTTGGTTTGTCCGCAAAGCCAGGGATCCAGTCCTGCTTGAAGAAAATTTTAATCATGTCAGCGGCAACCTGAAGAATACCCTGCCAGCCGACGCGATTAGGCCCCAACCGATCCTGCCAAAAACCGAGGACTCGCCGCTCAACCCATGTCAGGAACGCCGCCAAGGTGACAACGGCAAGCAGCAAGGCCAGCGCATGGAGAAAAGCAAATAACACACTCATGCTCTTCCCTCGTCCGTGATCCGAGTAATCATTCCCGTGTGAGGAAGCAATAAATCTGGCTCGTCAGATACGTTGATAGTGATACCGCAGTAATTTTCTACAATTGATTGCGTGATCAACACTTTTCGGACGACGCTGACGCCGCCAATATCACACCGAACCCACGCCCCATCATGGATGGAAAACGATTTGGCCAGCACATTGCCGACCACAACGACAGCCTCGCCCATTCGTTCACGGATCGGCGCTGATCGTGCACTCAACGCCTCACCGCCAAATACCGGGGAAATTTCACAGAACATAATCGCGTCGTTGCTGACCGTCCTTGCTGGCGAGCGCTCGATGCGAACAAGCTCGCTATCCTGCGGAAACAGTAAAACGCCTTCATCGCCCGCCCGCAGAGACAAGCCGATACTCGTTTGAAACTGATTGAGGGCGTGGCTTGAGTTCCAACCAGGCGCCCAGAACTGAGGCACAATATTGGCGTCCGGATGTAACCGTGCGCCTTCCATGCTCGCACTCCAGGATGGATGACTTGAGGGGGGTGGCGGCGCCTCGCGCACATCGATATGCGCTTTTACTGCCGTTCGCCCGCTATAGCGGAACGGCAAGCTCGGCGTCGGTTGCGCCTGGTCGTTGCCCGTGGCAACCATCCCAACGCAAGCGCCAAAGATCGCGGATTGTTCCGCAAGCAGGTTAAGAACCGCCTCTTGATTTCTGAGCCCTGACGATGCGATCAATTCGGCAGCCGCGCCACCTTCGTGAAGTATCTCCCACGCCGGCGTAACAGGTTCGTCACTGAATATGGCTTGGTTCCATGATTGGGCACGCCCCTCAGCACTGACAACGATGCCTCCGGCTTCAATGAAATTCGCACACCGGATCGTAACGTCGGCTCCCTGCGTCGTGCGGGTCTCAACGTGATCAAGCACTGCAATTTTAGCTTCTTGTCCGCGAATATCGGCAAGCGCGCCCTCTGAAAGATAGCGCAAAAAGTCATTTTCCAAAACGATATATCCCGGCGCCCGGCCAATCGTTGGATCACTGCGAAGTTCATTCAGTGATTTTGGCTGCAATAGCGCAAGCCCAAGACTATTGACCTCAGGTAAAAGCATGATAATGCGCGCATCGGCACCACGATTGCGGAGAGCAATGATAATATTCGCCGCCAATCCCAGGAGATTTGCACCAGCGGAATTTCCACCCACAATAATCACCGGCCTATGTGCGCTGCGCAACGCACTGGCCGCGCGGCCACTTAACAATTCAGCGGCTTGGTCGTTCTCACTATTCGAAATGAGCACTGTTTCGATCTGCGCGCACATATCAGTCAGTTGCTCCGCCGTGCCACGCATGACATCGGCACCCAATGCGTCTAACCGTGTCGGAAGGGGAGTTGCGATAAACAAAGACGGTTTATCGAAAATCTGCGCTGTCTTTCGGGCGTCCGCGTGCCAGTCTGGTAAGTCTACAACGGCACCGGTGCCACTCGCACTGACCTTGGCCACCTGCCTCACCGCCAGAGCCAACCGCGGCGCAACGTCCGATGGATCATCACCAATGATCAAGACGCAATCGGCGGCTTCGACATCAACGATTGAGGCCGTTGGAATGCCGTGCTCCGCGATGATTTTTGCGGCCATCGCAGCAATCTGCCATTGATGATCCGATGTCCCCGCGTAAAACCGATCGGGCCCGACCAGCGTCCGGAGCATGAAATTCGATTCAAGCGATGCGCGGGGCGATCCAATGCCAATGACCGTTTCGGATTTCAATATCGCCACCAAATGCGCGCGTGCCTCCGCGTCATTGGTCGCCACCAGCAAGCCATCACGGCGAACCGAGCTTGCTAGTTTTGGTTCATTAACAAAACCGATGCCGAACCGGCCACGGTCGCACAGAAAATATCCATTCACCGCTGCGTTGAATCGATTCGATGCGCGACGAAATTCGCCCTCGCGCTCCTGAATCGTCACATTGCAGCCAACAGCGCAATGCGGACAGACCGACGGCATTGCCCGCATATCCCATTTACGCACGAACCGCTGCGCGTAGGGTTTATCAACAAACACGCCGGTCGGGCAAACTTCAATGAGATTGCCTGCGAATTCACTTTCTAGGGCGCCATCGCGCGCCCGCCCAAAATAAACATTGCGCGACGCTCCGAAGACCCCAAAATCCGTTCCATCCGCATAATCACGATAGAAGCGCACGCACCGATAACAGCTAATGCAGCGATTCATTTCATGCTTAATGAACGGGCCGAGCTCCTGGTTCAAATGCGTGCGCTTGCGAAAATCATAATGCCGAACGCTATGCCCGGTCATCACAGTCATGTCTTGAAGATGACAATCACCGCCAACCTCACAAACCGGGCAATCATGCGGATGATTAGTCAAGGCAAGCTCTATAACGGATTGGCGAACCGAATGGCTTTTCGTATCCGTCAGAGAGATAATCATGCCCGGCGTGGCAAGGGTCATGCAGGCCATCACGATCTGGCCAACTTTATCCTGATCATCCTTATAAACAGTCACGGCACATTGGCGGCATGCCCCAACAGAGCCAAGGGATGGATGCCAGCAAAAAAAAGGCAAATCCAACCGAGCGGAAAGACAAGCTGCTAACACATTATTTGAACGATCAATGTCGATAGCCACTCCATCGACGACTATTTGCGCCTTTTTCACTTCCATGGACATGCCCCTTGTTCGATATGCCGAACAAAATCATCGCGGAAGAGCGACAATCCACTCTGCAGTGACGCCATGGCACCAGGGGCTAATGCACAAAACGTGTTGCCAGCAGCGAGCGTATTTTGGAGGTCTGATAACCGATCAAGATCTTCAGCCCTCCCTTTGCCCGCCTCAATGCGATCAAGAATCTGCGATACCCATGGCAGCCCATCACGACATGGCGTGCAAAATCCGCATGACTCGCGCGCAAAGAATCGCTGTAAATTAGCGATAAACCCAACAGGACAGGTCTGATCGTCGAGAATAATTGCCGTTCCGGTTCCAAGCCGCGTTCCACTTTTCATCATCGCGGCTGGCGTCATCGGTGTATCCAGCTGTTCGGCACTCAAAAAAGCGGTCGAGGCTCCGCCAGGCAAAACCGCGCGCAATCGATAGCCAGAGCGCATCCCCCCCGCATGGTCCTCAATGAGTTCACGCATTGTCGTGCCCATCGGCAATTCATATGTTCCCGGACGCATCACTCGACCACTAACGCCAAAAATCTTCGTCCCGACACCGCCATTGCGTCCCAGTGAACGATACCACTGCGCGCCATTTTTGATGATATTGGGGATATTGGCGACGGTCTCGACATTATTGACAATCGTCGGGGCTCCCCACAGACCGCTAACTTGGGGATATGGAGGCTTGGCGCGCGGCACGGGTCGCCGTCCTTCCAAAGAATTGAGCAGAGCGGTCTCCTCGCCGCAAATATAACGCCCTGCGCCGCGATGCACATGGATATCCAAACAAAATTTGCTGCCAAGGATGTCAGTTCCAAGTAGGCCCGCCATTTTGGCTTGCTCAATACCAGCCATCAAACGCTCAATGGCTAATTGATATTCACCCCGAACAAATACATAGCATTCATTCGCATCCAAAATATAGGCACTGAGGATAATACCCTCGATCAGTAAACTTGTTTCGTCTTCGAGCAATAGGCGATCCTTGAATGTCCCCGGCTCCATTTCGTCGGCGTTAATAATAAAATATCGCGGTCCCGGCCTTTCGCTCTGTGGTGGGTAGAGCCTCCATTTGCGCCCTGTCGGGAAACTCCCACCTCCACAACCAGCCAGACCCGATTGCTCAACAACATCAAGCAAATAATTCCGGTCAACTTTTCCAATAATCTGACGAGCGACCTCGAAACGATAGGAATCGCAACCAACCGGTTGCGATAAATCCGAAAGCACCGGGCGACAATGCATGGTCAAGGGGTGCTGCATTCTGTTTCCCCATGTTTGTGTCGCTCAAGCAGCGATTTGACCTCATCTTGTGTGACATCACCATATAATTGCTTATTGATCAGCATCGCTGGCGCATGATCACAATGGCCAAGGCAGACAATGGGTAAAAGAGTGAACTGCCCCTCTCGATCAGTTTCACCAACCTCAATCTGAAGTTGCTGTTTAATTGCACACTCAATAGCGTCCCGACCCATGATCCAGCAACTAATGCTGTCGCACAGCAGAATGACATTCTGACCAACGGGTTTTCGATAAATTAAATTATAAAAGGTTGCCAACTCATCAAGTTCGGCAACCGAGATTCCAATTAAAGTAGCAATGGCTGCCAACATATCATCGCTTATATATCGACGCTTGGCCTGTATGAGAAGCAAGGCATCAAGTGATGCCGCCTTCGGATGCGGATAAGACGCAACGATCTCTTGGATCTCCCGTTGCTCTGCCTCAGTAAGGTGCAACAGATTCTTATCGATCGACATCGGCCATCACAAAATCAATGCTGCCAATAATTGCAATCAGATCGGCGAGATAAGTGCCTCTGCTCATCAAAGGTATCGTTTGTAAATGCGCAAATGACGGTGTCCGAATGCGCGTGCGATAGGGCACGGTCGCGCCATCACTAACGAGATAATAAGTATTAAGCCCCTTCGTGGCCTCAATCGTGACCGAAACTTCACCGGCCGGCACAACAGCACCCCAGGACACGTTAAGAAAATGCGGAATTAGGCTGTCAATATCGCGTAACATTGCCGCACGTGGCATCGGTGTCGCCAGTGGATGCGCGGCACGAACAGGTCCCGTGGGCATGTTATCAACACATTGGCGGATAATTCGAAGGCTCTCGCGTATTTCGTCAAGCCTTAATCTCACCCGGTTATAGCAATCACTCCGGTTGGCAATCGGCACATCAAATTCAAAAAGGTCATAGCCTGAATAGGGCGCGGACTTTCGGTAATCGAAATTAATACCAGTCGCTCGCAAACACGGCCCCGTAATACCCCACTCCTGAGCCTCGGTGGCTGACACGTCGCCAATACCAATGGTGCGCGCTTTGAATATCCTATTTTGCATCACCATTTTTTCGTATTCCGCGAGTCGCCCTGGCAAGTAATTCAAAAATGCCCGCACTAAATCGTCCCAGCCAGTCGGCAGATCCGCCGCGACGCCGCCGATACGGAACCACGCGGGGTGCATGCGAAAGCCGCAAATAGCTTCGATGACTTCGAGTGCCTTTTCTCGATCAATGAACGCATAAAAAACCGGCGATAATTGGCCGACATCTTGAACCATCGTCCCGAAAAACACGAGATGGCTGATGATCCGGAAAAATTCCGCAAGCATGATTCGAATGATCTGGGCGCGCTGAGGAACATCAATACCAGCTAACCTCTCGACCCCCATGACATAGGGGAAGTTATTCATCACACCCGCAACATAATCAATCCGATCAGTATATGGTATGAAACTATGCCACGATTGACGCTCTGCAATTTTCTCCGCACCCCGGTGATGAAACCCAATCTCGGGTATGATGTCGACGATTAACTCGCCCTTCAGCTTCACAACAAGCCGAAGAACTCCATGCAAACTCGGGTGATTGGGGCCAAGATTAATGACCATCGTTTCTGGGTCCGCATCCCCCGCGTCGAACAGGGCACGCCGAGTGGGCAGATCGCGCAGCGATATTTGCTCATCTAACGCAACCCTGTCCGGCAGAGTATAGCGTGGTTTTTCGGTCGCCCGGCAATAATGGTCCTTCCTGAGCGGATGCCCGATCCAACTTTCCGGCATTAATATTCGCGTCATATTGGGGTGACCCGCGAATTCAATGCCAAACATGTCCCAGATTTCTCGCTCATACCAATTTGCGTTTGGCCAAAGATTTGACGCTGTTGGTATGACGAGACGATCAAAAGACAAAGGAACTTTGAACCGCCGCTGGCGGCCGTCCGATGGCCGCAATAAATGATAAACGACAGTGAAATCCCGTCGCATGCAATGGCGAAATCCAATTCTGGACCGCTCATCAAGCGCGGTTAAATCGAGCAAGATTGGATAGCCATTCTGACCATCGAGCTTATTTTTTGTTAGTTCCTGAATGATATCCGATGGATGCACCCAAAATGTTTCAATACCATCAACCGTCTGCTCAACGCTCATCGTGGCACGCGTGGCATTAGATGCAACTTCAAGAACCGGGTAATTCATTATACGCGGTCCGGCGGCGTGAGAATCGTCATCGCCATTCTCTCAGCATTTTTTTGGTCTCGCTGGCTTGGCTTTTCATAGGGAACCGGTCCATTATCGCCGATCATCCAGCTCAAAGGGCGCCGTGTTGCCCCAATAGATTTCTGCAGCAGCATTAATCCTTCAAACAAGGCCTCCGGGCGGGGTGGGCAACCGGGCACGTACACATCGACCGGCAGGATCGAATCCACCCCTTGCACCACGCTATAGACATCATACATCCCGCCTGAATTTGCGCAGGATCCCATCGAAATGACCCATCTGGGCTCGAGCATCTGATCATAAAGATGTTTGACCACCGGCGCCATTTTCAGAAATACCGTGCCAGCAATCACAATAACATCGGCCTGACGGGGGGTCGCGCGAAGCACCTCAGAGCCATAACGTGCAATATCAAATTTCGATGTAAATGACGTTGCCATTTCAACATAACAGCACGATAAGCCGAAGTTAAACGGCCAAAGCGAATTTTTTTGACCCCAAGACACGAGGTCTTGTAATTTACCGAGCAAAAACGTCTGGTTTTCTGGTGATCCGCGTTCACCGTCAGCCATCACTGGATCCCCCGCCGCAAGCGAGCCCGCTCCATCGGTGTGCTCCAGACCAGAGCGCCTGACCGCCAAAGATACGCCAGGGCTATCACGAGCAAAAATAGAAATGACATGATCGCGCCGTAGCCCCGCCAGCCAACATCACGAGCGACAACGGCCCAAGCAAAAACAAAAATCAATTCAAGATCGAAAATGACGAATAACATCGCAAATATATAAAACTGGCTCGGGAATCGGATGTTCATATCATGAACTGGCAAAATTCCTGATTCGAACGGATGAGGATCAGCAGCACCCCGACGGCGCGTGCCGAGCAGTGCCGACAAGCCAACCATTACGGCCATCATAACCGTAACGCCGAGGATATACATGCCAAATGTGAGATAATTCAGTGGATCGTGATGAATCATGAGGCCGCGGCGTCTCTCAGCGCCCGGATATTGGTTGCGTAGGTCGATGCATCTCCGCGAAATACTGAGGAACCAGCGACCAGCACGTCAGCACCCGCCGCACGGCAGGCGCCAGCATTCGCCGCAGTGACACCACCATCAACCTCGATGTGAATAGGTCGATCACCGATCATATCGCGAATACGGCTAATTTTCGGAAGTTGACTCTGCAGAAATTGCTGACCACCAAACCCCGGATTAACTGTCATCACTAAAACCAAATCGATTTCATCGAGCACATAATTGAGCACATGCTCGGATGTTGCCGGACAAAGAGCGACGCCCGCTTTGCAACCAAGGCGCTTGATTGCCTGGATCGAGCGATCAAGATGGGTTGTGGCTTCCGCGTGAACTGAAATAATATTTGCGCCAGCTGCCGCAAAATCTTCGAGATACACGTCAACCGGTGAGATCATCAGATGCACATCGAACACAGCTTCGCATTGCTTTCGGATAGATTTCATGACGACAGCACCGAAGCTGATATTCGGCACGAAATGACCATCCATGACGTCAATGTGGATCCAATCAGCTCCCGCGGCGCGGACCGCGCGCGTCTCATCGCCGAGTTTTGAAAAATCGGCAGCCAAAATTGACGGCGCGATTAGCAGCGGTCGATTATTCATCGGAGCCCCTCACCGCTTGCCCTTATAACGGCGACACACTCGAATACGCATTTTTCAATCAGAGCTAAATCATCAAGAAACATCATCATGTCCAGGCTCATCGGTTAGTCGAGCGGCAACAGGTGGTTCGCGCCATCACGCCGAACTTGGCAGCGCACCTGACAGCGAAGACCATCAAAGGCGCGGAGAGGTCAGCAGCACAACCAGAGACTGATGCGTTCTTCGAGAAGTGCGTAGCGGACTCCATAGGCTAACTCCTCCGTCAAGCCGCTTGACGAGTTGAAAACACCGGGTCCAGAGACCCTGATGCGTATCGGTGGCTCATGGCCGAAAGCGACTCACATTTTATTTTCGACGCTTGCCCCGCTGACCCGAACGCCTCGAAGCGATGCTGGCATAACACACGCAACGCCGTGATCGCCGGTTTCATGAAATTACGCGGATCAAACTCGGATTTCTTCTCGGCGGCAACCTTACGAATCGCCGCTGCCATCGCGAGGCGGCAATCAGTATCAATATTGACCTTACGCACACCATATTTAATACCAACCAAGATCTCCTCAATCGGCACACCCCACGTTTGCGGCATCTCGCCACCGTACCGATTAAATTCCTCTTGCAAATCCTGGGGCACCGAGGACGAACCATGCATCACCATATGTAGCGACGGCATGCGTTCATTGATCGCCCGGATCACATTCATCGCAAGAATCGCACCATCAGGCTTGCGCGAGAATTTGTAGGCGCCGTGGGATGTCCCCATCGCTACCGCAAGCGCATCGACCTTGGTTGATTTCACGAAATCAACGGCCTGATCGGGATCGGTCAGAAGTTGATCATGCGACAAAGCCCCTTCAGCGCCATGACCATCTTCCGCCTCGCCCGTGCCCGTCTCAAGACTACCCAACACCCCAAGCTCGCCCTCAACCGATACGCCAACCCGATGAGCCATGTCCGTTACACGGGCGGTGATATCAACATTATAGGCGTAGTCAGCGGGGGTTTTTGCATCAGCCTTGAGTGACCCATCCATCATCACACTGGTATAACCATGCTGGATTGCAGATAGACAGGTGCCTTCGTCATTACCATGATCTTGATGCAAACAGATGGGAATTGTTGGGAACATAGCTTCAGCCGCTTCAATCATTTTTGCCAGCATGATATCGCCGGCGTAGGAACGGGCACCACGTGACGCCTGCAAAATCACGGGCGAATCGGTATGCGCCGCCGCTTGCATGATCGCTTGAACCTGCTCCATGCTATTAATGTTGAACGCCGGAACGCCATAGCCGCGCTCAGCCGCATGATCGAGCAATTGTCGTAACGTTATTTTAGCCACGAGACAGCACCTTTCGATATCATGAGCGCCAGACTGGCGCGGTGAATTTCTGAGCGGGCGATCATCACTGGGCCCGCCGTTTCCGGTCAATCAGTTGCATGATCACCGGGGTGAGAATTAATTGCATCGCCAAATCGAACTTGTTGCCGGGAACGGCGATTGAATTGGCGCGGGACATGGCACTCCCATGCAGCATCGATAACAAATACGGAAAATCGATGCCATGCGGATCACGAAACCGAATAATCACCATCGATTCATCCGCCGTTGGAATCCAACGCGCAACAAACGGGTTGGACGTGTCAACAAGCGGCACACGCTGAAAATTGATATCGGTTTCGGTAAATTGCGGGCAGATGTAATGCACATAGTCAGGCATCCGGCGCAGAATCGTGTCCGTGACCGCCTCGGTTGAATAACGGCGCGCCGCGCGATCACGGTGGATTTTCTGAATCCATTCAAGATTGATTACGGGCACGACACCAATTTTGATATCCGCATGCTTGCCCGTATCGATATCGCCGTGCTTCAGGGCGCCATGCAGACCTTCATAGAGCAGAATATCAGTATTGCTCGGCAACTGCTCCCAATCGGTGAAGGTGCCAGGCTCTCCCCCATATTCCTCAGCCTCACGTTCGTCATGGATATAATGACGGCATCGACCGGCGCCGGTTTCTGCATAGGTTCTGAAAATCTCTTGCAACTCGGCGAGAATGTTGGTCTCCGGGCTGAAATGGCTGAAATGACGATTGCCCGCCGCTTCGGCCTCAGCCATTTTCTGTTTCATCTCCATGCGGTCATAGCGGTGAAAAGCATCACCCTCCAGATAGGCTGCGGTGATTTTTTCCCGGCGAAAAATCTGCTCAAACACCCGCCGAACCGACGTGGTACCCGCGCCAGACGAGCCGGTGACTGAAATAATCGGATGCTTGCGGCTCACGTGAGCAACTCATGATCTGATCCGGCTTGGCGAAATAACGACCTCGATTTGAACAACGGCGATGGCGTGGGATCGCCACCCGCATAAGCTTCGCGCACCCGCGCCACTTCATCGGCAGAGCCAAACACCAGCGCGCAGCGTTGGTGAAGCGTTTTGGGACAGAGATCAAGAATGGCAGAATGACCATCGGTCGCAGCAGCACCCGCCTGCTCCATGATCATCGCAATCGGATTGGCCTCATAAATCAGCCGGAGTCGGCCCGCGCGGTAGTTCGGTCGTTGATCGACCGGATAGAGATAAATACCGCCACGCTGCAAAATTCGATAAGCCTCCGCAACCATTGAAGCCAACCAGCGCATATTGAAATCAACACCGCGCGGCCCGCTATGGCCCTTTTTCAAATCTACAATATAGGAGCGGATCTCCGGGTCCCAATGGCGCATATTCGAACCATTAATGGCATATTCGCGGGTTTTGGGTGAAACCGTCACATCATTGATCGTTGCCAGAAACTGCCCGCTTGCCGGATCAAGCGTGAAGATGGTGGTGCCGGCACCAATCGTCAGCACCAGAGCGGTGTGCGGGCCGTAAATCAAAAAGCCCGCGGCCAGTTGGTTGCGGCCCGGTTGATAAAACACCAATTCAGGCGCTGCCGTATCAAAATCAGTGATCGGCAAAATTGAGAATATCGTGCCAACGGGCGCAAGCGTATCGACGTTCGATGAACCATCCAGCGGATCAACCGCAACCGCCAAATGCGCAGCCGGATTCAGAATTTCGGGCTGATCCGCTTCCTCAGAGGCGAATACCGCGACCGGTGCTGCACGAAGCGCGTCGAGCACAATATCATGCGTCAGCACATCCAATGCTTTTTGACCATCACCATCAATCGAATCGCCAACAATAGCCGCCAGATTCCCAGCAAGTGGCCCACAGGCCAATAGTTTGGCAATGCGTTTACCCGCCTCGGCAATCGCTTGCACCGCCGCACCGGCGTCGCGCAGATGTGGCGACCGGGCGATAATCGTCTCAAGATAAAAATCGAGTCTCTGATGGCCGGGCAACATTTCCTCCTTTACGTGCACCACCTTCTGGCTCGTGCCGTCGTTCAGACGACGCAAAATCTCGTCTGACACCGTTGTGACAGATATTGATAATATAAGTAAAGAAAAATCTTTTACATGATGTATAATGCATGAGGTTGCCCGGCGGGTTGGGTCAGCCTCCCTGTATTATCGGCCAATAAAATCCCTGTTTGATGCGCCTGATGGAATTGAGACTAGCCGAATAGCAAAACGGATTGATTCGCCGAAGCTGTTTGTCTGAATAAATCCGAATAATAAAAATTTATATTGAAAAAACAAAGAGTAATATTAGAGTTATCCGGCATTGTTCCGCCAGAAAATGGCCGTTTTCGTCTCGTCTCGATTGTATCTACACGCGCCGAAATCAGCTTCAGATCTATTCGTTATTGCCATCTGATCGGCAGTTCAGCATCACCACCAGTCCACGAGAGTCGGTTGAGGAAACCGGGGGCAGGATCAGCGTCCATGATCGCCCGCGCGGTGCCGCCAAAGCAAATTAGTGGACCCGGATTGAACGTCTTCACGATGATTGTTTGACAGCGTGATCGCGCCATTACAGCGGACTGATAACCAACGCGTTATTGGCGGCGCAGAAAGTGCGACCTTGGCCCCGATAGCGATCTGGTCGGCCAATCCAGTTCATCAGCTTAGGTGTCATTCGACAAAACGCGCGCAATACGCATCAAGAATGGCCAGCACCGCCTTCGCCTTGATAACAAGGCCGAGATCGACCATCTCCGCGCCGGTGAACGTCGCCACAGTCGCGGAAGCGGGAACCGGCACCGGAACAATCTCGTTGGTTTCCTCGCGGAAGAACACGGCGGCAACAACGCCGGCAAACCGGTAACTCGGCTTCGCTGGCCGCAATGCCGCACTTTTGGGGTGTTCAACCACAAAAACCGGACTACCGCTGGACCCCGGAAACACGGCGGCATCGATCAAAAATTCGTCGCGCCCCTCGAAATTGAGGGCAAGCGGCGTCGCCGTCGTGCCTCGGCGCAGGATCGGCATCAGGTTCACATGATCCCAGATCCCGCTCGGGTAGCCGATGAACAGCACGTCTTCGAGCGCATCGAACTGATCGAAGCTTGGCGCCCCCAAGGTGAGACGCGAGTCAATGCCGTGATAATAAAGCTCGGTTCCCTGCGCATGCGCGGCGGTTTCCAACGGTGCGAGCGGCACAATCGCGAGATCAACCGCCGGGTCAGGATGCACGAACCAGGCCGCGGCAAAATCCTCGATATCGAGTTGGAATCGCTGGCCGATCATCGGCTTGCCGCCCCGCTTCTGGGTGAAGACCAAACCGCCTCGGCGCACAGTCTCGACCAGATGGCGATTGGTAACAATGAATCGCCGCATGCCGGTTCGGTGACGGTGATCAACGATGAAAGCGGTGCCCGTTCCGTTCGTGCCGTCGTCCAGCACAATATCAACCCGCACTGTGTTGAACAGTAACCGCTTAATCTGCGAATCGATCTCCATCATCGAACAGCACGGCCAGCAGCTTTGTTGATCGCCGCGACAGCGCTCTCAGCCGCCTTCATCGCCGCATAGGCTTCGGCCTCGTTGCCCATCATGGTCAGGCGCCCGAACGTGCCAAACGGACGAACATCAACGAGCGTGATGTTCGCCGCTTTTTCCGCCTCATTGGCAGCATAGACAATATAGCCCGCCGGCTCGGTCTCCAAAATAAACATCGATTTGCCCGGCAGAAGCATCGAACCTTTGCGCAGCTGGCGGTTAATCAGCGTGGCGTGGTCTGGCGTAATCGCACAAATCACCTCTTTCCAGGCAATCCGGCAGGGCATGCGCGCGTCTTCGGTGGTGCGCAATTCACGCAGCACCACGCGCCCGGCTTCGAGCACTTCGCTCTGATTGCGGTAGTGAATTTCCATCGACCCAAAGGCGCGCTCAACCACTTGTTCGCCCATATGCACATTGGTCGCCTTCAGCGCGATGTCCGATAATCGGTGCACCGCCATACCGGGCGCAACTTCAATCCACAAGCACGCATCGCCGGGAACCGGCAGGAACCCTTGCGAGGACGTCGCGAGATACGAGGCGAGTTGGGCTTGCAGCGCGTCGATAAAGACGAAGGCCCGCAGCGTGATCTCCGCGTTGCTGGTGCCGGACATTATTGCGTCAACCCCATATAGAGCGCGGGGAGCCGTTCGGGCAGCCGCTCGATATGATCGACCACGGTGTAGTATTTCGCGCCGAAAATCCGTGAGACATAGTGATCGGCGTGCGGATCGAGCGAGATCGCGTAGGTGGTGATGCCCTGGCGGCGCAAGGCCTCGACCGCGTGCTTCGTGTCATGCCGCAGATATTGCGGATCGCGCATATCATTATCGGCCGGCTCACCATCGGTAATCATAAAGATGATTTTCTTGGTGTGGCGCTGCTGGCCAAGCAAATGACCCGCATGGCGCAGTGCCGCCCCCATGCGGGTCGAATAAGCCCCCGTCATGCCAGCAAGCCGGGCCTTGACCAAATCATCATAGGGTTGGTCGAAATCTTTGAACCGGTAGTAACGCACATCGTGCCGACCATCGGAACAAAATCCGTGCAGCGCGAACGCATCGCCGATCCGATCAAGCGCGCCAGCCAGCATCACGGTCGCGGTGCGGGTTAGATCGAGCACGCTATAATCCTGCCCGCGCACTTTGTCGTTGCTCGATTCTGACATATCGAGCAGCACCGTCACCGCGAGGTCGCGAACATGGCGCTTGGATTTGATCATCACCCGCGGATCGGGCTGGTGACCGGTGCGAATATCAATCATCGCGCGAATCGCGGCGTTGATGTCCAGCTCATCGCCATCCTCAATATGGCGAATGCGCTGCATGCCCTGCGGCGCCATCGCCTCGATCAGAAAGCGCAGCCGCGCCAGCACCGGTTTGTTATCCTCAATGATCCGATCAATCACCGCAAGATCGCCGGTCGGCGGGGTGCGCTCCAACACCGCAGCCCAGGTCGGGCGTTCGAGCTGGATTTGATAATCCCATTCGGGATAATAAACCGGGTCGGCGACCGGTGGCTTGCCTTCAAGCTGATTGATACTGACGCCTTCCTGATCCAGCATATATTCGGTGGGCAATGTCCAGATTTCCTGAGCATCATCGCCCGCAAACTCGACATCGAGATTGTTAATCATCTCCATCAGCGATGATTTCTTGCGGACCTGCACCGTATCCCATGTTGCCGCCAACGCCTCGTCCGTATCATAAGCTTCGCCCTGCCAAACAAAGCTGTTATCATCGCGATAGATCACGCTTTGGCCGTCACGGCGCGGGTCATATTCAGGCACCGGCACCGAGAGCAGGCCATGCACCAGCGAGACGCCGATATTCCAGCTCACCTGATTATCCTCCAGCGACGCAGCGGCGCGGAACGCGGCCACACCCTGTTGCACCCAAGGATGCGGATCATGCCAGTCAGGATCGAGCAGGGCGTAGGCAAGGCGGGCGAACAACGTGCCCATGCGCACCGGTGCGGCGCTGACATTCGGGCGCGGGTGCAGCGCGAGCCAGGCTGCACGCATGTTCGGAAACTGCCGGATCGCCAGTTCCTCGACCCTCGCATCCTCGATGATTTCGATCACCGCGACATGCACCGGCGCCAGCTCCTGGCGCGAGAGGGGCGTGGTGGTGAATACGAGATGTGCGGCACAATGATTGGCAACCGCGCGATAAACCTCCAACGCCGGAACCGTGGCGATCAAAGCGCCGGAGGCCTCAAAGATTGGCTGATCGTCATAAGCATCGGCGATATGGATCACATAGCGCTCAATATAGGCGCGCAGCCCCTCGCGGTTCTCGTAATCGCCGGCGGTCGGGCGCAGAAAAAAATCGCGCCCCCACATCGCGCGCAGATAAATATTCAGCCGCCGCTGAATATCAACAAACAAAGTCCCTTTGCGTTCCTGTTGCAACACGGCCAGCGCGTCGGGGCTTTTTAGTCCAAAATAACGCAGTTGACCCTCGAAATCGGCTTTGTAGGCTTGCGCGCCCCAATTCACCCAGCGGCGCAGCCCGCCCAAGGTGAGTTGGCCGAACAGACGGTCGAGATTTTCCAGCATGGGCCGCAACCCGCGCGGTGCCTGCGCCAGCACCACGCCGAGCACCGCCAGATAGCCGCGAAACAGCTCGGCATCCGCCAGCCGGTCCGCAGCAAGCGGTGCGGTCTCGCAAATCAGCGCGAGAACTTGCCCTGACGTTTTCGATGCCATGCTGAGCAGAAAGCTGGTCATGTCGCCCAGCAAATCCTCACCCAGGCTGCGGACAATCGACGGCATAGCGCCCAGATAGGCCACTACCAGCGCCTCGCCACGACCCAGTTGGTGCAGCGCGATGGCACCGTGCAAATAGCGCTCCAGCCCGCGCGCAGAAAACACCCGCGCCGCTTCAGCCCAACCGGACCGCAGGGCGTGCGCCGCCGCCTCTGGCAAATCGGCGATGATCTCCTGATAATCGTCGAGCGCGATGACCATGCCGCGAGGGTCCGTCCGGGTTCAGAGATAGGTGGTGACGGCAGAATCGAGCGCGTTGCGCATATCCGGATCATCGGTGATCGGGCGAACCAACGCCACGCGGCAGGCGGCAAGCGGATCAACGCCTCGTTGGATCAGCGAACCGGCATAAATTAACATGCGCGTGGAGATCCCTT